>DATGXQ010000459.1:0-9015 GCA_035298905.1 Nostocaceae cyanobacterium | reverse complement strand
GTATTCAGAATCCAGAATCCAGAATTCAGCATTAAAGAGACTTTTACAGTCAAGCTGAATTATTCTCAAGAAATATTACTACTGTCTATTCCTTATTAGATCAGCATTCTGACTCCTGACTCCTGACTCCTGAATTCTTACTAGAAATGTTTACCCCCTATCTACTATTAGCAGATTACCGTGTCAAATTTGTCGAGTAAAAAATATTTTGCTTATATCTTTTTGTTACTATTTCCCCTAATCAGTTGTCAACAAGTTCAATCTTCCCAGCAGAAATTAGCTTCGCTACCGCAAGACCCGTTAATTCAAGTTTACTTTAACAATTCTCAATCTTCAGAATATCAAGAAACTTATCGTCAACAAACCCGCCTTGGTGATGACTTAGAACAACTGATTGCTGATCATATTTTACAAGCTAAATCTACAATTGATGTAGCCGTCCAAGAATTGCGTTTACCCAAAATTGCCCAAGCCTTAGCGAAAAAACGTCAAGCCGGAGTAAAAGTTAGATTAATTTTAGAAAATACCTACTCCCGCCCTTGGAGTAACCTTACTTCCGCAGAATTAAGTAAACTTAATCCTAGAGAAAAACAACGCTATCAAGAATTTCGCCAATTTGTAGACCTGAATAAAGACAATCAACTGACAACAGAAGAAATTAACCAACGAGATGCCTTAATAATTATCCAAAATGCCCGTATTCCCATTGTAGATGACAAAAGTGGCGATCGCACAGCCGGCAGTGATTTAATGCACCATAAATTTGTCGTGATTGATAATCGTTTTGTGATTGTCACTTCGGCGAATTTTACCTTAAGTGATACATCAGGAGACTTTAATAATCCTGCAAGTTTAGGTAATGCCAATAACCTATTAAAAATAGATAGTCCAGAATTAGCAGCCATCTTTACCGAAGAATTTAATCTGATGTGGGGTGACGGGCCAGAAGGTCAACCAGATAGTAAATTTGGCTTACAAAAACCCTTACGTCTACCTAAACAAATCCTACTTGGTGATAGTAAAATTACCGTCCAATTTTCTCCTATCTCCCCCACGCAACCTTGGATTAATAGCAGTAACGGACTCATTGCCAAAACCTTAGAAACCGCTACAAAAAACGTTGATTTAGCATTATTTGTATTTTCAGAACAACGCCTCGCTAACACTCTCCAACAACGCCATCAAAAAAACATTCCCATTCGCGCCCTGATTGAACCCCAATTTGCCTACCGTCCTTACAGCGAGGCTTTAGATATGATGGGAGTAGCTTTAAGCGAAAAATGTAAATATGAAATTGATAATAATCCTTGGAAAAACCCCATTACTACAGTAGGCATACCCACATTAGCTAAAGGAGATTTGCTACATCATAAATTCGCCACCATTGACAACAAAACAGTAATTACAGGTTCACATAATTGGTCAGAAGCAGCGAATAGCGGTAATGATGAAACATTAATAATTATTGAAAATCCCACCGTTGCTGCTCATTATGAACGAGAATTTAACCGTCTTTACGCCAAAATCCAACCAGGATTACCACCAAGAATCCAAGCTAAAATTACAGAGGAAAAACAAACATGTCCCCAAATTCAAACACCTTCATCAATTAAAAATCTTACACCTACAAAAATCAACCTTAACACCGCCACACAAGCAGAATTAGAAACCTTGCCCGGCGTAGGTAAAAAATTAGCCCAAAAAATTATTCTTACCCGTCAACAACAAAAATTTACATCATTAGAAGAAGTAGAAAAAATCCCCGGAATTAGTCCTAAAACCCTAGAAAAATGGCAAGATAGAATCACATTATAGAATCACATTTGACTGCCATCACTGGGGCAGGTAAGATGCCTAACGCCAGTTGCTACAACGCGGGGAACCCGCACAACACACTGGTTCCCCCACAAGAACTTTATATTGTACATTCCTTCATTTAACATATTTAAAATACTGCTAATTACATCCGCGTTTATCTGCGTCTGTCCGCATCCATCTGCGTTTAATAATTTACCATTGAGAACCATAAAATAAATTAACTCTATCTAAAGTCTTATCCTGCTAACTTCTACTAAAGAAAGAGGAAAATCACATATCAAATTCCTATCATAAACCCAAACTAGAAAACAGGAGTAAAATTATGTCCTATAATAAAATAGAAGAATTACCTCAAGAAATCACCCAAAAACTACCACACCACGCCCAACAAATTTTTGTTGCTGCTTTCAATGCTGCCCAAAGTAATCACATGAATGAAGAAGATGCACTACAAGTAGCTTGGAGTAGTGTTAGTAATGAATATGAAACAGACTCAGCAGGAAACTGGCATAGAAAACCAGAAGATCCAGCTATACACCATAAAGCAGTAATGTCCGGTGGTAATTAATTGATTTTATCAAATCTCAAATAACTTCGATCCAGATCCCCGACTTCTTAAAGAAGTCGGGGATCTTCTTGTGAGATGTCCGTCTATATCCTAAATTGTTAAATTTAAGCCAATGGTGGCAATTAGATGTTAATTTATTACAAGAGGCTATTCATAGCTGCCAGCCTAAAAATTAACTAATTAGGTTTTTGAATTTTGAATTTTGAATTTTGAATTGTTTATCTATGTTAGTACAAAAAGAAGACATTATTATTCGTCCCATGCAGGATGAGATGCAAGATTATAAATTAATAGAAAAGTGGCGCACAGATGAGAGAGTATTAAAATATTACGGAGGTCGAGATTATCCTTATTTTTTAGAAAAAGTTATCGCCAACTATCAACCTAGAATTAAAGGAGAAGAACCTGTAAACCCTTGCATTTTTTATTATCAAAATCAACCTCTTGGTTATATACAGTATTACTCTCTTAGTGATTTACCAGAAACAGACAGACAAAAGTATTGTTTAGAAAAAACAGATCATGTCTATGGAATAGATTTATTTATTGGTGAACCTGAATATTGGAATCAGGGAATTGGTACAAAAGTCCTTTCATCTGCCATCAAGTATATATTTACCCAGCTAGAAGCTGTTAAAATTGTCATTGACCCAGATGTAAAAAATCACCGCGCTATTCGCTGCTATGAAAAATGTGGCTTTGTGAAAATCAAGGTTTTACCCGCCCATGAAATACATGAGGGTAAATTTCAAGACTGCTGGCTGATGGCAATAGAACGCAATCAATTATTAAACTAAAAGTAAGTTGCCCCTGTTGGGATAAATTCCCCGGAAATGATCATGACTCAACCAACAAACAGAATTTGTATACTAGGTGGGGGCTTTGGCGGTCTTTATACTGCTTTACGCTTAAGCCAATTACCTTGGGAATCTACAGCAAAACCTGAGATTATTTTAGTAGATCAGAGCGATCGCTTTCTCTTTTCTCCCCTACTTTACGAACTCCTGACCGGTGAACTGCAAACCTGGGAAATAGCACCACCTTTCGTTGAACTTTTACAAGGTACAAATGTACGCTTCTATCAAGCAGTTGTTTCAGGCATTGATCTAGACCAACAGCGAGTACAATTGCAGGATGGCCCAGAAATTGCCTATGACAGATTAGTATTAGCCTTGGGTGGAGAAACACCCCTAGATTTAGTTCCCGGTGCAACCAGCTACGCCTATCCCTTCCGTAGTCTTACTGACGCTTATCGTCTAGAAGAAAAACTCAGAATTTTAGAAGCATCAGAACCAGAAAAAATCCGTGTCGCCATAGTTGGCGCGGGTTACAGTGGTGTAGAATTAGCTTGTAAATTAAGCGATCGCCTCGGAGAAAAAGGACGTTTTCGCTTAATAGAAATCAGCGATCAAATCTTACGTACTTCTCCAGAATTTAACCGCCAAGCAGCACAAAAAGCCCTAGAAGCTAAAGGCGTATTTATCGATTTAGAAACCAAAGTTACAGCAATTACTCAAGATACCATTTCCCTAGAATATAAAGGACAAGTCGATACCATTCCCGTAGAATTAGTGATTTGGACAGTGGGAACAAAAGTAGCCCCAGTCGTCAGAAATTTACCCCTTAAACAAAATCAACGTCATCAAATCACCACGACAACAGAACTACAAGTCCTTGATCATCCCGAAATTTTCGCCTTGGGAGACCTAGCAGACTCTCGTGATGCGGAAGGAAAACAAGTCCCCGCCACCGCCCAAGTAGCTTTTCAACAAGCCGACTATGCAGCCTGGAACATTTGGGCTTCTTTAACAAATCGTCCTTTACTACCCTTCCGCTATCAGCCACTAGGGGAAATGATGGCTTTAGGAATAGATAACGCCACCCTCACAGGTTTAGGTATTAAATTAGATGGTTCATTAGCCTATGTTTCCCGTCGTCTAGCCTATCTCTATCGCTTACCAACTTTAAATCATCAATTAAAAGTTGGCTTTAACTGGTTAGTTAATCCCATTATCCAAACCCTCACTCGATAGTCAAAGAAAAGCAAAATTGAGAATTGTAGGTAGGGCATTTTTCTTACCTACATTACAGCAAATTCCAGGTAAATGAGGTACAAATTTTTGGAACAAAGCTTTATGCTAAAAGACTTTCACCCCTGTTCCCTGTTCCCTGTTCCCTGTTCCCTGCTGTATCTTGAGAATTTTAGAAAAGCAACTAGAAGTCGCGGCACTTTCCGCAAAACCCACCTGCGCGGGTTAAAAACCGGACTTTTTCATTAGTCCACGGAGGTGGACTTAGCCTGTGTAGTAGCGAATTATATTCGCCCAAAACTTTTCTTCTCTCAGAAAAAATGCTGAGGCAGCGAACAGGCAATAGTAATATACTTTTCATCAGAAATGCCCAAATTGATTAAATCTAACTGGTTTTGGTTATTCTTTGCTACCTGTTGCATTTTATTTGCCTTCACTGTCTTTTCTAATTGGGTAGTGATGGCTGGAATTTGGTTTGGCTTATTTTTTCTTTTCCGCTTAACAAAATTAGAAACCAAATTATCAGAATCAGAACATCGAATTTATTTAATTACAGCTTTACTTTATCCTTTATTGGAAAGCTGGATTAAATGGATGATAGAAAAAAATATCATTCCCTATTCTTGGTTCTGGTTAAATCGCTTAGAACATTTTTCTTGGGCATTAGCTACAGTAATTCTTTTTTTACCGATATTTAGAGATATTTGGAAAAACTTAACCTGGTGGCAAAACTTAATTTTTATCTTGGGTTTCATCAGTTTTCTGGGCAACCTCAATGAATTTTTAGAGTATTATTTACGCGCTCAATCTCCAAATATAAATTATCGTATGTTTACACTTTATTATCAAGATACAGTTTATGACATGATTATGAATATATTCGGCGGAATTGTAGGTTTTTTAGTTTTAAAGTGGCAAACTAAATTATGATTAATCCATCTGACACGGTAAAACTACCCACATCAACGGGTAAAATTCCTGTAAGGTGCTGGTGTTTGTGAGGAGTTAGCTGTGATGAAAAGACCAAAAGTTATTTTTTTAGATGCAGTTGGTACACTCTTTGATGTCAAAGGGAGTGTAGGTGAAGTTTATAGTCAAATAGCACAGGAATTTGGTGTTGTTGTTTCCCCAAGCATCTTGAACCAACACTTTATCGAAAGCTTTAAAGCAGCACCACCACCCATCTTTTCTGATGCAGAAAATAAAGATATTCCTCAACGGGAGTTTGACTGGTGGCGAATCATTGCTTTAAATACATTTGAAGCAGCAGGAGTTCTCAACCAATTTACTGATTTCTCTGCTTTTTTTAGTGAACTTTATATTCATTTTGGCACTGCTGAACCTTGGTTTGTTTATCCTGATGTTCCCCTAGCTTTAATGAATTGGCGACGATTAGGAGTAGAATTAGGAGTATTATCTAATTTTGATTCTCGAATTTACTCAGTATTGCAAAGCTTAGGATTAAGAGAATATTTTAATTCTATTACTATTTCTACCCAAGCCCGTGCAGCTAAACCAGATCCACAAATTTTTAATGTGGCTTTACAAAAACATAAATGTTCACCCGAAGAAGCCTGGCATATTGGTGATAGTATTAAAGATGACTATCAAGGTGCTAAAGCTGCTGGTTTAAGACCTATTTGGATTAATCGAGTACACGATACTTAAATTATTTTTGGCTTTGCTGATTTTAGCCCTAAAAATGATTTTGTTTGTTCTCAAAACATTTGTAGAGATATTCTAGCAGAACGTCTCTACACTGTTCTTCATTAAAAGAAGACAAAAAATAAATTGTCCAATTTCGTATTAGCTTGGACAGGCTAAAATGTGGACTTAGAATGTTTGTAGTAGGATGCGTCCCCCGACGCATCATCACAACAGAAAAGGCGACATTATCCATATTTGGTGCGTTAGGGAACGCACCCTACAAAAAAGTCATTATTTGGTCGAAAAGCTGCGGAAATGAGTGATATATGCTACGCTAAAGCATAAATATCCAGTGGTTATACGGCTTACTTCCCATGAAAAAGCGTCTATCCCAAATTTGGCAGCAGTTTCGACAAGTCTTTTCAGCTGAGACAGCAAGTACAGCAGCAGAGTCTAGTAGTGCAGTTATACAATTAGCTGATACTATACAAGAACAAGGTAAAAACCTGGAATTATTAAAACCTTTGCTAGAAAATTCAGGTTCACTTTTAGAAGTTTTGTGTAGTCCAGAAGTTCAATTAGTTGGTTCAAGTTTGCCAGTTGTATCAATTGGTGTTAAGTTGATCAAATATTATTATGATCAGACTAAGAAAGAACCGAGTTTAGAGGAATGTATAGTAATAGTTAGTCAAGCAGCATATTTACAAAGTTTTGCAAAAATTATCTCTGAGCATCAACAATTATTAGCTAATTGGGGTAAATTACCCAAAAATGACGAAGATTTAAAAAAACAATTGCAAAAATTAGAAGATTTGGAATTAGATGCGGAAATAGCCCGAAAAGCTATTACATCTTTTCCTGATTCCCAATTAGCAAAACATTTTAATCAAGTTTTATCGGCTAGATTACAGTTAGCAGGAATGTCAAGTAATGAAGCTGAGATTTTTACTGATTTAGTCACTCGCAACACAGAGATTTACTTTTTTACTGCTTTGGCTGAAGCACGGGATTCTGTGAAACCGTTAGCGGAATTATATCATAGTGGCGGAATAGAGGTACTAAAAAAATATGACAGTATTCAGCAATATTTAAAAGAACAAATTGAGCCAAAACCCCAAGAAAAAGTATTTACGGAAAATTTCACTTTTGCCGATATTTATGTTAAACCTAAAGCCAGAAAGGTAAATGCTAACGGGAAGATTGTTGATAAAGATACAACATTTGATTTAGAAAAATGGGTGATAGACTTACTTTTTGATAAAAGCCCGCAAAAACAAAGCCAGGTAATATTTATTCAAGGTGGTCCAGGTAGAGGTAAAAGTATATTCTGTCGGATGTTTGCTGATTTAGTCCGTCGGGATATGTATCACCGATGGATACCAATTTTAATTCGGTTGCGAGATATTGTAGAATTTCAACCGAGTTTAGAAGAAACTTTGCGCTCAAGATTAAAGTATTATTTTGCTGTTCAAGATGATTGGTTGATTAATTCTCAAAACAGATTTTTATTTATTTTAGATGGTTTTGATGAGTTAAGAATTGAACGGATTAATAACCAAAGTGTCGAGAGATTTATTAGACAGGTTGGAGGATTTCAAACTGATTATAAAGGTCAACATCGAGTCATTCTCACAGGTAGAGGAATGGCTTTACATGGTATTGATAGATTACCACCGAATTTAGAACGGGTGGAAGTAGCAGAAATGGATCAGGATTTGCAAAGCCAATGGTTTGAAAATTGGCGAAAGCAATTTAATACAGATAAAACTACAGCATTTCAAGAGTTTTTACAGAATAAAAAATCCTGTCCAAAAGCTATTAAAGAATTAGCTCAAGAGCCACTATTATTATATATGTTAGTGGCAATGCACCGAGATGATGAATTAGATTTGAGTAAGTTTGAAAACGCCAGCGCAACAGAAGCAAAAATTTTAATTTATGAACAGGCGATAAATTGGGTATTGAAGAAACAACGTGCTGATAATTTGAATGATGATTTAACTAAATTAAAGCCAGAAGCTTTACGGCGGTTGTTAGCAGAAGCAGCACTTTGTATTACACAGTCGGGTGGTGAAAGTGCTACTATGCAAACTGTGAAAGTAAGATTACAGCATGATGATGAGGTAAAAGAATTAATCGCTAGTGCTGAAAAAGAAATTGGTGAAGAAGCTTTAAAAACAGCTTTATGTGCATTTTATCTCAAGTCTAGTGATGGTGGTGGGGTAGAATTTCTGCACAAGAGTTTTAGAGAGTTTCTGTTTGCTGATAGATTAAAGCAAAGTTTGGAGGAATGGACAGAACCAGGAAGAAGAGGCAAAAGTTTTAATCTTGATGACGAACAATTACACTGGGAAATTTATGATTTATTTGGACATGGTGGACTGACAGAAGAAATTGTCGAGTATCTCATGGGCTTATTGGTTAATAGTGCTGAGTTTAAACCAGTGCAATTATTTAAACGGTTAGAAAATTTCTATCAATTGTGGTGTAATGGGGAATTCATTGATGCTTCCCCAGAAAATTATCCTCAAAAAAAGATGCGACTCTTAAAAGAGCAGGGAATTAAAATCGGTCAGCGTCAGGTGGATATTTATGCTGGGTTGAATATCATGATTTTGCTGTTAGAGTTGCATAGATATGGCCAAGCAAGGGAAGATTTGAAGAAGGAAATAGTTTTTTATCCCTCTGGTAAATCTGACGGAAATTCTATAACAACTCAGTTGCTGAAGATTATTAACTATAGCAATTGCAGTGATTCAAGCCTTTTCAATAGTGTAGCTGGGAAATTTCTCAGTTGTGCATATCTCAGTCGTGCATACCTCAGTCGCGTACTACTCAATTTTGTAGACCTAAGAGGTGCAGAACTCAGTGGTGCAACCCTTAGTAATACAGACCTCATTCGCACAGACCTAAGAGATGCAGACCTCAGTGGTGCAAACCTCAGTGGCGGGG
>DATGXQ010000458.1:0-13905 GCA_035298905.1 Nostocaceae cyanobacterium | reverse complement strand
CCCCTCTGCTCCCTGCCCCCTGCCCCCTGCCTTCTGCCTCATCCCCCAACTATGTACCTAAAAACTCTACACCTCAGACAGTTCCGCAATTACCAAGAGCAAAAAGTAGAATTTAATGCTGCCAAAACTATTTTGGTAGGCAATAATGCTCAGGGCAAATCTAATTTGTTGGAGGCGGTAGAGTTGCTGGCCACATTACGATCGCACAGAATGGCCCGCGATCGTGATTTGGTCAAAGATGGGGAAGCGATCGCCCAAATTCACGCTACCTTAGAAAGAGTTACAGGTATGAGTGAATTAACCCTCACTCTCCGCCGTAATGCTCGCCGTAGCGTCGCCATTAATGGCGAATCTGTACGTCGCCAAATGGATTTTCTCGGTGTTCTCAATGCTGTAGAGTTCTCTAGCCTGGATTTAGAGTTGGTACGTGGTAGCCCTGAAGTCCGACGTAACTGGTTAGATACGCTTCTAATTCAGCTAGAACCAGTTTACGCACACATTTTACACCAATATAACCAAATCCTACGCCAGCGTAATGCCTTCCTAAAACGCCACCTAGATACACCTCTGACATCTATTCAGTCAGAACTAGCGATTTGGGATGCCCAGCTAGTTACTGCTGGTACAAGGGTCATTAGAAGAAGAGATAGAGCTATCCAACGTCTAGCCCCTATTGCCACGGCTTGGCATACTAATATCAGTGGTAGAGCCGAAATTCTCCAAATTAACTATGCACCCAATGTTCCTCTAGTACAAAACCCACCTGAAGAAATACAACAAGCTTTTTTTAGTAAACTTCAACAACGCACAACTGCGGAATTGTACCGGGGTAATACTCTTGTCGGTCCCCACCGTGACGAAGTAGAATTAACTATCAATCAAACCCCCGCCCGTCAATACGGCTCTCAGGGTCAACAAAGAACGCTGGTACTAGCATTAAAATTAGCAGAATTACAGTTAATTGAAGAAGTCATCAAAGAGCCTCCCTTGCTCTTGCTTGATGATGTATTAGCCGAATTAGATCCATCCCGTCAAAATCAATTACTGGATGCAATTCAAGACCGTTTCCAGACTTTGATTACCACCACTCATCTAGGTTCTTTTGATTCTCAGTGGTTGAACTCCTCCCAAATCCTGTTTGTGGAAGCTGGGAAAATCTCAGCTCCAGCTACTCTGTACTAAGAGCTAAAACAGCAAAAATTTACTTACTCATTTCCAATATACTAGTAGATATATTTAACAGACTGTCAACTATTACATAAATCTTAGTAAGATTTTATACTTTTAATTGTAGCATTTGGTGAGGTATAAAGCTAGGTTTGGTAGCTAGATATCACTTTTGTTGTCCTTGTGCCTGGAAAGAAAGGAGAAACTTTAAAAGTGTCTAACGAGATGAATAAATTTACAAATATTTCAAAACCATCTATTCCCTGTTTTCTCCTGGTTGCGAATAAGTTAATGAATTAAATCGGATTACTATACACTTAACTAAATTATCAAGTTTCCCTAATATAGCATAAGTATACGTAAGGTCTTTGTTATAAAATTACTAATAGCAAATTTTTTACTCCAACTCCTGACGCACAATTCCAAAAATATGAATCCGAAAAGTTACACACTACAAAAAGAAGAAATTGCATCTCTTGGTGCATCATTGAGAGCGATTGAACCGAAGTTGCTCAAAAGATCCCAAAAGGAAGATACTATCAGGATTTGGTTTCAGGGGGGAGAGCCTTATTTTGACGTTTTTTTTGAATTAAATCAAGATGAAATTATCTGGTTTCAATTTACATTACGTGGTAGGTCATTATCTTGGCATAGTAAAAAACCAGTTTGGCAAACAGGCAGCACTAATGAATTGACTATTGATGATGTTAGTTTTTATGCCGCTAGTAAAACTATGGAAAATGATGCTGATTCTGATTTAGAATTTATTAACTTAGTTAAATCAATCCTGCAAACACGAGCAGATGAAGCCATTTTTGCCAAAGCCCTAGCATTATTTAGTTAATTATTTATTCATTTGGCACTCGGTTTTACCAACAACTCACGACTAAGGATTTGTATGTGAATTTCGCCATCTGTCAATTTATGTCAAAGCTCCAACTCTCAGCCAATCATTGCTAAAATACGTTCAAGATTGGTTAACTTTTATCTGCTTGATGAGACTTTTCGGGGTCTGGCTCTCTCTACCCTACAAAGATTTTTGATTTGTTAGTGCAGCTTGACTGAAATAACTATCCAGTTAAAAAAGTTAAAAAGCTTATAAAATAAGCAATATTCCTGCTGACTTATTTCACTCTTTAGCTGAATGTAGAAGCTGAAACAATGATTATTTGATCAGTGAAATTTTTTCAAGGTGAATACTTGATATCAAAGTGGAAGATTTAAACGTAAACTCAATAATTAAATACAACAGCAGTGTATGACTTAATTTGATGACTTAAACCTGTCAAATAGACAAGGGGGAAAAATGCAGGTACAAAAGTAATAATTAGACATTAAAGTACTGAGATGGCATTTTTAATAGTTAGCCAGTGGCTTGACAACTGACGACTGACATGCGCGGACGGGTTTAGCAGATAATTATGAATACTTACCAATAATTGATCTACAAAACCTGCCTTTACTAACTGATACCATTTTCCGAAAACCCTGATACATATAGATTACTTGTAGGGACATGGCACTGCCATGTCCGTCCGAATGTATATGTACCATTATTAAAGTTAAATGGTATGACAACTGACAACCGACCCCTAACTAATTTGAGTGGACAAACTCTACTGGCTAGACAAAATTAAACTACTAGACCGCGCCAAAGTTGGCGACAAAGCGTTTTACTTAAGCAGAATTATGCAACGGGGCTACCCAGTAGTACCTGGTTTCGTGGTGTCGGCGGAGGTTTTGCGCCAATTTCTGGAAACTCTCAATAGTTCAGAGTCGTTAGTTGCTGATTTGCCTCATTCTTCTTTACATTTGGACGTTGCTAATTGGCGACAATTACAACAGGTCGCCGGAAGGTTGCGTCAGGAGGTGACTGTTGGCGATATTCCAGCAGATTGGGTGAGTACAATTTATCAAGCTGCTACCCTGTGGCAAAAGCAATATTTAGTTTTGCGTCCTTCCTTGGGAGTACCAGTCATACAGGGGACGGGTAACATTTCTGGGTTGATGGAAGCAGTTTTTTGTAGTTGCAATCAAGAAGCGATCGCCCAAGGGTTAAAGTTAGTTTGGAGTCAATTATTTAGAGCTAGAAGTTTATTATACTGGCAAAATGTGGGTATAGACCTGAAACAAGTCAATTTAGCGGTGTTAGTACAACCAGTAGAAAACGCGATCGCCTCTGGTGTACTCAATGCCAGTCCATCAACTTGGGAAATCGAGTCTACCTATGGATTAGGTGTAGCTATCACCAATGGGGAAATTTTGCCAGATGTTCACTACATTCAACCAGAAACCGGACTGGTAATAGAACAACAACTAGGAAATAAAGTTCTGGCTTATTGTGTACCTGATGACACAACCCACGGTTTGCAAGTCAATATCCTAGACGAAATCCAACAAAAACAGTATTCCTTAACAGCAGAATACCTACAACATCTCATTGCTTTGGGTAATCAACTGGTGAATGAATTAGGGACAGAATTAACTTTTAAGTGGACAATTACCCAATCTCAACCAATTGCCCAACTTTACATTACCCAAGTCAGCACCCCCCACTCAATTATTCCCAGTTTTTCCCTACTCAAAGGAATTGGTTCGGCTAGGGGACGAGTAATTGCTAAAGCTCATGTAATTATTGATTCCCAACAGAAACCAGAATACATTCCCCCTGGAGTGATTTTAGTGACAAAATCTGTTACTCCTGATTGGTTGCCGTTGTTAAAAGAAGTAGCGGGAATTGTGACTGAACAAGGAGGATTAACCAGTCATGCGGCAATTTTAGCCAGAGAGTTGGCAATTCCCTCAATTGTTAGTGTTACAGATGCTACTAGCATTCTCCAGACTGGTGAAAAATTATTACTAGACGGCGATCGCGGGGAGGTATACCGTCTCAAAGGTGATAGCAAAGAAGCAGCATTCACAGATTACATTAGTGAGACAAAGGTCGAAAGAGAAATTAGAGAACCTGGGGTTCTTTCTTCTCCCCTAACTCCATCAACTACCCCTCCTTTACCCATGATTGCTACCCAACTGCTAGTTAACCTCAGTCAGCCTAGTTTAATTGAGCAAGTGCAAAATCTACCCGTAGATGGAGTAGGATTATTGCGTTCTGAGTTAATGGTATTGACGATTTTAGAGGGACAACACCCAAACAATTGGCTATCAGCAGGTAAAAAGGCAGAATTATTAGAACGGTGGACTGAACAGATGATGCAGTTTACCCGTGCTTTTGCCCCCCGTCCCGTATTTTATCGCTCCTTAGATTGGCGATCGCCAGATTTACCCTCTTTAAGTGAGGATTACAAATCTTCAATTTTGGGTGATAGAGGGGTAATTAATTATATGCGTTATCCTGCTATATTTGAATTAGAATTACAGGCTTTAGCCAAAGTTCAAAAATCGGGCTATAAAAATCTACATTTATTATTACCATTTGTCAGAACTGTAGAAGAGTTTAAATTTTGTCATCAAAAAGTAGAACAAGCGGGATTAACACAAGTTTCTCAATTCCAATTGTGGATGATGGCAGAAGTACCAAGTGTACTATTTTTATTACCAGAATATATTAAAGCCGGCGCGGCAGGAATTTCCATCGGGACAAATGATCTAACTCAATTATTGTTAGGAGTAGATCGAGAACAGGGACATCTAGCCCAAATTTACGACGAACGTCATCCGGCAGTCATGAAAGCGATCGCGCAAATCATTAAAATGGCTAAAGAAGGTGGTATACCCTGTTCTATTTGTGGACAAGCACCAGCATTATACCCAGAAATCATTGATCAATTGGTAGAATGGGGGATTACATCGATTTCTGTAGAACCGGAAGCAGTAGAGAGGACATATAGAGCGATCGCTCGTGCCGAACAAAGAATCATTTTAGCAGCAGCAAGACGACAATTAGGGAATTAAAAATTAAAAATTAAAAAACTGGATTTTTCATTTTTTACTGATGATTGGCTGTTCCAGAG
This sequence comes from Nostocaceae cyanobacterium, assembly GCA_035298905.1. Taxonomy (GTDB): domain Bacteria; phylum Cyanobacteriota; class Cyanobacteriia; order Cyanobacteriales; family Nostocaceae; genus DATGXB01. The sequence continues at coordinate 8,767 of DATGXQ010000458.1, read as the reverse complement.
AAAGTCCTGATACGATATCTTCTTCTGCAATTCCTTCTGTAATTAATGCGCTGGTAAGTCCTTCCTCAAAATTATCATCTTCAATGATAACTTTACTATCTACAAGCCGAGCATGAAACAAAATTGTATTCATCCAAGCATTCTTATTCCAACCAGTGGCAATAATTAAAAATTGTCCTGAGTCATGATCACATACTGCACGAATTTGAATATTTTGTAATCGGGGTTGTACGGATGCTGCTCTCCGTAGTACCTGTGTCAAAATGTGCGGGTATTTTAGTGATTTATCCATTGTAGAATTACCTCATCTATAGGTTCATAAACCAATAAATTAATTTTATTCCGTTTTATAACTAGCTGAAATATGGGCTTTTGAAAATGTTTTAAATAAATAGGCTGACTCACTGCTAAATAAAGCTGACGTTCTGGTTCTTGTTCTTCTAAAGCCCATTGATACAGCTGAAGTTGCCCCATCGTTTTTTCTAATTCACTAATCACTGAAGGAGTATCAAAATCTTTAATTTCTACAGCAATTTTACGTCCTTCCTTTTGGGCTGTAAAAAACTTCTCTGCTCCAATATCAGCTTTTAACAATGTTTGCTCTAATACTAAAGTTAAAGGATCATCAGTAATTGTCCAACCGTCCTTTTCTAGAGTACGACGCAGCGCAAAATGTAAATCATCTCTTCTAGACATGATGAGTTCTTTTGAGAATTTAAGAACCAGCTAGTATAATGGTATAGCAGAGTGTAAGCGATCGCCACTAATCACATTATGAACCGTTTTTTATTTCCTGTAATCATTGAAAAAGACGAAGAAGGCTATTTTGCTTCATGTCCCACATTACAAGGATGTTATACACAAGGAGACACTTACGAAGAAGTTCTAGAAAATATTCGAGATGCCATCCTCCTGCATATTGAAGACAGATTAGCAAGCGAGAGATAATCTGAAACGTTTTTACCTAAATGTTGACGTAATACCAAATCCTGTTTTGTTACCCCCTTTTCCTTCTAAGTTTAGTTCAAATACTTGGGACAATACGCCACTTAATAACAATCCTCACAAACTATCATCAGTGTCATAAACCTGTGAAAAAATAGAGATATTGAATCGTCTCCAACATAATCATTATGAACGCCGTAGAGCTATTTCCTACCCTACGAAATCTAACCCGTGCTGAAAAATTGAAAGTTATGCAATTCCTGGTTTCAGAGTTAGCTAAGGATGAAGAACCAGCATTAGAACAGGGAGCAACATATCCTATTTGGTCGCCGCTTAATTCCCATGCAGCTGCACATCAACTTGCTCAACTTTTGGAGTCGGACAGGCTAGACAATGGTTAATCCTCAAAGATTTTCCTTTACAGAAGGATATGATACATTTGGTGTTGCTGATGTATTGCCAAAGCTACCACTGACATTAGCTTATCGTAATTCAACAGTAGAAGTTTCAGGATTGTTGGATACTGGAGCAAGTGTAAATGTTTTACCCTACAGTATTGGTGTTCAGCTAGGTGCAGTTTGGGAACAACAAACAACATCTGTATTATTAGCTGGCAATTTAGCACCTGTTGAAGCAAGGGGTTTAGTTGTATCTGCCCAAATTGGAACTTTTGAGCCAGTGCGCTTGGTTTTTGCATGGAGTTTGTCTAATGATGTGCCTTTGCTACTAGGACGTATGAACTTTTTCTTGGAGTTTGATGTGTGTTTTTATCGTTCACAACTGCTGTTTGATGTATATCGTAAACCGTAAAAATTCTGTTAAACTGCACAGTTCACCAGTCATTTAAACACAAGAAATCACGAGAGTTTCAAAATAACCAAGGTAGGTAAATTATGGTTCAAGCCTTACCTAAAACCAAAACAGTAACTTTTGCAGAGTTTGTCCAATGGAAACCAGAAGATAGACGATATGAACTGCATGATGGAGTAATTGTTGAGATGGCACAACCATTAGGAGGACATGAAGAAGTTAAAGGCTTTTTAACTACGGAGTTAGTCTTTGAATATAAACGATTAAATCTGCCTTACTTCGTACCTAATCAAGCATTGCTCAAACCGGCTGATAGTGAATCAGCTTATTTACCAGACATTCTATTACTAAATCGTCCCAATTTGGTTAATTAACCGTTATGGAAAAAAGAATCAACTGTGACACAAGGTGCATCAATTCCTTTGATAATTGAAGTTGTCAGTACAAATTGGCGTGTTGATTACTTAACTAAAGTGAAAGATTATGTTCGCGTAGCGTCTCGCAGAGAGGAAATGGGGATTACTGAATATTGGATTGCTGATTATTTAGGTTTAGGTGGGAGAAGGTTTATCGGTATTCCTAAACAACCAACAATTACTATTCATGAATTGATAGAAGGGGAATATCAAATTAGTCAATTTAAAGGTGAAGAACGCATTGTATCACCAACTTTCCCAGAGTTATCATTAACTGCTAACCAAATTTTTCAAGCTGGCGGTTAATTCCAGTCCGCAGTCTAAAAACTAATCCTAGAGAGAAAGTATCTATGGAAATTGCACCACACATCAATGTAGACCCTGCTATTCATCATGGTACACCCGTGATTACTGGAACTCGTGTTCCTGTCTCTATCATCATTGGCTCCTTAGCAGGTGGTATGAGTAAAGAAGAAGTTATGGAAGAATACGAACTCACTAAAACTCAAGTCGAAGCAGCACTTCGATATGCTGCTGACCTTGTTAAACATACTGAAGTCACTGCACTGGGAGCGTAAGCATTGAATTTCCTGGTCGATGAAAATATGCCTCGCTCACTTGCCCCTCAAATTGCTGCTTTAGGATTTGCTGTACAAGATGTGCGCGATATTGGTTTACGTGGGCATCCTGACACAGAAGTAATGGAAGCTGCTATAAGTGCTGATGCCATTATTATTACCCGTGATAGAGGACTGGCTGACCCCAGAAGTTGGCCTGAAGACTTCACTGCTGGAGTCATATTTATCAACCTTCCCAATGACATCCCAGCCAGCATTGTCAATGCTAAAATTCTTCAACTTTTGACAACTCGTTTACCTGATTCCCTTTTGGGTTGTTTCACCACAGTCGAAACCCGCCGTGCGCTCTCTCGTCTTATTCGGAGTCGATCCTAACCATAGCAATTTGTTTAACCTAATACCGGAAAATAGCTGCTAAGGTTGAACCATTAGGCATTTTTTCAGGTTCTAAGGTATACACTTTACCACCATTTAACAGGGTGTGAACTGCTGCTAAATCTAATAAGTCTTCATCATTTGGTTCTGGTTCAGGATGTAAATCTAAACTCATGTTTTCTGGGTCAAGTTTACCCCAAACTTGTTTACCTACAGGCACAAATAAAGTATCGACTCGGTGATAATAAGCGGCTGGGACTATTTCTTTTAACTCATTTGTGGCTTGATTTGTACCCTCACCGGCTAATTGTTGATAAAGTGCGATCGCTTCTTCTTCATGTTGATGAAATAACGGCTCAACAATTTCCCATGCTTGCTCACGTAATTGTTCTGGTTTAACATCTTCTTGATTGCCAGTAATCCCTGCTGCTAATAAATGAGAATAGGTATTTGCTTCTCTGTAAAGAGGAAAAAGATATTCTACACCTGCTAAAATTAAAGGTGCTTTTTCTTCCTTAATTTTTTCATGTAATGCCCTATCAACGGCATAACAAAATTGTAAAATATCCTCTTGATGTTTATCTTGATCTGGGCTACCTTGACCATGAAATGAACCTGGATGTTGAGCAGGATTTGCTGTTCCTCCTTTACCAGTAGCTATGCGATGTTGCACTCCTTTTTGTAAAGCCTCTTCTAATAAAGCTGCTTCTAAAGTTTCCGGCATATTTTCTACTTCTATTTCATTAATGCTGTAGCGAGTAGCTTGAAAAAATTTCACCTCTTGTTGACTCAAGGCCAAAATATAAAAACTGCCATCATTATTTATTAAATGCAATAATGGCTTGAGGTGAAATTGCTCACCCACAATTACTAATTCTGGTAAGGTAATTGGTACACAATAATAATGAAATTGATTTGGAGAGATAAAAATTACTAATCCCTCTTCTTGATGTTCCCAAAAATCATTTTTGTCTAATTCTCTGGCTGGTTGCAATAAATCTAATGCTTCAGTTGAACGCATTCCTAATTCTTCTAAGCGTTCCTCTGCTGCTTTGATTAAATTTTTAAAGCGGATTGGATTTTGGCGTATCTCTGCACCGGCTTTTTGTGTCGGCATATACAGGGATATACAAGGAAATTGTGGCTGTTCTACTAAAGTTTTGAATTCATCAATAGATAATACTGTCATATTCTCACCACGTCTAAAAATTAAACCATCTAAATTTATTTCACAGCCTTACGTGGTAAAAATTCATCTTTCTTTTGATAAAAAATTACCCGTCTTCTATTCCCTTAGTAAGAGAGAGTAAGAAACGGGTACGGATTGAGTTATAGTCAAAACCAAAATTAACTAGCATTAGGTAAACGCGGATTATTTGATGGTGAATTGATACTGCTATGATATTGGGGTTGATGAATAAAACCCAAAGTAACCCTTTTCATTAGCCAATGTAAACTTGTGAGGATTACAAAAGTTATGGTAATAATTACTAAAGGCTGTTTACCGAAAATTTCTTCAATCCCTCTAGTGATTATAGCATCAGGTTGAGTGACTAAATCCCAACTATTAAACCGCAAAAACCGACCCCAATAGACACCAACGGCACAAAGAGTATGAGTGATTAATTCAACTCTTAAAATCCATTTGCTTTTGTCGATGCGGTGTAAATAGTAGCCTAAGTTAATCAGGGAAATAACATAAGCTTCAAAGCCAGCGAAAATGACCAATAAATAAGTAGGAATCAAAACTAATGTAATCATCCAAACCGAGGGAATTCTGCGGATATCATCTATTAAATGAATGACATCAGTTAAAAGATAAGGTGCATTTGGTAAAAAAGCATAAAAAGCTATAAATCCTAGCCACCAAACCCAAGAACGTCCGCGTTTCATGCGAAATAACCAAACACTTAACACTAAGGGAATAAATGCTAAAAATAAATTCCAAGTCATCCAACGTATATTAATTTGTAAAACTTGGATAACTTTATCTATCAGTTCAATCAATTCTGCTTTCATAGATCCTCTCTAACAAAACAACGGATTTACCTGGATTTTCTCTATAGTGTAACTGCAATTACACAGATGCAAATATCCAGGCTCTATGTATCCATAATAAACAGTTAAAATCTGAACTGCCAAGTTTTTCAGCTAATTTAACCCAGTCAGCAAATACAATTGTCGTAGACGGGAATTTGCTCAATAGATTTGTTATATAGCAATCCTAAATCATTTATGAACGCTACCTGTTCCCTGTTCCCTGTTCCCTGTTCCCTTTTTCCAAAAGTCAGTTCACAACTCAGATCGGATTGCTATATAAGCTTTAGATAGGTTCTAAGATTTAATAGTTAGTTAGGAATGTTCCATTGAGCAGATAGGAAAATAAAAATCAGTTTTTTGAAAATTACTACCGTAAAAATACCCGATTATATTTTCCTATACTTAAAACAAAAATCCCCGACTTCAGCAGACGGGGACAAATAGGTTTTAAAATTAGCCATAGAATAGTCAAGGAAAACTATTCAGGCTGAGTACAGTATTGATTAAGCTGATTTCTTAGTGTGTCTGATTCTTGAGCGGTAGTTTTGGCAGATGTAAGTGCTGAGTCAATTTCTGTTTTAGCTTTTTGAATTTTTTGCCGTCCATCTGGGGTTGCCTCTGCTGTTTTAGCTACATTGAGGGCTGTAGCAGCTTTAGCGATCGCCTGGCTGAGATTTTGGAAAATTTTGACAAAACTACTTTGAAATTCTTTGAGTTTGGGATCTGATAAGTTCATTTCCTCCAATGATTTAGTCACAGCTGCTAAATCCTTGGAGAGTTGTAAGCTAGTCGTCACTTGCTTACCTTTATTTGTGTCAATTAAAGATGATCCTTGATCTACAACTTGAATTAGTCGCTGACATTGAGAGGCTTTTTTTTCACCACAACCAGTCACTAATAAAGCAATACTCAGGCTGAGAGGAGCAATTAAGGTATACTTACGCACAACAGTCATTCATATTATAACAGCTATCAAACCCAATCATAGTAACTAATAATTGGGTAGTTTTGTTATACCTGATAGTGATTGGGGATTGGGAAAGAAAATTACCTCCTCCTCTCCTTCATCTCCCTTATCCTCCCCATCTCCCTCAGCTACCAATCGATTGGTAAACCTAACTCCTCTAAACGACTGCCATTTTGCAAAAGCGATCGCATATCGCTGTCAATTTGGATTCTGCCTTCAGATAAAACTAGAGCGCGTTGTGTCACCCTCCCCAACCAATGTAAATCATGAGAAGCTATTAACATTGCTTGCACAGGCAAATTTAATAACACTTGGGCTAAATTTCTTCTCCAAGCAGGATCAAGTCCGGTGGTGGGTTCATCTAAAATTAGAACTGCCGGATCTAAGGCTAAAATCGACGCTAAGGCGGCTAAACGTCTTTGTCCTCCAGAAAGTTCATGCGCGGAACGATCGCTATAGGCTTCTAAACCAAAGTCAGCTAATAATTGCCTACCTTTATCTCTGGCTATGGCTGGAGAAACGCCATAATTACGTAATCCAAAGGTAATATCTTCTAAAATTGTGGGCATAAATAATTGGTCGTTGGCATCTTGGAAACCAAAACCAATTTGTCTCCGCACTTGTGGTAGTGTTTTCGTTTCTACGGCAATGCCATTAATGTAAATTTTCCCGGCTTGGGGTTGTTTTAAACCAATTAAACTTTCTAGTAAGGTGCTTTTTCCTGAACCGGTAGCACCAATTAAAGCCACGCGATCGCCTGTCTTTAAATTAAAAGACACATCTCTTAATACTGGTTGTTGCTGAGGATAGACATAAACCAGATTTTGCACCTCTACTACATTAGTTTGAGGTGAAGAAACAGGAATTTGCAGATGAGAACTGATAGAAGTCAAAATTTTTAACTCAAATATACGAACTAAAAGTTAAACAAGCAGCTATGATTCCAGCTGCCATTAAAATTAACCGTTCTTTTGGTCTGGGGGTAGTATCTACAGGTAATTCTCCGTTATAACCACGCACTACCATTGCTGCATAAACTCGTTCTGCTCTAGCTAAAGTGCGGAGATATAAAGTGCCAATCATCCCCGCACTGGCATAACGTAACCAACTAGCAGAACCATTTAAACCTCGTAGTTGGGCGCTACGCTGCATTTGGGTGATTTCAGCTAGTAATATTTCTAAATATTGTCCAGCTAAAAGTAAATTTTCCTTAAATGGTGCAGGTAGAGGTAAACTTTTGAGAGCAATACCAAAGCTATGGGGCGGTAAAGTTAACAAAAAACTATTCATAGTCAGAAGACAAATTAAGGAACGCACTAGTAAAAAACTCGCTCGTTCCTTGCCTAAAGGTAAAGCTACTAAAGAGAGAAAAATTAATTCTGCACCTAGTAACCCACCTAAACGGCCTATAGGTACACGTAAGCTAAAAGCCCAAAAAATGGCGATCGCACCATACACCGCCAAATTTGACCAAGCATGATACTTTAATAAAGCTGTCCCGATGACAATAACTAAGGACAACTGCAAACGTAGAGGTACAGAAATATTAAGCATTCTTCGGTTTAAATACTTTAGCAATTCCAAAAGCTACAGCAAAGCAAACCGCAGCCCCCAACAGTCCAGCAATGCTATTACCGATCGCCCCCCAACCTTCAATACCATAATCAGCTAAAGGTGTAGGCACAATTACCCGCACATTGTCGGCTAGTTTAATAAAGCCTAAATCTGCTGCTACTTTTTCTAAACCATCTGGCCAAGCGGAAGCAAATAAGGACAACACCCCAGCGACTAAAAAAGTCCCTACAACTGGAACTAACCAACCACTAAATTTATTTTCTTCACCTGGTAATAAATCTGGTCTGGCTATGGCTAAATAAGCTAACACACCACCGGTAATCAATCCTTCACCGACACCGATTAAAATATGTATTCCTGTCATCGCGGGTAAAACGATGTTAATTGGTGCTGTGCCAGATAAAGCTAATTCGATCGCACAAGCTATGGCTGCAACTACCACACTCACACCCGCAGCAATACCCGCCGCTAGGGGTAAACGAGTTTTTGATCCTCCTAAAAGTCGTTGTAGAGTTTGGCTTAAAATCCAGCCAGCCCAAACGCTAAATACTCCCATATTTAAAATATTTGCACCTAAAGCAGTGATGCCGCCATCAGCAAACAATACAGCTTGAATAATTAATACTGTAGCAATACATAACATTCCCGCCCAAGGACTACCGAGAACGAGCGCCGCTAAAGTTGCACCGATTAAATGTCCACTGGTTCCCCCGGCTACGGGGAAATTTACCATTTGGGCAGCAAAAATAAAGGCCGTGGTTAAACCGAGAATAGGTGCGCGACGCATTCCTAAATCAGTTTGCGATCGCCCCATAGCCACAGCTAAAGCCGTCATACTTGCTAAACTGGTGACTCCTGCTACTGGCACAGAAACGAATCCATCAGGAATGTGCATGATTTATCCCCTGTTAAAATTTTGCGCTGTTACACACAAAGAAATAAAGCAGCTATAAATTACTAGAAAACATAATTTTTCTTTCTTTTACAATGCCCTATTGGGGGATCGCGTTGAGACGCGGCATCGCGCCGTCGATCTGCAGCAGGCGCTCACGGTCCTCGTC
>DATGXQ010000457.1:0-2926 GCA_035298905.1 Nostocaceae cyanobacterium | reverse complement strand
CGGTTAGCAGTTCGTACCCAACAGAGGGTGCAAAACTTCCAAACTTATCTGCATGAGTATTTGCGGCACACTGGCAAGGAAGAATTAAACCCAGAGGGGATTAAACGGGACATACAATTATTGTTACATGATCCACAAGTGGGTATGGAAAGTTTGAGCGATCGCCTCGCGCATTTTGACCGTGATACCATTATCGCTCTGCTGAAGATTCGGGAAGATATCACCGATGAAGAAGCTGCCAGTATTGCTGATAATATTCTTCACGTCCGTGATCAGTTTGTGGCACAGGTGCGGGGGATTCAAAGACGCATACAAGATGTGATTGAAGGCATTTTTGAGCGTATCCGTAGCTATCTTAACTCCCTCGATCGCCCGGAATTAAATTATGAGGGCATTATGCATGATCTGCGGCAGTTGTTTGAAGATCCGCAAGCTGGTTTTGAAGCATTACGCGATCGCCTCTCCCACTTCGATCGTGATACCTTAATCGCCATCCTCAGTTCCCGCGAAGATATTTCCGAAGCCGATGCTAACAGGATTATTGACCAAATTGAACGCGCCCGCAACAATGTTTTACAACAGGCTGAACGCATTCAACATGAAGCACAACGCCGTTTAGAAGAAGTCAAACATCAAGCCCAACGCCAAGCGGAAGAAACCAGAAAAGCTGCGGAAATAGCTGCCTGGTGGTTATTTGCGACGGCTTTTGTCTCCGCGATTTTTTCAGCATTAGGAGGAGCGATCGCTGTAGTTTTAATATGAAGCAGGAGAAAGGAAGGTGGTACTTTTATGTTTAATCATGTCCACCTATATTAGTTGAATCAATTTTCTCCGCTAAATTTATTTTCCTATTTTTACCTCCCAGAAGGGAGGTTTTTAATGCCGATAATTAATTATTAATCTTCTATTGGTCATTTTGACCACCTAAAAAAATGGCATTAATTAATCAATTTTTCCACCTCCAAAATATCTAAATTTGTTAACTGTGCCACTTGTTCTACAGACATTCCATTCTGTAATAAATTTACAGCAACTTGTCTTAATTGAGATTCGGCTTGGTTTGCACGTTGTTTTTCTTGTTCTACCCTTTGTCTTTCAATTTCTACCATTTCTTGAGCAGTGGGAAATAACTCACCGTCCAAAGTTGCCCAACGTAACCAAGTCGCATCAACACCTCGATAATTTCCCTCCCAACGTACCAAAGCCAAACCTAAAACATTACTCACTAATTGATTTTTCTCATTAAATTTAATAGGTTCATATACACCTGTTTTTAAATGAAAACCTGCTAAATCATCTGGGTTAAAAGGGTCAAACCAGAAATACTCAGAAACACGCATCTGATTTTGATAAATCAGTTTTTTCTCATTTTTATCATATTTAGCCGTACTTTCTGAAAGTAACTCAATAACGACATCCGGTGGTTTTCCTTCTTCCCAAACCACCCAAGAAAGGCGCTCTGTTTTCGGTACATCCACCACAGCAAAAAAATCAGGTCCCCGAAAATCTTGATTTTTCACCTGTGCCAAACTGTAGTAGACAAACATATTGCCTCCTACATACCCATCAGCCCTTTGATCTAGCCAAGGTTCTAGAGTATCAATCAGTAAATCCATTTGTAATTTATGTCTTTGTGTCTCCATGGGGATGCCATCATCACAAGGAAGTTCTGCTTGTGTGGGTGGTAGTTTAACGCTAGGTGCAGTCAAAATAGTTTCTGACATAGCTGTTAAATGTAGTGTGTAATGAGTTAATAGTTTTATACTAACATTAAATTATCTTGAATAACAACTAAATTAAAGCTTTTGTCAAAATACAGCAGAATTCATAACTCAGGAGTCAGAATAATTTTAGATTTTAGATTTGTAAGGATTCAGAATCCAGAATCCAGAATTCAGAATTAAAGAGAATTTGAGAATCAAGCTAAATAATTACCACCCAATGTGACCAATATCTATTCTTTGAGTGATAACTATTCTGGCTACTGACTCCTGACTCCTGAATTCTTACTTAGATTTTAGATTTTGGCTTAAATAAACTAATGATTCAGAAGAGTTTTATACTTTATAGTTCAGATTAAAAAATCTAAAATCCACAATTCCCAATCCAAATAGAAGAGTCAGGATCGATTTTAGATTCTGACTCTTGACTCCAGTTTTCTTGGTTGATAATCTTAGTTAAAATTTGCTCTACTGCATTCTTCTAATTTTTCCATTAAAGCTATAAATACCTTCCCACCTGTATCTAAATCTAAAGTTAAATAACCGCGACTAGCTACGGGAAAATGACCAATAGGAGGAAATACACTAGAACCAATTTCTTCATAAGGCAACCATTTTCTATCATTTCCACACCAGCCGACACACCAACCAAAATCCGTCCAAATTTCATCATCTACAGTTTTGCAATTTACTCTTTCCCAAATACGTTTTTGTACGGTAAAACCATAGAGATCATCACTATGTTTTAACCATAATTCATTAATCTTTCGGAGTTCTGCACAAGGCAATTTTTCCACAGATTCAACATTAAGAGAACCAGCTTCTTCTCTATTGGCTAATCGCAGTATGATTTCTAAAGTTAATTTATCGGCTTTTCTCCAGTTTTCTGCTTCTAAAGACTGTTGTAAAGGTGTATAGTCGATGCCAGACATAATGCATTAGATAATATTGAACATTTTTATCATTACATAACACTGGCAGAAAATTTTCAGTACAAACATTAATTATTGTTTATTGTTTATGAATGTAGCATTGCTGTATCTTTACATAATTTTGTTTTTTATTTAAAGAATTGTAAGTATTCAGAATCCAGAATCCAGAATTCAGCATTAAAGAGACTTTTACAGTCAAGCTGAATGATTCTCAAGAAATATTACTACTATCTATTCCTGATTGGATCAGCATTCTGACTTCTGACTCCTGAC
>DATGXQ010000456.1:0-1944 GCA_035298905.1 Nostocaceae cyanobacterium | reverse complement strand
TTCCCTGTTCCCTGTTCCCTGTTCCCTGCTGTAAATCACGATGATTAAGGTGGTGGTGGGGCTGGTTTTGGTTCAGGCTGATATTCAAAGCATTGACCTAAAAATGCCACTTCAAAATTCTGGAGGATGAAACCGTCTGCGGCCACTTCATCAGGTAGAGAGGTGATCCCGCAAGGTCCTTCGGTAACTTTTCCTGTGATATACGCATCATTGGGTGGTGGTAACTCCCGGCGCACCCAAATTAATTGATCATTCTCATAAGCGTATTCAGCAGTTCTTAGCCCTGCATCGTAGAATAAATAATTACCCGGTGCAGATAAATTTCTTTCACGGGTAGTAGTTGTGCCGTCTCGCTCTGAACCACTATCGAAAGTGGTAGTAGATTGCAGACTTGCAGAACGACTCACAGAGGCAGAAGTACGGGCTTGCGCTCTCACTGGAAATTCTGCTGTTGCTCCATCAGCAATTGCTTCTAAAAGAGGGAAAACGGTTAATGTTTCTTCTGTTGGCAAAGCATCTTTACTCAGCTGTGCCAATCTTTCAATACCATTACTATCCTTGTATAACAACCATTGCCCTTTGGGAATTTTCCCAGTAATTGGGTTTTCCAAGGGAATAGAGGTAGCACCTTTAGCGATCGCTTGTCCTTGGGTAGCTGCTAAAACAGTAAGCGTTTGCTTAACTGGTTTGTCATTAATCCCTGGTGGTAGTAATGCTATGTATAGTTTAGTCCCTTTTGCTTTTTGGGCATTCTGCGGCATTATTATTCATACCTCATACTCTTCATTAGTTGTGTAAAAAGAATGTATAAAATTTAATTGCATGGTTTCAATATTGCCTAAATAGGAATCAGGCATTGTGCGAATGGGATTACCAGCAATATCAATAGCTCCCATTAGCTTCAGCATTGGTCTAACAGTATCTTTGCCGGGGTTGTATTGCTTCAGTAATATTCCTGAAACAATATTTTGTGTGAAGCCATCCAGAGAAGGTTTAATATCTATTTGATTAGCCGTATAGATTACAACTTCCAAGCCGTTGGTAACTGTAGTTCCTGGGGGCGGATATTCCCTGTTGACTTCAGTTCCTAAACCAAGAAGTGCGATCGCTTGTGCAGTTGAGCCATCATGAAATGTGTAAGTTCCAATTTCACCAGCTAAAACTTGAGCAATTTCGTTCCTTAGTTTTAGTAATTCTGGTTGCAGTAGTTCAAGGATATCGTTACTCATTGCTAGGATTTAATTGTAAAACTTGCTGGTATACACGCGGGACATTAAAGTTATTTAGAGCGTAGGTAGTCCATGGTCTACCGGGAAAAACAGCACCATTTGACATGGTGTAACCTTGGTGGACATAAAGTGCGTAATCTACAGGCCAAGCAAACAAAGCTTGACCAGGAGCGGGAAAAGTCAACTGTTGAGAGCTTCTGAGTCTACCAGTGTTGATGATGTTTCTAGGGCTTGGGGGATTGGGCCAGTCCCAAATATTGCTGGTGATGGCCTGGGTGAACTGTCTGCCCAGCAGCAGCATTGTTTGTTTGAATGCTAATTCAGCTTGACGGTCAACTGCACTAAAATCGAGTGACACTCTGGTCATTGGATATTGGATATTGGATATTGGTCATTGGATGTTGGGCGATCGCTAGTTTTAAATTTTGAGTTTTGAGTTTTGAATTTTGAATTTTGAATTTTACACTATCCTCCTATTCGTAGGGGTAATGGGGGAAGATGGGGAATCGAAATGATTTTTTGAGTTTGCCAGTGTCAACAATTCTTTGGCTAGGGTGGTTTTGCTGTTCGTAAATAATCGACTTCTGGGAGTAGTGCAATTGCCTATGAGAAAATTTTAAATTGGATGAAAATACACAATATATACACCTACATTCATCATAGCTGTACGAATGATGGTAAACTTTCCTATTGCAAAAGCTTCTTCACCATTAAA
>DATGXQ010000455.1:0-2317 GCA_035298905.1 Nostocaceae cyanobacterium | reverse complement strand
TTCCCTGTTGCCCGTTCCCTGTTCCCTGTTCCCTTCTCTCCGCAAGTCAGTTCACAACTCAGATCGGATTGCTATAGTTTTGAATTTTAAATTTTGAATAGGTGTTACAGGAGTCTTAGTCTATGTGTAATCAAAATTATTGGCTTTTACCTGCTGTTATGAGTTAGTTTGTACATCAAATATGAATGCTCTATACTTGCACAATTAGTTATAGTCTGTAAAATCAGAGAATTTAGAATATAATCGTCAGCAACCAACCTAACTTCTAGTAAATTTACCAGTATAAGCTTACACAAATAAATATCATGTAGTAAAATTGTCATCAGCTTTAGGATTTTTGCAAATAGGAAATTGAGCCAAGATGTTGTATAAACAAATCATCATCATAAATAAATATAGTGAGGATAAAAAACATTAACATAGACTGAGATTCATTAGGCAGAAGCATTGAGAAAAGACAAAATTTCTATTGCCTAAATGCTGCATAATCAGAAAATAAATAATGATTTTCAATTAAATTCGCCAACAATTAGTAAATTCTTTCTAAGAATTAACTGTCTATAAAATTAGTTTAGTTGAGTAAAAATTACAATGGGACAGGGTTTTTTACAAATTGCCTTAACACTCTTAATTGTCATCTTGATTACTCCCTTTTTAGGAAAATACATAGCCCGTATTTTTTTGGGAGAAAGGACAATACTAGATCCAATTATGAACCCAGTAGAGCAAGTTATTTACTTACTGGGGGGTGTCCGCAAAAAAGATGATATGACTGGTTGGCAGTATATCCGGGCAGTATTATACAGCAACCTGTTTATGGGTATTTTAGTATATGGTTTGCTTTATTATCAGAAATTTCTGCCCTGGAATCCTCATGGTTTTGGTGCGCCATCATGGGATACAGTGTTGCATACTACTATCTCTTTTTTGACCAATACTGACCAGCAACATTATTCTGGGGAAACGACTTTTAGCGATTTTAGTCAGACAGCAGCTTTAGGTTTTTTGATGTTTACCTCAGCTGCAACTGGTTTAGCGGTGGGTATTGCTTTTATTCGCGGGTTGACAGGGAGAAAATTAGGAAATTTTTACGTTGATCTCACTCGCGCTATTACCCGGATTTTATTACCATTTTCCCTTGTCGGAGCGATCGCCTTAATTATTTTAGGTGTACCCCAAACCCTAGAGGGAACGATCGCCGTTAATACCCTTGATGGTGGAATTCAGTATATCAGTAGAGGGCTAGTCGCCTCCTTTGAAAGCATCAAAATGTTAGGCGAAAACGGTGGTGGCTATTTTGGTGTTAACTCAGCCCATCCCTTTGAAAATCCCAATGGCGCATCTAATCTTCTAGAAACGATCGCCATGTTAGCCATACCCACCTCCTTAATTTACACCTACGGCATTTTTGCTAACAACCTCAAACAAGCCTGGTTACTGTTTTGGATGGTATTTGTGATTTATGTAATGCTGATTTGGGTGACAGCTGCGGGTGAATTCCAAGGAAACCCGATTATTAACAGTGCTTTGGGTGTAGAACTCCCCAACTTAGAAGGGAAAGAACAGCGATTTGGCTGGGCTGCAACAGCATTATGGGCAGTGACAACTACAGCTACTATGTGCGGTGCAGTAAATGGGATGCTTGATTCCTTTATGCCCCAAGGCACATTTTCCACCTTATTTAATATGTTCCTGCAAATAGTTTGGGGAGGACAGGGGACAGGAACGGCTTACTTATTCATTTACCTGATTTTAACCGTTTTCCTGACTGGGTTAATGGTAGGACGTACCCCGGAATTTTTAGGTAGAAAAATTGAAAAGCGAGAAATTGTCCTAGCCAGTATTATTCTCTTAATTCACCCGATCGCCGTTTTGATTCCCAGTGCGATCGCCCTAGCTTATCCCATCTCCTTAGCAGGAATCACTAACCCAGGTTTTCACGGTATTTCCCAAGTAGTTTATGAATACGCTTCCGCCGCAGCTAATAACGGTTCTGGCTTGGAGGGGTTAAGCGATGGTAGCCTGTGGTGGAACTTAAGCGCTAGTTTGAGCATTTTTATCGGTCGCTACATTCCGATTATTGCCTTGTTGCTATTAGCTGATAGTATGTCCCACAAGCCCACAGTACCGGAAACGCCAGGTACACTCAGAACCGATTCTGTACTCTTTACCACTGTTACTGCTGGTGTAACTTTGATTTTGGGAGTATTAACCTTCTTCCCCGTTTTAGCTTTAGGTCCGATAGCAGAAGGTTTTAAACTCGCGTCTGGCGGTTGAGGGAGATGGGGAGAGGGGTGATGGGGTGATGGGGTGATGG
>DATGXQ010000454.1:0-9060 GCA_035298905.1 Nostocaceae cyanobacterium | reverse complement strand
AAAGCCTTACTGGATAATAGTTTTAGCGTGCAAACACCCAGTTTCCGCATCCAACAGTGTGTAAATCGGTATCAATTCAAAATTATCAGGAATTAGAGGGGTAAGAAATAAAATATTAAACGTAATTTTTCGATGATAATTAAATTATTTGATCATCAATTAGCAGGTGAATAAATCTGCTATAATTGAGGAGTAAAAAAAATCTAATGTTCCTCAATTTATGAATCCGAGTTCTCAAAAAAAAGCCAGTAATGAATTTAATTTGGGAAAAATTAAAGGCAAAGAAATCATCGCTAATTTTTCGGGAGGGAGAATCACTTCAAATGCCGGAATTGTCTTAATAGCCGAATTAGATAAAAAATTAAAAATTAGCCAGCGATTCGCCAATTGTTTCCAAGATTATAGAAATTCCTCTTATATAGATTATTCAGTTGAGCAATTAGTCACTCAAAGAATTTATGGACTCGTATTAGGTTATGAAGATGTCAATGACCACGACAAATTACGTGATGATGCAGCTTTAGCCATCGCCTTACAAAAACTTGATAAATTAGAATCAAATCAACGAAATTTAGCCGGAAAAAGTACAATTAACCGACTAGAATATTGTCCCGAAACTATTCTTAACCAAGAAAATAGTCGTTATCATCGGATTGAACATGACCCCAAAAAAATCGAAAAACTTTTTGTTGACATCTTTTTACAGTCTTATAAAAAGCCTCCTTCTCATATTATTTTAGATATGGATGTCACAGACGATCAAGTACATGGCAATCAATCGGGCTACTTTTTTCAATACTTATTATCAAGGAGTATGTTACGCTCCTTTATATATTTTTTGTGGGCATCATTTGTTAGTAGCGAAGCTGCGTCCATCTAATGTAGATCCGGCAGAGGGAGCATTAGAAGAATTACAAAGAGTGATTGGATTAATTAGAAAAGAATGGCCAACTACTCAGATTTTAGTGCGCGGCGATAGTGCTTATGCGCGGGAAGAAATCTTTAACTTTTGCGAAGAACAAGATGGGGTTGAATATGCGATAGCTATGGCAACTAATCGCCAATTAAAGTTAAGAGCTAATCAAACGATTGAGAAAGCTAAAAATGAATATTCTAGAAAACTTGAACCGATTGTTGAATTGATGGAAAGCCTTTTTGAGAAAAATGAAGATTTAGAAGTAATCAGAACGTTAGTTCCTTGTTCAACTTGGTATCGTTCTTTATGTTATCAAACCGAAAAATCATGGAGTCGCCTTAGAAGAGTTGTTACCAAAGTTTGTTATGGGAGTGAAGGCTTAAAAATTCGTCATGTTGTTACTTCTTTACCCGCTGCTAAAATTACTCCATCAGAACTTTATACAGACAAATATTGTCCGAGAGGAGAGATGGAAAATCGGCTGAAAGAACAACAATTAGATTTATTCGCTGACCGCACTTCGACTCAAACATTTTCAAGTAATCAATTAAGACTTTGGTTTTCATCAATAGCTTATGTTTTAATGCAAGCTTTTCGTCATTGTTGTTTGTCTAAAACTTCTTTTGACCGAGTAACAGTCGGCACAATTCGTCTGAATTTCTTGAAGTTGGGAGCGAGAATTACTGTGAGTGCTAGACGAATTTTAATAGCGATTACCAGTGCTTGCCCCTCTCAAGATATTTTGTCTATTGCTTACTTTAGAATTCAATCGATTCAAGATAGTGGTTGATTTTTTTGACGAAATCTTGCTCAAATTCATAGTTTCTTAATGACTGACCTTATATGCAGTCTATTTTCTGATGAGAAGTTTTTTGAATTAAGCTGATTTTACTGACGATTTAGTAACGCTTTAGTGAATTTAGATTAAATTTTTCTTGGGTGACTGTTCCCAGATCTCTTGTTTTTCAAAAAGTTCAAATTTTCATCCCCAAATCAGCTTCTCAAATCAGTTTGTGAGAAATGCGGGATTAACCACTACTCTGCTTGAAAGCATAATACTTTTACTGACAAATTTTGAGGCTACGCTTCTCAGCAGGATGTGACTCCAGGTAATCCTGCAACCATTGACATCCCTTCTCCATCAAACTCGGTAGTGATTCAATCGCCCTCAAACTCACAAACCCGTTACTCCCAGCCAGTGCAATCCGCTGACTATCTGGGCTAAAGGCAACCCCCCAAATTGCCCCCTTTGGATTTTGGAACTCTGCCACTTGACGGCCCTGAAAATCCCAGATTCGCACTGTTCCATCTATTCCCCCAGTTGCGATTAGCATCCCATTCGGGCTAATCACCAACTCATTAATCCCACTTTGATAGCTAAAGAACTCTTCCTGCACGTTCCCCGAACTATCTAAGATTTTCACATAGCCACTTTTATCTGCTGTCACAATTCGATTTCCATCCCGCGTAATTCCCAATCCCCGAATTTGATTCTGATGCACCTTCTGCCACTTTTTAAGTTGCTTGAGTTTATTGCCCACTAAATCCCATATCGCTATATTGCCGTCCCAGTCCGCCGTCACAATCCGCTGCCCATCCCAGGTGAATACCGCACGAGACACCGCCCCCTCCTGCTTCGGAGTCACCGCCACCAGTTCCCCGTTTGGGCTTTTCGGCTTCCAAATCCGCATTGTCTTGTCAAAGCTACCCGTCACAATCAACTGGCTATCAGGACTCACAGCTACACTGCCAATATAGCCCTGGTGCCCATCTTGACTGCCCTCCACACCCTTCAGTTTTGCCTGGGGTTCAGTCAAGCTTCCAGCCAAATTCCACACCCTAGCGATACTTATCAGCCCACTCGCCACAATAAACTTGCCATCTGGACTGAAAGCAATATCCTGCACATTTTGCTTGTTGAAAATCGCTTCCTGCCAAACCTTCAGTTGCTTTCCAGATGTCGCATCCCATAACCGCATCACGCCTTCGTTACCTGCACCCGCGATCGCTTTTCCATCGGGGCTAAATGCGATCGCATTCACATCATCCCGAAACCCTGCCAACTCAAGCTGCTGTACGGGCTTATCTGCTAAATTCCACAGTCGAGTTGTCCCATCCCGTCCTGCTGTAACCAAAAATTTTCCATCCGGGCTAAAACTTGCGCTCAAAACTACGCCTCGATGACCTTGAAATTGAGCTATTTGCTTACCTGATAAATCCCAAAGTTTAGCTGTACCATCATCTGATGTTGTGACAATGCGCTGTCCATCAGGACTGAAGCTAACAGAAATCACCCAACCTTGATGTCCTTCTAATTTAGTCTGCTCCTGCCCAGATAAATTCCAGATTCTGGCTGTATTGTCATCTCCTGCTGTAGCTATATATTGCCCGTTTGGGCTAAAAGTTACACTAAAAATTTGTAGCCCTTTGTGTCCTTTTAATTCAGCTAATTGCTTTCCCGATAAGTTCCAAAGTTTGGCTACACTATCATATCCAGCCGTAGCAATTTCCTGTCCATTAGGGCTAAAGCTGATACTATTAATTTTGCCTTTATGTGCTTCTAATTTAGCTAATTGCTTGCCGGAAAAATCCCAGAATCGGACTGTGCCATCTTCTCCAGCGGTGGCAATTCTCTTTCCATCTCGACTAAATTTAACGCTATTAATTCCACCCTGATATCCTTCAAATTTAGTTAGTTGCTTGCCAGATAAATCCCAGAGTCTGGCTATACCATCCTCTCCCGCTGTAACAATTTTCTTTCCATCTGGGCTAAAGCTAACGCTATTGATTTTCACCTTAACTTTACCTTGAGGAACCTCAATTTCAACCTGTTCCTGCCCTGTCAAACTCCAGAGTCGGACTGTACCATCTGCACCACCTGTGGCAATAAGCTGTCCATCCGGGCTAAAACTTACACTCTTAATTTCGCCCTGCTCTGCATTAAATCGATTTTGTTCGTAAATGCTGTCAAGAATTTTCTGTAAAGCCAACAAAGGACTGGTTGCTGGATAACTTTGAATGGAACGATTGTCCCGAACCAATACTTGTAAGTTTTGCCCAGCTTGCATTGCTGATATTAAAGCTTCTATTTCGCCAGAACGAAACTGTCGTAAAGCATTAACGCCTGCTTGCTCTAGCTTTGTGCCTTCCTGCGCTTCTTTAAGTCCCTTAAAGGCTATGTTAGTGAGTACCGAAGATGTAGCAGCTACAAGGAAGCTTACAGCTAGTATTATTAGACCCGCTCTCTTGATTCTCTTGGCTTCCTGTTGCGCCGCTGCTCGTGTTCGCTCTGCGTCATTAAACGCCTCAGCCAGTATGCGACTCTTTTCTTTTTCTTCCTCCCAAGCATTTTGTACTTCTTGCTTATCTAATTGTTGACTGTCTGCTAAAAACTGATAATCCAGATCGCTCAAACTTTTACCAGATGACCAAGCCAGTGCATCCTGCAAAGCTTGTTCCCGCAAAAGATGAGATTTTTTATCCTGATGTTTAGAATTTAACCAGGTGGAGAAGGCTTCCCTGTAGAATGGCGGACGCAGATTAGCTAATTGCTCGCTCACCCAAGTTTCGTTAAATACAGCCTTATAAATGGGGTTATAAACTTTTAATTTTCCATTCTGCTTTTTCACTAATCCCGACCGCTGTAATTCCACTTGTTCAGAACTGTCATCTGCATTGATTTCTCCTGTTTGCAAAATTTGTTGATAGAGTCCTAGTATTCTTATAGTATTAGAGCGAATTTCTAAGATGCGGTTTCTAATAGTTTTTAAATGTTCTGGATCGTCGTTAGATTGCCAATTTTTAACAACATATTTTTCAACTAAACTATTAACATTTACCTTTTTATCTTCGACCTTATCAACAAGTAATTTGCACAGCTTTTGGGTAAGAAAAGGCTGCCCCCCTGTCCAATTCAACACTTTTTCTAACACCATTTCGGGATTGTCTACTTTTCCCACCAGTCCCTTAGCTAACGGTTGGGCTTCCTTCAGAGTAAAACCGCTCAGTTCAATTTTATGTCCGATATTAAACGGTGTACCTCTTGTGTCTCGAATTAAATCTGATGGCGTTGCTACACCGAATAAGGCAAAGGTAAGGCGATTGTATTCTGATTTTTCAGTCCGCTGCTCATAGCAAGAACGAATTAGTACAAAAAAATCATCTAACTGAAAATTTAAGTTGAAAACACTATCAATTTCATCTAAAAAAATAACAATTTTTTCACCGATTACATTAACGAGTAGGACATCTTCAATAAACCTGTCCAATCGCTGGACTGCTGATAATCCTTCTTGCTCTTTCCACCAAGATTTATTAACCTTTCCAAGTAGACTGAAACCTCTTTCTAACTCAGAAATTACTCCCTTATACCACTGCTCGGCAGTAGTAACGTTCTTGCCGCCAATTCTTGTTAAGTCGAGGGCAGCACAAGCAAATTTTTCTTTTTGTTTCAGGTGTTGCATCGTTCGTACCCGCAAGCTTGATTTGCCCATCTGCCGCGAGTTCAATACGTAGCAAAACTCACCCGCTTTCAGTGCATTCAAAAGTTCAAAGTCAGCCTGTCGCGTTACATAACTTGGAGCGTTATGCGCTAAACTCCCGCCGACTTTATATTCATATTCTGTGTTTTGTGTTGTATTCATGGTTGCCTCACCTTTAGAGGCGATTGCGGAAATACCGACTATACAACTGGCAACTCGGTGTCACCTCATCCCCAAGTACCTTAACTAACCCCATACCTTCTAACTTATACGTCTGCGTTGGCTCTAACTTCACGCTCGTGTCTGCTGTAACTACCTTTTTCATCGCAGCTACCAGTTCTGGCTGCTTTTGGAGAAGCTCCCAGAGACGCCGCAGGTGGTTGCTATAAATTCCCGCTTGGGTAGCTGCCTCTGATAATAAGTGGTCTAAAGTGGTATCCTGACGCCCAAGGTGATACAGAGCCAATCGTACCAAGAAAGGATGTCCCCCTACCATTGCCATCAGTTGCTTAATTCCCTCTCCATTCGTCCAAGGTAGTTGATGAAGCTTTGCTAAATTCTGCACCTGCTTGTCTGTAAACTCCGGCAACTTAACTGGCAACCCCACATTAAAAGGTGATTGATGGATATCTAAGGGAATAAAAGGTTCTGTGGAGTATGTCACCACCAGCCTGAGTTGCTGCCAAATTTCTAGATTATTTGCTTCTTCATACCAGTCTCGCAGCAGCGGAAAAAAGTCTTCAGCGATGTGAGGATACCAGAAAACCCGATCGACTTCATCCAAAGCCAAGACTAAGGGACTGTTGAGTTGCTCCAACAGATGCACTTGGAAATATCTTGTAGCGCTAACCTTGCTGCCAATATCTTCATCCCAATAATCATTAAGCATTGGCTTTATACCCAGCTTTAAACTGACATTGGCACAGAGCCACCGCAAGAATTTATCTAGGGAAATAAAAACTCCCTTTTCTGCATCTTCCCACAGGTTTAACGGTACCGTTCGACAGCCGTGAGTAGCAGCATGAGCTAGGATTCTGGTCATCAAGGATGTTTTACCTATTTGCTTTGGCCCTTTAATCCTAATCAGGGAACCAGGCTTCAAAATCTCCTTGTAACAGTCATATTCGTGAGGAGAACGGTTCACATAAAACGGAGAATCCAGCGGCAATGACCCATCTGGAAAATCTAGCTCTACATCGGGATATTTTCCATTTATTTTATTTAATAACTCAGGGTTAACTAACTCTGGTTTGTATTTACCAAACCACTTAATTAACTCTTGACGCAACGGATAACGATCTCCATCTTTATTGGCAATACCAAATTTTAAACGAATTGCCTGAAGATGTTTCCTAACAGTAGCACGCTGAATATGTAGATCCTCAGCAATTTCTTCATCTGCTTTACCCTGCAAAGAAGGTATTAATACTTCTTTTAGTCTGAAACTCAGCCTCTTGTAAATATTATCAAAGTCTTTTTGGTTCATTTTTGCTTCGTCCTACCTCAACCTATTTTTAAACCAATTAGTGATTTTAAAATAATTTGTGAGTAAAAATTCACAAATTAGATATTCAACTGCCGTTGTGAGTGAATCCCCTCAAAGATTAAAAAAAATAAGCATTAGTGAGTCTTTTGTAGCAAGGTAATTATCTATTTGGAAGTTGCTGATATTACTAAATTGTTAACTTAATTTTACCCAAGCAACGAGAGATTAATGGATATTCCGAGCTACTCAATAGTTGCTTTGTTTCTCTTGGTTTTGGCGACTGGTTGCAGTGTTTTACCGGGCGCGACATCCACTCGAACAACTGCAACGACTACTACCCTGCCTGTTTCAGCAGGTTCAGCGACTGTTCCAACACCTGAATCTGCAAACACCGAGCCTACAAAAGTAGCGATTTTTCAAGACCAGAGTGGCAGCATCGACAAAACCCGCACCCCACAGCTAAAAACAGAGGATTTAACTCCGCTGTTTGGCTTGCTTCTCCAAGGCGGCGGAGAATTAGCGTTTGGATGTATTTGCGATCGCTCTAACCGTTCCCTCATCCGAGTCCGCATCGAACAACCGCCAGTCCCCCCAGCTAAGCCACCTGAATTCAGTGCCGAAGAAGGAAACCCGTTTGCAGCTGCCGAAAAGCGAAACGAATACGAATCAAAAGCGGTGGCCCACCAAAAGGCTTTAGCTGATTATAACCAGCGGCAACAACTGTGGCGCAACCAAAGCGAGCAACAGCTAAAGCAGTTCAAAGCAGCCATAGCACCCATCCTTAACCAGCCAGCTAACTGTCAAGCGACAGATATTTGGGGTGGCGTACAGCGTGCTGACCTGTTCCTCAACGAAAGCGATACCACCTGGTCACGCCCGCCGCGTAAAATCGCCATCTTCATCAGCGACGGGATAGATAACGTAAAAACACCTGCCGTGGCCATGAAGACTAACGCCAAAGTCATTGTCGTCAACGGTTCGGCTAGTTTGGGTTCCTTTAGCAGCCTCAACCCGATGCAGTTTGAATCACCCACAGCTGCATTTAGCTATGTAGCTTCCTCACGAGGTAAATAAGATGAAGATGTTTGAACCCGAAGCACAATCCCGAATTCGGTTGCGGAAGTTAGAACATTTGAAGCGCCAACGTGAATACATTATCGAATTGGCTTCCAAATATTGGCAAGTTGGCCAGGAATACCAAGCAACTGCGGACACGCTCAAAAATTGGGAAATACAACATCCCGAAATTGCTTTCCCCAGCATCGGACACATGACAAAGCATATCTTTTTAATTCTGGTGCTGCCCGGAGTTTACCTATTCGATTACATCGTGTTTCATGGCGCAGCGGAGTACCTAGCGTTGCTGGTCTTTGCCCCTGGTTCCTGGACGATTAAAGCAGCAGTCATTCTCATCCCTCTGGCTTTTCTGTTACTTGAAATCACTATCAGTAACCAGCGTTGTACTGCCGAAGAGGAAGCCGTTGAATATCAGGTTGGAACACCTAGAAAATCGATCTGGTTTTGGCTCGCCATCTTGACAGTTTTGGTAATGCCGATCCTATTCGTGGCGACGTTTGTGGCTGCTCATGCAGCGCTTTTAGCCACCAACTCAGCCTTTATTCTGCTGCTTGTTGGGCTAACAATCCTGTGTTTTATACTTCATGCGTCAGTATTATTTGGCGGACGGTCTGCTCAAGAGGCAAAAGAGCATTTCATCGGTCGCTCAAAGTATCGTCAGCTACAACGCCAACTTCGTTCGTTAAAAGCGAAAGTGGCGCAGCTTAGCCGAACCTTAATCAATGCTTTTAGCGCTTATCAGCATTCGCTTAATAGCTTTAACCAAACTTATCCAGAACACAGAATCGCTCTTGGGCCTTTCGATGCCGTTACCCGCGAGTTAATTAATCAACTCTTCGGTTACGACATTATTCAAACTCCCAATGGCGTAAATTCTCACCAACATTCCAATCTCATCGACCTGCGTTCTTCTCGACGGAACGAGCCGCCGACGAAAGAGCAGCAGTGGCTCCCATAGGTGTAGCGACCTGCAATACTAATCGCTCAAACCTGCAATCAAGACATTTTCAAACCAGGATTAAATGCAACTATAATTGCGCTTCAGCCAGGATTAATTGCAACTGAACCAGGATTAATTGCAACCAACCTGCAATCATCCG
>DATGXQ010000453.1:0-28759 GCA_035298905.1 Nostocaceae cyanobacterium | reverse complement strand
AATATTACTACTATCTATTCCTGATTGGAGCAGCATTCTGATTTCTGACCGGAGGCGGAGCGTCTGGAGGCTCCGCTCCTGAATTCTTACGGTTTTCTTACTCAATTTTTCCACAAACATGAAATTTTATGAGGCTAATTGTTCTTTACCCCTATTCCTCTACTATCACTTCAGGTAGAGAAAAAATATAAATCCTCATCTGGTACATGAGAAAAAAGAAAATTAATAAACTCAATATATCTGGAGTGGTAAGCATCAATTTTTTAGTCGAAAATTTTAACTACGAACTTGATTTTAGCAAGCATATTATAACTTTGAAGAATGGAGATTGATTGGGAGAGTAATCTCTAATATTCTTTGATTTATACGTAATAGTTTAGAATACAGTAACCAAAATTTTAAATGTTTACATACGGATTATTCTGGCTCAAATTTTTTCTAAATAACTGAGATTTTTATCTGTATAAGCGTAATTTATACTTGCTGTAATTAAAATGAATATAAACTTGCTCAATATCTTTTAAATCACAGACAAGTATCATCAGCTAAAGTTTGTTGTTTCACTTTATTAATAAATCAATCAGTAGATCAAATATTTCACATTCAAAGCATTCTAGGAATTAAGACAACAAGCAGAAGTAAGGTTATTTTTATATCTTGCTATATAATAACCTAGACCAACTTGATTGTGAGCATGTAAGTGTTTTTCGATTACAGTTTAACCCTTTAGCTTAATTAACAGCGATCGCGCCATTCGTACAGAAAAACAAACCTGCTCTCACATATTAACTTACTAATAGCGGTTTTAAGCTGATAAATTTTGAGTAATAAGCAGCCGTACTGAGTTGCTCTGAAAATGCAGTGTAATTTATATATTAAAGTGTATTTTTTGAACATAAAGTAATAATTTTTTCTACAAAAACCCTAGACATAATGACAAGTTATGTATAAGCTTGTCATTAAAAGCTATTATTAGTTAACAAAACATTCTTATTACTGGTATCAATTGTGCTTATAGCGACAAGTAAAGTTAATCAATAAACAATATCAAGGCTGTCAATTTACACAAATTTACAATTTTTCTATACACATGATACATTTGATACATTGTCATCAAGAACCCAACAGAGCCTATAACTGTAACTCACTGAGCCGAGATTTGCTGTCAGTAGTTTTGGAAAAAGTAACATTTGCACAATGTTCTCTTTCATACCGCAAACTAGAAGCTAAATAGTAGGTCAGTAATCCTCAACTCCTATGATTGGTTCACATAAGCGTATTCTCTTGAAAATGATATAGCCACATTTATTTATGTCCACTTATCTAGCAATTTATGAGAATAGCAGTTTGAGCGGACAAAAAAATGGGAACTCTAGAGTATAGCAACACTTTTAGTCTCGTACAATTTGCCAATGCTTCCAAACTTGACAATTCCAGGTTATGACCTGACCACAATCATTCATGAAGGTGCTAACACCATTATTTATCGCGCCACGGCGCAACCTGATGCTCAACCGGTAATACTCAAAGTTATTAAAGCAGAGTATCCCACCCTTGAAGATATTGCCCGTCTCAAGCACGAATACAAAATGACGGAAAATTTAGATATGGAGGGTGTGGTTAAGGTTTTGAGGCTGGAAGACCATCAAAATCGTTTGGTGCTGGTAAGTGAAGACTTTGGTGGGCAGTCACTCAAACAGTTGCTATCAGAGCAGAAATTAGATACATACACCTTTTTGAGTGTAGCCATACAGCTAGCAAAAGCTCTCAAGTCGCTACACAAGTGCCATATTATTCATAAAGACATTAAGCCTGCTAATATTATTATCAACTTAATCTCAGGGCAAGTTAAAGTCACTGACTTTAGCATATCCTCACGCCTATACAAAGAAACACCACAACTCGTTAACCCTAGCCAACTTGAAGGTACTCTTGCCTATATGTCTCCCGAACAAACTGGGAGAATGAATCGTCCTGTGGATTATCGCAGCGATTTTTACTCTTTGGGTGTTACCTTCTATGAAATGTTAACAGGTGAATTACCTTTTCAAAGTGATGATCCCTTAGAGTTAGTTCATTGTCATCTGGCCAAGCAACCTCCAGCAATTCAGACATTGAATGCAGATGTACCAATAGCCATCTGTGAAATTGTGATGAAATTGATGGCAAAAAATGCTGAAGACCGATATCAAAGTTCTGCCGGACTATTAGCAGACTTAGAACTGTGCCAAAATCAGTTGCAAGCTACTGAAAAAATTACTGACTTTACACCAGGACGCTTAGATATTCTCAGTCAATTACTTATCCCTCAAAAACTTTATGGTAGAGAAACTCAAGTCAATTTACTTCTAGAGGCATTTGAACGCATTAGTAAGGGAAGTACCGAACTGATGCTAGTTTCCGGTTATTCGGGGATTGGAAAATCATCTATAGTCAATGAAGTTAATAAACCCATTACCCGCTCTAAAGGCTACTTTATTAGTGGTAAATTTGACCAATTTAAGCGGGATATTCCTTATGCCTCACTAATTCAAGCTTTTAGTTCCTTAATCCAACAATTACTTACAGAAAGTACAGAGCGAATTGCTCGATGGAAAAGCAAAATCATCAGTGCTGTTGGTACAAATGGGCAAGTAATTATTGATGTCATTCCCGAAGTGGAACTAATCATTGGATCTCAGCCAGAAGTACCACAATTAGGCGCGATCGAATCTCAAAATCGCTTCAATCGAATTTTTATTGAATTTACCAGAGTCTTTGCTCGAAAACAGCATCCTTTAGTGATTTTTCTAGATGATTTACAATGGGCAGATTCAGCCACACTAAGGTTAATGCAGCTTTTGATTACTGATATAGATATCAATCACATATTATTTATAGGTGCATATAGAGATAATGAAGTTAATAGTAGCCATCCATTGATTCAAACAATAGAAGAAATTGTCAATAAAGGTACAACCGTTAATAAAATTACATTGCAACCTTTATCACAAGCAAATATCACTCAATTAGTGAATGAGACACTAAATGATCATACAGAAACAAGTAAACCGCTTGCTGAATTACTTTTTAATAAAACTGGAGGCAATCCTTTTTTCTTAACACAATTACTTCAGGCACTTTATCAAGATAAGTTACTAAAATTTAACTTTATTAGTGCATCATGGCAGTGGAGTATTGAAGAAATTCAATCTATTGGGATTACAGATATGAGTGTGGTTGAACTGGTAGCTAGTCGGATTCAAAAACTACCAGAAGCTACACAAGAAGTATTGAAATTAGCTGCTTGCATAGGAGATAAATTTACATTAGATATTCTATCAATTGTCAATGAGCAAACAGCCGCCCTGACTGCAAATGATCTTTATTCAGCTTTGCAGTCAGGGTTAATTCTACCTTTAAGCGAAGCTTACCGTATCCCCCTAGTATTTAATCAAGAAGATGTAACTAAACTGGCTTTAGATACAAAACTGGTAGGCTATAAATTCTTACATGACAGGGTGCAACAGGCGGCCTATTCACTCATCCCAGAAGAACAGAAATTAACCACTCATCTCAAAATAGGCCAGTTACTCCTGAAAAAAACTCCTGCTGAAGACCTGGCAGAAAATATCTTGGATATTGTCAACCAGTTGAACTATGGTGTAGATTTGCCCACCAATCAAATCGATCAAGATGAACTTGCTCAACTAAATCTCTTAGCTGGCAAAAAAGCTAAGGCATCCAATGCCTATACAGTTGCTATCAGATATTTGAATTTGGGGATCAAACTTCTAGGAACAGACAGTTGGAGTAGTCATTATAATTTAGCATTAAACCTGCATATAGAAGCAGCAGAAGTAGAATATCTTAATGGTAATTTTGACAGGTCAAGAGAAATAGGAAATCTTGTTCTGACAAAAGTTAATAATATTATTGATCAAGCGAGAGTATATGAAATTCAAATCCTGTCTAGTACGGCACAAAATCGCCCCCAAGAGGCTTTAGATATCGGTATCCGAGTTCTCAAAATTCTTGGTACACGGTTGCCAAATCAGCCGAAAATGTTAGATGTTTTGATGGCAGTAGCCAAAACTAAACTTGCTTTAGGTAGAAGAGAGATTGAAGATTTAATCAATCTGCCCAAAATGACTGACCCATATAAGTTAGCAGCGATGCAAATATTAACGCTTCTTGCACCTCCTGCTAGTATGGCCGGTTCTTTGCACTTTCCAATCATTGTACTAGCCATGGTCAGATTGTCAGTCAAATACGGCCATGCCATGAGTGCGGCTTTTGGTTATAGTCTTTATGGTTCTATACTATGTGGTGAAAAAATTGGGGACATTCAAGGAGGTTATCGATTTGGGCTTTTAGGTTTGTCATTGGTAAATAAGATGAATGCCATATCATTCAAGCCTAAAGTTGTCTATGTCTTCAACACCATGATTCGTCACTTGCGTGAACCTGTCAAAGAAACTATTCCTGGTATAGTTGAGGCATTACAAGGTACTTTAGATACAGGGGATATAGAATTTACGATTTATTCATCTTGGGGTTTGTGTTCTAATCTTTTCTTAAGTGGACAAAATTTGGAATTAGTTGACCAAAAATTGTTAAGCACTATCGATTTATTACAAAAATATAACTTAAAATCAGTTAATTTAGTTGTCAGGATTATCAGACAAACCTGCTTAAATCTCCAAGGAATTAGTTCGGAAAAATTAAATTTAATTGGTGAGGCTTTTAATGAAAAAGTAATGCTATCGGAGTTAGGAAATAACTCTACATGGCTGAGTGTGGTCTATTACTGCAAAACTATTCTTAATTATTCCTTCCGAGAGTATAAAGGAGCTATTGATACTGCGAAATTAACATTAAAATATCAAGAAACAAATCCTGGTTTTTTGCTGTATTTAGTCACAAATTTATACTATTCTCTAGCATTATTAGCTGAGTTTCGTCAAGTTTCACCTTCTGAGCAAAAGCAATATCTCAAACAAATAGCAGAGAATCAGAAGAAAATGAAAAAATGGGCTGCTCATGCTCCATCTAATTTCCAACATAAATATCAGCTAGTAGAAGCAGAAAAAGCACGAGTTTTGGGACAAAAGGTAAAAGCAATAGATTTGTACGATCGCGCAATTTCTCTAGCCCAAGAAAATGGCTACATTCAGGAAGCTGCGTTAGCTAACGAATTAGCAGCACAGTTCTATTTAGAACTAGGCAAGGAGAAAATTGCTAAAGTCTATATGACGGAAGCTTACTACGGGTACGTTCGCTGGGGAGCTATTGCCAAAGCCCAAGATTTAGATGAACATTATCCCCAGTTAATCATCCGTAAGGAACAGATCCTAGAAACCGAAACCTACACAACAAACAGAACAATCAGCGTTAGCAAGAATTTAACTACCCTATCAACATCCTCAACAACAGGCAAAGTTGACCAGATGTTGGATTTGGCTACAGTCATGAAAGCTGCCCAGGCGATCGCTAGTGAGATTGTTTTTGATCAACTATTAGAAAAGCTGTTAGCAATTATCATCGAAAATGCAGCTGCTCAAAAAGGCTGCTTAATCCTAGAAGAAAATGATCAATTATTTATCGAAGCAATTCACACTGCTAAAGAATCTGGCTTTGTACTTTTGCAATCAACACCAGTAGAAACTAGCCAAGATATTCCTGTTACTCTCATTAATTATATTGCCAGAGTTCAGCAACCTCTGGTCTTCAATAATGCTAGTTCTGAGTCTCTATTTGCAGAAGATCCCTATATCAAGAAGTATCAACCTAAATCTGTTGTCAGCACCCCTATTTTCTATCAAGGCAAATTTATTGGTGTTCTCTACTTAGAAAATAACTTGACTACTGGGGCATTTACTAAAAATCGGCTGCAAGTTTTAAGGCTGTTGACTTCTCAAGCAGCTATTGCGATTGAAAATGCTCGCCTTTACGCACGGGAACAAGAAAAATCTCAAGAATTACAACAATCATTAAACAAACTCCAGCAAACTCAAGCACAATTAGTACAAACTGAAAAAATCTCTTCTTTAGGACAGTTAGTAGCTGGTGTTGCTCACGAAGTTAACAACCCCGTCAGTTTTATTTCGGGTAATTTGTCCCATGTCAATCGGTATGTTGAAGACTTAATTAATGTATTGAATCTTTACCAGAAGCACTTACCTTCTCCACCAGAAGAAATAGTCGATGAAATTGAAGAAATTGACTTGGACTTCTTGTTAGTAGACCTACCTAAAATGATTTCTTCAATGAAATTGGGGATAGAACGTATTCGAGGTATTATGCAATCTTTGCGTAATTTCTCACGTACTGATAGCGCAGACAAAAAGAAGGTTGATCTTCATGAAGGTCTAGAAACTACATTAATGATTTTACAGCATCGCCTCAAAGCTGGTCCAACCCGTCCAGCTATTCAAGTAGTGAAAGAATATGGTGATATACCACCAGTAGCTTGTTTTCCTGGTCAAATGAACCAAGTGTTTATGAATTTATTGGCAAATGCTATTGATGCCTTAGATGAGTCTAACATTGGTAAAACTTTTGCTGAACTAGAAAAAAATCCCAATATTATTACTATTCGCACAGAAGTCGTAGGAGAAGAGGTAATTATTCACATTGGTGATAACGGCCATGGAATGTCAGAGGAAGTAAGGCAAAAATTGTTTAATCCTTTCTTTACTACTAAACCTGAAGGTAAAGGAACTGGCTTAGGACTCTCGATTAGTTATCAGATTGTGACTGAAAAGCATGGAGGTAAGTTAGAGTGTATATCTTCTCCTAATATTGGGGCAAAATTTGTAATTTCAATTCCTATATCAGACCAAAGTTATTAGTAATATTCTCCACTTATTAATCAGTGGAGAATTTAACTTGATTTAAGTCAATACGTAGCTTGTAAACGACTAATCAAATATTCCCCAGCTAGGATAGGAGGATAGATAGGTAATGACTCCCTTTGACAACTTTCTAAACAAGCAATTTCTGTATCATCATTAGGATGACAGAAAAAAGCAATTGAGTATCTAGACTTGTTTATTCTGCTATCATTAGGTAGCATGACACGATGCTTAGTTGAGCAAAAAACATGATTTGTCCACCGTTCCATTAAATCACCTGTATTTACTAGAACAGTCTGAGGAATAGCTGGTGCTTCCAGCCATTCACCTGCCCTAGTTTTTACTTCCAAACCGCCAATATCGTCTTGAAATAGCAAAGTAATACTGCCATAGTCAGAATGTTCTCCGGCGCGAATTTGTCCTGGTTTAGCTGGTGTTTGTAATGGTGGATAATGTAATAATCTCAATGTATGATTTTGCTGATTATGTCTAATAGTAAAATAATCTGTTGGTAATTCTAAGGCTAAAGCAAAAGTTTCTAATACTGTATTAGCTAATTTTGTACAATCTTGAAAAAACTCCAGAATTTGGGCATTATTAGCTAGGGAAAAATCAGGATGATTTGATTCTCGTTTCCCCCCAACTATATTAAAGGCTTCTTTTAAATCCCCTGGTTGATGAGGATTTAAGCGTTCTCTTGCTATTCCCACATAACCCGCGTTACTATATTCATTACTCCAAGCTAACTGCTGTTTAGTTTCTAATGGTAAATTAAAAAAAGATTGGCTTTTACTAAATACTTGCTCAATTGAAGCTGGAGAGATACCATAATTTTGCAAGTACATAAAACCTATTTCACGACAAGCATGATAAATTTCTTTACTTGTGGCTTGTCTATTGTTTGTATTACCATTAATAAAATTAGCTAAATCAATAATGGGTATTTTCATAAAAATTAGTGGAGATGATATGATGATTATCCGGTCTGAAACTCAATTAGACTACGAAACAATTGCAGAAGTTAATATATTAGCTTTTGGTAGAGATAATGAAGCTAAACTAATTGAAAACATTCGCCATACTCAAAATTATATTCCTGAACTGTCTCTAATTGCCGAATTAGCAGGAAAAATAGTTGGTCATATTCTTTTTAGCTATATTGATTTAGTTGCTGAACAAACATTACCAATTTTAAGTTTAGCACCTATAGCAGTTCATCCCCAATTTCAAAACCAAGGAATTGGTAGTGAATTAGTAAAAACAGGGTTAGAAATAGCAGATAGTAAAGGTGAGGCTCTAGTAATTGTTTTAGGTCATCCTGATTTTTATCCCCGCTTTGGATTTCAACCAGCAGTCAATTATCAAATTGAGTCTCCTTTCCCAGTGCCAGAAGAAGTATTTATGGTGAAAACATTACGAAATTATCAAGATAAATATAGAGGTAAAGTTGTTTATCCACCTGCTTTTCTGAATGTGTAAAACTAAAGAGCAGGTATTTTAACAGAAACTATTCCGTTTGCTTCTAACACTGCTGCTACTTGTAAAATTAAAGCCTCATTATAAGGTGCAGCGATTAATTGTACACCTAAAGGTAAGGCATTTTGGCGTTGAATAGGAACAGATAAAACAGGTAAACCAATAAAAGATAATGGTTGAGTAAATAGTCCTAAATGGGGACGAACAGGAATTTCTTCTCCATCTAAAATCATTGTTTGCTGACCAATTAAGGGGGCAGAAATTGGGGTTGTTGGTGCTAGAATAATATCCACATTTTGAAAAAGTTCTCGGACGCGATCGCTATACCATCTCCTAAATCTTTGTGCTTGAATATACCAACTATTAGGAATTAAAGCCCCAGCCAAAAAGCGATCGCGTGTAGCAGGATCAAAATCTTCAGGACATGACTTTAGTTGATCTAAATGCAGATTTGCACCTTCACTTGCGGTAATCACAAATGCCGCAGCACGAGCGCGTTTAGCTTCAGGAATTGTTATATAATTCGTCACATTTATTACCTTAGCTACCTGCTGCACAACTGCTAAAGCTTCTGGTGTTGCACTTTGAGTAAAATAATCATCAGCAATAGCAATTCTCAGCCGAGAAATATCCTGATTTAGTTGTGGTAAACATAATTCTGGTGCGCGTTTTGTACAAACAGGATCTTGTTTATCTTCCCCTTGTAAAACATCAAATATTGCGGCAATATCTCTAACTGAACGTGCAAAGTGACCAATATGATCTAAACTACCAGAAAATAAAGCTACTCCTGCACGAGATAATCTTCCATAAGTTGGTTTGAAGCCAAAAATACCACATAAAGCTGCTGGAACTCGAATGGAACCATTAGTATCTGAACCCAAAGAAAAAGGAACTAAACCAGCAGCTACCGCAGCAGCTGAACCACCAGAAGAACCCCCCGCAACTCTCTGTAAATCATGGGGATTATGAGTAGCGCCATAATGGGCATTTTCTGTGACAAATCCATAGGCATATTCATCCATATTTAAAGCACCAACTAAGACTGCACCAGCTTGTTTTAACTTAGTAATTGCGGTTGCATCTTGAGTTGCTGGAGAATTTTTGGCGTTAATTTTTGCCCCTGCTAGAGTTGTTAAACCTGCAATATCAAACAAGTTTTTTACTGCAAAAGGTACACCTGCTAACAAACCAGGATTTTTACCTTTAGCGATTTCTTGATCTATACTTTCTGCATCTTGTAAAGCAGTTTCGGTAGTTATTGCTGTAAAACAATTTAATTTACTATCTATGGATGAAATTTTAGATAAGGTAGTTTGAGTGACTTCCACAGCACTAATTTTACCTGATAATATATGATTAGTTATAGATACAGCATCAGTTTCATGAAGATTCATATTGTATTCTAAAAATAAAGGTTTCTTAGTTCTTTAAATAACAGCAGTTTGTATCGATTTTGTTAACAGCACAAAAATCTTAAATTTATTCCGGTCTAAATACTATAACTGCTTCTACTTCTTCTGATAAGGTAAATTCATTGACAAGTTGAGCGATCGCTCTGATTTTTTCAAAGTTATCTACCACTCCATCTTCATATTCGTCTTTGATTTCTAAGTCTAATAAATTTGACATCTGCTTCACATATTCCCGTGCATCAAAATTCTGATTTTGCATTTTTTAATCCTGTAAATTTATTATTTCTAAAGGTAAATCAAAATAACCATCTTCCCCAGGCACAAAATCAATTACCTGAAACACAGCATTAGTATTCAATTCCCCATAAATATGAGGAAAAAACTCATTTTCTTCTGCCTGTTCATAACGAATTTCAGCTTGCACTTGATCAGAATCAATAAATAACAATACTAAATTCTGTTGATTAGTAAAAAAACGATTAGCCACATTAACTAATTGTTTTGCAGTAGAACAGTGAATAAAGCCCTCAATTTCTAGAGTATCACCGCGATAGCTACCTAATATTTTTGCATCTTCCCATTGTCTACGCTGGGTGATATGAAAGATATTGCTCATATTGTTATATAAAAATTCTGCTAATTTAAGTAATTATACATTCACAGGGAAGTTTTATCTATATCTGTTAAAATTTCTTATTTATCTAGTTTGAAAAGCCCCTCTTCTGACGAAGAATTGTAGCAGAAAGAGGGAACATAATAAGAATTATTCGCGCCTGAAAGCCCCAATAATAGGTGCTAAAATCATACCAAATACAAAACCGCCAATATGCGCCCAGTAAGCAACCCCACCTGTTTCCACACTCATATTTGCGGTAGCTTGTAAACTAGCTAGACCAAAGATGATATTTTGCAAAAAGAAAATTCCAATAATTACTAATGCTGGTACATTAATGGTTGTGACAAAAAAGCCTAAAAAAACTAGAGTGGTAATTCTAGCTTGAGGAAACCACAGTAAATAAGCACCTAAAATTCCCGCGATCGCTCCACTTGCACCCAAAGAAGGAATTGTTGAATTCATGCCAATAAACCATTGACACAAAGCTGCTAAAGCACCACAACTTAAATAAAAAAATAAATATTTAAAATGCCCTAATCTATCTTCTATATTGTTACCAAAAACCCAAAGATAGACCATATTAGAAATCAAATGTAACCAACTACCATGTAAAAATTGTGATGTAAATAATGTTGTCCATTCACTAGAAAAATTAAGCGTAATATCTTTAGGTATGACAGCATACATCTGTAAAAACTGATCTAGTTGTTCACTAGGCAAACTGATTTCATGAAGAAATATTAAAATATTCATCCCGATCAACCCATAGGTAAAAAATGGGGGGATTCGGGTTGGGTTTTCATCATAGAGGGGAAACACAGGTGTTTTTCCTAAATACCACTATTTGCAATATAGCTTGTATAGCCAGCAGTTGCTAAATTTAGGTAATTACACCTGCTATTGATACCAAGACTCTTCCTGTGGTTTATCATTCAATAGACCTAATAAGGGGCCGAGAATAGCTCCAAAAATAAAACCTCCCGCATGGGCCCAATAAGCGATTCCCCCACTTTCCATGCCAATATTAGTAGGTGTTTCTAAACTAACCAGACCATAGAAAGCTTGCTGGAGAAACCAAAAACCCAAAAAGAAATAAGCAGGAACACGGAAAGTAGGGAAGAAAAAGCCGAGAGGGACTACACCGATAACTTCTGCTTGGGGGAAGCGGAGGATATATGCACCCATCACACCTGCGATCGCTCCACTCGCACCCAAAGAAGGAATGTTAGAATACTGAGAGAAATACCATTGGGTTAATGCTGCTAAAGCCCCACAAGACAAGTAAAAAATTAAATATTTAAAATGTCCTAACTTATCTTCCACATTATTACCAAAAACCCATAAAAACAACATGTTTCCTGCTAAATGTAGTAAACCACCATGCAGAAATTGAGAAGTAATTAAAGTTGCCCATTCTGGTATAGGCTGATGTACTGAAATACCCGCAAAACTTAAAGTTAGTTCTCGCGGAACCACCGCCGCTAAATGTAAAAAACCATTTAATGCTTGAGGAGGAAGATTAGCTTCATAGAGAAAAACTAGGACATTCACAGCAATTAAGCCATAAGTTACATAAGGTGTAATTTCTGTAGGATTATTATCTCTGATTGGAACCACAACTTTTTCCTAATTTTTGTGTAACTCCCCTTAAAGTAGCTAACATTTTTAGTAATTACGTCTACCAGATGGTTAATTTTTAACTACAATACTTTTGTAGTGTTTATTTACTCAATTACTCATGAACTGGTTAGCACACCTATTCCTCTCAGAACCAGATGTTGAAATGCGTTTAGGTAATTTGCTTGCGGATACTGTTAAGGGGAGCGCTCGTCATGATCTAAACCCGCAAATTCAACGGGGAATAAAATGTCATCAAATTATTGATCAATTTACAGATAATCATACCATTGTTCAGCGCAGTAAACAACGCCTGTATCCTGAATATCGCAGATTTTCAGGCGTAATAGTTGATGTTTTTTATGACCATTTTTTAGCGAAAAACTGGTCTAGTTATACAAACATGACTTTAGATGATTTTACAACTGAAATATACACATCATTTCAAGACTATCAAGGACAAATACCTTACATCACCAGGCAATTTATTACTCGTGTTGTAGATGAAGATTGGTTAGGTGCTTATCGTCAAATAGCTGGTGTCGAAAACACGTTAATTAGGATATCTAAAAGATTAACAAGAAGAATGAATAGGCATTTTATGC
The DNA here is from genome assembly GCA_035298905.1 of Nostocaceae cyanobacterium. GTDB lineage: Bacteria > Cyanobacteriota > Cyanobacteriia > Cyanobacteriales > Nostocaceae > DATGXB01. The sequence continues at coordinate 16,194 of DATGXQ010000453.1, read as the reverse complement.
TACATTTAGCAGTCAGTGAATTAACAAAACAATATCAGGACTTTGATCAAGATTTTCAAGAATTTTTCCCTGAATTAATCTTGTATGTGCAAAATTATTATTAACCATTATTCACTTGTCACTTTAATTAATTAAATAGTAAACTAAAAATAATAGCGCAATTACCGAAAATGGGAGGTATAGCAGCGATGGTTGGGCAACTCACACCAGAAAATAAAATCGAAATTATTTACCCAGACAGCGATGGACAACCGATGGCAGATAATACCAAACAATATCAATGGATAGTGAAAATCAAAGAAAACTTAGAAATATTATTTGCCTCACAAGCAGATATATTTGTGGGAGGTAATTTATTATGGTATCCCGTAGAAGGAAGCAATAAAATTCGGCAAGCACCAGATATATTAGTAGTATTTGGTAGACCAAAAGCTGATAGAGGTTCATATCAGCAATGGAAAGAAAATAACATTCCTCCTCAAGTGGTATTTGAGATTTTATCACCAAGTAATGGTCACAAAGAAATGGCTAAAAAACTGCTATTTTATAACCATTATGGAGTAGAAGAATATTATATTTATGACCCAGATAATATAGAATTTAGCATTTTTATTCGTTCCCACAATTGGTTAGAAGAAATTGAGGAAGTAAATAATTGTGTCAGTCCAAGATTGGGGATAAGTTTTGAACTAACAGCAGATACATTAGAAATTTATTACCCCGATGGACGTAAATTTCTCACATCTGTGGAATTAGATCAACAGCGAGAACAAGAAAAACAACGTGCTGAACAAGAAAAACAACGTGCTGAACAAGAAAAACAACGTGCTGAACAAGAACGTCAAGAAAAAGAAACTGCACTTTCACAACTAGATACAGAAAGACAACGCTATCAGGACTTATTAGCAAAATTGCAAGCAAAAGGAATTGATTTAGACAGTTTATAAAAAACGACAAAATCAGCCAATTTACATCCCAGGACTATTAAATTTTTATGGGATATTTTTGTCATTTGAATTAAATAAATAGTAAACTAAAAATAATAGCGCAATTACCGAAAATGGGAGGTATAGCAGCGATGGTTGGGCAACTCACACCAGAAAATAAAACCGAAATCATCTACCCAGACAGCGATGGACAACCGATGGCCGATAATACCAAACAATATCAATGGATAGTGAAAATCAAAGAAAATTTAGAAATATTATTTGCCTCACAAGCAGATGTATTTGTCGGAGGTAACTTATTATGGTATTCCGTAGAAGGAAGCAATAAAATTCGGCAAGCACCAGATATATTAGTAGTATTTGGTAGACCGAAAGGTGATAGAGGCTCATATCAACAATGGAAAGAAAATAATATTCCTCCTCAAGTGGTGTTTGAGATTTTATCACCCGGAAATACTTACAAAGAGATGGCTAAAAAACTTCTTTTTTATGAGCATCATGGAGTAGAAGAATATTACATTTATGACCCAGATAATATAGAATTTAGCATTTTTATCCGTTCCCACAACTGGTTAGAAGAAATTGAAGAAGTAAATAATTGGGTTAGTCCTAGATTGGGTATAAGTTTTGAACTAACAGCAGATACATTAGAAATTTATTACCCCGATGGACGTAAATTTCTCACATCTGTGGAATTAGATCAACAGCGAGAACAAGAAAAACAACGTGCTGAACAAGAACGTCAAGAAAAAGAAACCGCACTTGCACAACTGGAAACAGAAAGACAACGCTATCAGGACTTATTAGCAAAATTACAAGCAAAAGGAATTGATTTAGAAAGTTTGTAAAAATTGAAAGTTATATCAAATTCAAAACCCGGATTTTTTTGAGAAGTGCGGTTTTTTTGCTATGCTTCTATAAACCATGTATCCTTATTCCGTTACTCTCGCTAGATAAAAATTTAGAACCTTGATTAATTTCTACCATGTGAACACAAGCTGATCAAAACTCTATAAATTACCCTCAAACAATTTGCAAATTTAAAATAAATCCCGGTAAAACATCTTCACCTGATAATTCTGTAGGAGAGTTTAATACTTCTACTGGTTTTCCTAAACGGTATATTTCTACTTGTCGCGTTTTCACATTAATTAACCAACCTAATCTGACTTGATTTTCTATATATTCTCGCATTTTGGCTTGAGTTTCTTCTAATCTATCAGTTGGGGACATTAACTCTACTACGAAATCTGGTGCTATGGGTGGAAATTTTTCTTGTTCTTCTACGGTGAGTGCTTCCCATCTCTCATTTTTGATCCAAGCGACATCAGGAGAACGATTTGCACCATTCGATAATTTAAAGCAGGTGGAAGAGTCAAAACAAAATCCTAATTTAGTTTTGCGATTCCATATTACAAAATCAGCATTAATTTCTGAATTTCGATTTCCAGTTCCTCCACCAGTAGGTGACATGATTATTAATTCTCCTTTAGCGTTACGTTCAAATTTGACATCAGGATTTTCTCGACACAATTGATAAAATTGATTGTCGTTTAGGGTGATGAGAGAATTTAAGTTAACGGTGATAGCTGTCATAGTGAAGATCCAGATCCCCGACTTCTATAAGAAGTCGGGGATCTCATTCATAAAGTGTATGATAATATTTTAGATTGTGGTTTAGTTTTCAGTCAAATAAAATTATGTTTTTTAACAATTCTCTGGAAAGTCAATTGAGACGTTGGAATGATACTATCCGGCTGCAATCAAATAACCCTAATGCTTATGTTAGACGGGGTATGGTGTATTTTCAATTGGCAAAAATTGAGGAATCTATTCAAGATTTTGATACTGCTGAAAAGTTAGATTCAAGAATTACGCCTTATCTTTGGCAACGGGGTTTATCTTATTATTATGCGGAAAGGTTTGCTCAGGGTGCGAAACAGTTTGAAGTTGATTTAACGGTAAATGCACAAGATGTAGAAGAAACGGTTTGGAGATATCTTTGTATAGCGCGTTTATCTGGTGTGGAAAAGGCGCGAAATTCTCTTTTACCTGTGAAAAATGACCCGCGAAAGATTATGCGTTGTGTGTATGATTTGTTTGCGGAAAATTGTACAGTTGATGATGTTTTAAAGGTGGGTGAATCGGAAGGGAAGAAGGGTAATTTTTACAGTCATCTTTATTTAGGTTTGTATTATGAGGCTGAAAATAATCTTGATTTAGCGAGGGAATATATAGTGAAAGCTGCGGATAAATTCCAAATTGAAGACTATATGTGGTATTTAGCGCAAGTTCATAAAAATCTGAGAAAATGGTTTTGATAAAATACTAAAGTAGGGGAATTGAGTGTTTTGAGTGATAATTGTACAAATTATGAGCAAAATTACCCGCCCGTGGAAATTGTACAACAAGATATAATAAATCCTAATCTACAAGTAGGAAGTGGGTGTGAGTGGATAGGAAAAGGTGCTGAACCACAATGGGATAACCCTAAATCAACAAAAGCCTATGATCATATTGAGCGGCATCATGGACCTAAAGTTAGAGTAGATCAGTTAAGAGGAAGAGCGGGAAGCAAACAAATACCTCAAGGACAATGGTTAAGTGAAGAAGACTGGGTAAAAGCAGAGCAAATTATACCTAAGTACCCAGGTAGATACATTATAGATTTCAAACGTCCTATTGGTAGAGTGTATCAACCTGACGGAACTATTATTGAAAATGTAACTTGTGCATTTATTAAAAGAAAGGATGATGGAACATTGAATTGTGGATATCCTGTTTTAAATAGTTTTAATTTAATTTAGATAATGTGGGAGTTATCCAAATGAATAAATTTTATATAAAGTTAGATGAACCTGCTAAGGTAGAACGATTTTTACCTCCTGAAGATCCATTAGGTGAACTTTCTCATTTAGAAATGGGGTTAAGACTTTTTTGTTTTGAAAATAATCGGAAAGTTTTATTAAAACTTGGCAATAAGAGAAAGGAAATTTTCTTAGACCCTGATATAATTCTGATATTGGATGAATTGCCAGAAAAAATTTATCAACTTTTGATAGGTCAAAATATCGAATTAGATTTTACCGAAAGTGCTTTTAGTATTTCTTTTGAAGTAGTGGATATATGGAAAATAAATTGTATTTGGAAAGAGTATGGTTACTCTTATGAAACAAATAACTTTATTTTAGATAGAGTTCAAGTATTGTACACATTAAAAGATTTTCTAAATGGGATAGTTAGTAAAGCTGCTAAAAAGCATTACATTTCTGATAAAGAAAAAGAGGAATTTATGCAGTCAATGATTAAGTAATTGACTTGCTAACTTCCTAGCATTGTACCTTTAGCGTTCTTCTGGGTGAAATATTCCCGCTTCTGCCATTTGATGATATTCTTTAACTGTAATTTGGCGAATATCCAGCCATGTTTGTGTTGTCATTTACCTAGCATTTTATCTCTGAGGTGTTTGATCCGATCGCGCAATTTTGCAGCTTCTTCAAATTCCAGGTTTTTCGCTGCTTCTTTCATCTGAGTTTCTAACAAGGTAATTAACTCTGGAATCTGTTCTAAAGGAAGTTCATCTATATTTTCATCAACTGTTTTTAACTCAGTATCATTTAACCTTCTGGAAACTTCTAAAAATGATAAAATGGCATTACTCGACCTTTTAACAATTGGTTGTGGTGTAATTCCATGTAGGCGATTATAGGCGGTCTGAATTCCTCTTCTTCTATCAGTTTCTTCAATGGCTTTCACCATACTATCTGTTAAATTATCAGCATATAAAATCGCCTGTCCTCGGACATGACGCGCAGCACGGCCGATAGTTTGAATTAAAGAACGTTCTGCACGCAAAAACCCTTCTTTATCTGCGTCCATAATCGCTACTAGGGAAACTTCTGGTAAATCTAAACCTTCCCGTAATAAGTTTACACCAACTAAAACATCAAAATTCCCTTCGCGCAAATCTTGTAAAATTTCTATGCGTTGAATTGAGTTAATTTCTGAGTGCAGATATCTAACTCTCACACCTTTATCTTCTAAATATTCCGTCAAATCTTCCGCCATACGTTTAGTTAAGGTAGTAATCAAAGTTCTTTCTTGGCGGTCGATGCGGTCTTGGATTTCTGCTAATAAATCATCAATTTGTCCTTCTGTGGGACGGACGAATATTTCTGGATCTATGACTCCAGTTGGTCTAATAATTTGTTCAGCAATGTTATCTTCTGAAACTTCTAACTCCCAACTACCAGGAGTCGCAGAAACAAAAATACATTGATTAACTTTTTCCCAAAACTCCTCTGCTTTTAAAGGACGATTATCAGCTGCACTGGGTAATCTAAAACCATGTTCAATTAATACTTTCTTTCTAGCTTGGTCGCCATTATACATCCCGCGAATTTGTGGAACAGTAACATGAGATTCATCAATTACTAATAACCAATCTTTAGGAAAATAATCAACTAAACATTCTGGCGGTTCTCCGGCTTGTCTTCCGGCTAAATGTCGAGAATAGTTTTCTACGCCGTTACAATAACCAACTTCTCGCAACATTTCTAGGTCGTAACGAGTGCGTTGATCTATCCTTTGTGCTTCTACTAATTTACCAATTTCCTCTAATTCTGCTTTGCGTTGTTTTAATTCGGCGGCGATATCTTCACAGGCGATTTCTAATCTTTCTTCTGGTGTAACAAAGTGCCGTGCTGGGTAAATGTTGACCGCTTCTAAGCTGCTCAAAATTTCGCCTGTGACTGGATCTATATAGCGGATAGCATCAATTTCATCGCCAAAAAATTCAACTCGAATTATTCTATCTTCATAGGCAGGGCCGATTTCTAAAACATCACCACGCACCCGAAATTTACCCCGTCCCATTTCGATGTCGTTGCGGCTATATTGGACTGAGGTCAAATCTCTCAAAATTTGCCGTTGATCAACTTCTAAACCTATCTGAAGCGGGATGGCAGCTTTTAAATATTCGGCTGGTATACCCAAACCGTAGATACAGCTAATAGAAGCCACGACAATCACATCTCGACGTTCAAACAGCGATCGCGTGGCGGAATGTCGCAACATATCAATCTCATCATTAATCGCCGCCGTCTTCTCTATATATGTATCAGTAACGGGAATGTACGCTTCTGGCTGATAATAATCGTAATAACTGACAAAATACTCAACCGCATTATTCGGAAAAAACTCCCGCAACTCATTACACAACTGTGCAGCAAGTGTCTTATTATGCGCCAAAACTAAAGTCGGTTTCCCTACCTTCTCAATCACCGCAGCGATTGAAAATGTTTTACCTGTACCTGTCGCACCGAGTAAAGTTTGGTAACGATTACCCGCTTCGATACTTTTGACAAGTTGGGCGATCGCCTGTGGTTGATCACCTGTGGGAGCAAAAGGAGCTTGCAAACGAAATTCCGGCATAATGTCTGACTGGGTAATCTATATGCTCATACTAGCCATACAATCCTGCACCTGTGGCAGTCAGGGGGCTATCTTAATAAGTAGTAATAATATTTTACAGAGGTTTATCCTATAAATTGACTTATGTATCGAATTTAAAGATACTTATATTTGTGCGAGGATTTTTAAGGGTAAACTCAAATATATAGGAAAAAATACACCTTTCCTTAGTTATTGTAAAATTCTCTTAACAAACCAGAGGTGTCAGTTTATGAGTATTAGTGCCACTGGCAAAGCGGCTAATCCTCGTCAAAGGCGCGTCAAGCTCAAGGGGGAAACAACAGTGGAAGTAGAAAATAACAACGGTCAAGTTGAACAAGGAAAAGATACACCAGTGCCAGAAACTCAAGGTAAATTAGTCGTCGCGGGAGAACGTCCCATCGCTAGTAGTGACTTACAAGTTGCGGAAACAGTCTCTATTGCTGGAGTTAGACCAATTTCTACTAGTACTTTGCAAGTAGTAGATACGATTAACATTATGGGTATTCGTCCCATTGGTGCTAACACCATCAAAGTAGTTGATAGCATTAATTTATCAGGTATTCGTCCCATTGGATCTAGTTCATTAGTAGTTTCTCAAAGTTACTCCATCATGGGTAATCGTCCAGTAGCATCAAATGTTATCGATGATTCTGAAAGTCTCATGGGTTTTCTGGACTAATCAAAACTATTATAGCAATCCGATTTGAGTTGTGAACTGACTTTTGAAAAGAAGGGAACTCTTAACAGGGAACAGGTAGCGTTGATAAATAATTTAGGATTGCTATATCTCTAATTTAGACCCATGTTTATTTTATCCCGGTTTAACTAACAAACCGGGTTTTTTAGTTGAATAAAACAGGACGTATTAACCAATTAAAAATTAAAAATTAAAAATTTAAGCAAATCCTATTTTATCATCCATTCCTAGTTTAGAGAAATTGGGGCATCTGATGATATTTGCGTTAGATCAATTTAATTGAAAAGTATATTTTTATTTTCATCAAATAAAGATTTAATTTATTAGTAAACTTCCAACCTCTTCCTAGTATAGCATTAATTTTCTGATAATTTTTATCTTTCTTTTTGTATAGATGGCTAATATATCTTGTGGGAGAAGCCTGTAATAAAAAACTTAAGCTAATTTGAGATAGAGGGGATAAACCCCAAAGTATTAGTAACTGGGAAATTTATTATTTCAGACTAGGAGAAAAAAATGAGCATAGAAGAAAGAGCAAAGGCAACAGCTAAAAATATTGAAGGTAAAGCTCAAGAAACATTAGGAAATGTCACCGGTGATCCAAAAGATAAAGCTGAGGGTCAAGCCAAACAAGCGGAGAGCGAATTGCGTCACGCCACAGAAGATGTAAAAGAAGAAATCAAGCAAAAAATTGATTAAAACTTTTACTCTTTAGTAGCCAATCGGAATATATAAAAGCTCCTGAATTTGGCTCTACCGTTCCTTTGATGCAAAACAGTATTTAGTAGGTTGGGTTGAACGTTCGCGTAGCGTTCCGTAGGGAAGTGAAACCCAACAAATGCCCGGAAATGTTGGGTTAGCTTGCGGCAAGCCGCTTTGCGTCTACCTCCCTCAACCCAACCTACAAAAATTCAATTAATAATGTTTACCATAAGGGGAGCGGTAGAACCCTGAATTTTACATCCCCCTAACTTGGAGAGATGTTGATAATCTATAAATTGAAATCTCAACAAATAATCTATCAGCCAAGAAGGATTTTAAAGTTATAACTCTTTATTTTTCAAGCTATTATTGAGGAGGTAAATATGGATCTAATTAAGCATAGTCAAAAATTTTTAACGACTCTTGTCTTGATTTTATTACTGACATTTACTACTGCTTGTGGTGGTGGAGGAAATGTATCGCAAGTTGAACGTCCTACTACCCCAGCAGCTGCTAGTAAGAATGTAACTTATGCAGAATTAGAGCGTGGTAATACTTCCACTGGACAAAGTTTTGGTAACTGGGTAGTACAAACTTCAAAAGGATTAATTCAAGATGCTTATGTGCGAGATAATAACAAACTTGCTGTTGTTATCTCTCCTCAAGTGCGTCCTAATGAAGTCAGACCGTTAGCTAAATCTTTAGTAGAAGGTTTTCGGAAAAATTTCCCGAATCAAGACTTGAAAGTTTTAGTTTATGGTTCGGATAAGCAGTTAATTTTAACAGCCGCTTATGATGTGCAAAGCAGACAAATTCAGTATAGCTGAGGGAGAATTAAAAATTAAAAATTAAAAATTAAAAATTCAAGACTAAAAACTAAAAATCAGAATTTAGTTTACTGGGTTTTGAGTTTTGTGGAGATGAACAAGGAGAAATAATAATGACTAGCAGCGAAGAATACAGAAGACAAATAATGCGGGATTTGGCACAGGGAAATACAGAATCTTTAGATAATTCAACGGTGGATTCTGGTGAGGAATATCAAACTTTTGATGATTTTGCACAACGCACGACTACAGACCAACGTCGGCAATTATTTAATCAATCTTTACAACCAGAAAGCATTACTCCACAACAAATGGAGCCAGAATTACAAAGAGCGATCGCACAAATTAAACCCAACGAAAGAGACGACGTAGCTAGAGCCTTTTTTAAACATTTGAAAACTAGAGGATTAGACGAGCAACGTTTAGAACAGCAGCTAAATCTTTCCACTCATAACCCTAACCGCATGAGTGCTGACGATGTGAGTAAACTTGCTTCCTTCGTTTATCACAATCACCCTGATATCTTCCGCGAAGTATTAGCAGAACAACCAGGAATCCTTAAGTTTTTCAGCAATCCCATTGTAGCGGGAATTATTGGTATTGCAGCAGCAAAATGGTTAAGTAGTCGCAAATAAGCTTGTAAGTAAAAAGTAGGGTTAATAACTAAAACCCTACATTTTTTCACCAATTGTTGAGAAACCCTGTGAAGTATCTTGCCTCCGTTGTCTATAACTTACTTAATAGCTACATTTCTACCTTTTAAACTGGAAACTGCGAAAGCAGCAATGGTAAATAAACCAAATAAAGTAGCTGGTTCAGGAACTGAAGTTGCAGAAGACACTTCAAATTTAAAGTCATCATAACCTATACCACCTACATCTGTTATTGAATTGATACTAATCCGGGTAATATTGGTAAATGATGCTAAATTTATCAAGTCTGGGCTTAATACATTACCATCGGTCACTAGATTCACTTGTCCAGCAAACCCTGTAGTTGTAAAGATATCAATTAGAGCAGAAGAACCGTTTGTATTATTACCTACTACTAAAAATGAGAGATTATTAACCGCTTGAGAAAAATCTACAAACAAGTTACGATTTGCATCAAGACTTCCGTTTAGATTCCTTACAGCAATAACGTTTGGGCTAGAACTTCCATAGAAAGCAGCAACTGGAAAGGCTGCGACCTCAAAACCTGGTTCAGATGAAAATGTTACTTCTGGGTACTGATTAGTGACAGTTGTCTCACTAGGTAGACTGTCAAAATTGATTACTGCTGCTTGAGCAGGAGTAGAAGTAGTAGTGGCCAATACAGCCAAACCTAATGTAGCAGCAATAACTTGAGATAATTTCTTCATTGTGTTAATTACTATTGACCTATTTTGAATTTCGGCGTTGCATAAGTGCGGGATGTTTTTTGAGTGTAGAGACGTTCCTTGACGTTCATACCAGGGTTTTGAATGTATGCAAAATTGTTTTCATCCCAAAAATCAGCAACGCCTGAATTTTCTATTTTGAATTGTTCTTACTTCCTAGCCATCCAGACAAGTTTTTAAACGTTGTGCCAAAACCTGTACATGAGGTTCTAACACAAAAGAATAATGATGTCCCGGAACATCAACAATATTAATCTCTTTTGCTGCCATCACAGAAAATAATTCTACCCAAACTAATGTGGGGTCTGGAGCCATGATGTGTTTTTCTCTAGCTCTAAAAACAGTCACTTTCCCAGGATATGGCTGACGTACATAAGAATAAGTTGCTTTTAAAGTTCCCACCAAGACATCAAGAATTCGGCGATTATTTTGACGTTCAACCCCAGGCGGAAATATCCTAGCTTTTCTGGCTTTGTCGATAATATAATCAATCTTTTCTTCCGTACTTAAATGCTCTATTTCTTCTGGCGTAACTAAATTATCTTTGCCAAACATCCCACCAAAAACTCTGGAAAGCACACCAACCAAATAAACATCATTAATTTCCTTCCGTTTATCCAAAATAATTGGCACATAGGAATCTAATATTGCTAACAAAGAAACTTCTTGCCCTTGTCTTTGCAACTGTTGTGCTACCTCATAAGCTACAACTCCTCCAAAAGACCAACCACCAAGCCGATATGGTCCTTGAGGTTGAAAGTCGCGGATAGTTTTGACATAAAGACTAGCCATGTCTTCGACTCGTTCTAAAGGTTCTTCATCTCCATAAAAACCTTGAGCTTGTAAACCGTAAAATGGTTGGTCAGTTCCTAAATATTGAGCTAATTTGAAATAGCATAAAACATGACCACCTGCGGGATGTACACAAAAGAAAGGTTGTTTATGACCTTTTGGCTGAATGGGAACTAAAGGTGAATTATGAATTATATTGTTAGAACTTTGCAGGACTTTTGCTAAATCTTCAATTACTGGATTAGTCAAAAGTGTAGCTAGGGGTAATTCTTTACCAAAATGTTGGTCAATTTGAGAAATTAAATGTAGTGCTTTGAGTGAATCTCCACCAATAGTAAAAAAGTTTTCTGTTACACCTACTTGTGGCAAGTGCAAAATATTAGACCAGATTTCCACTAATTTTGCTTCTACTTCATTCCGTGGTGCAACCAAAGATTTACTTTCACTAAAATTAGTAATCTCTGGCTTGGGTAAAGCTTTACGGTCTACTTTTCCACTAGGAGTTAAAGGTAATGATTCCATAATCACAAAAGCGGCTGGAATCATAAAATCTGGTAGTGTTTCTTTGAGAAATTCTCGTAAATTATTGACTGTTAATTCTGAAAAATTAGATGTAATATAAGCTACGATTTGCTTCTCCGTTGTATTATCAGCACGAGCCATTACCACCGCTTCTCTAACTTGGGTATGTGCAGATAAAACGTTTTCAATTTCGCCAATTTCTATCCGATAACCACGAATTTTAACTTGATAATCTGTTCTACCTACATACTCAATATTACCATTTGGTAAGTAGCGACCTAAATCTCCAGTTTTATAAAGATGTGTTCCTAAATCACCAAATAAATTAGGGATAAATTTCTCATTAGTTAACTCTTTTCGGTTGAGATAACCGCGTGCAACTCCAACACCACCAATGTAAATTTCTCCTGTTACGCCTATAGGAACTGGCTGTAAATGAGTATCAAGAATGTAAATTTGTGTATTAGCAATTGGACGACCAATAGGCACAGTTTTCAGGTTAGTTTGCTTTTGACATTGCCAAAAAGTTACGTCAATAGCGGCTTCAGTTGGTCCATAAAGATTATGTAATTCACAATCTAAACGCTGGAAAAATCTGTTTTGTAAATCAATTGGTAAGGCTTCACCGCTACAAATCACTCTTTTCAAAGATGTGCATTTTTCTACTCGGCGATTTTCTAAAAATACTTGCAACATTGAGGGAACAAAGTGCAAGGTGGTGATTTGTTCTTGAGAAATTAAATTGACTAGATAGTTACTGTCTCGATGTCCACCAGGTTTAGCTATGACTAAACGAGCGCCTGTTAATAAAGGCCAGAAAAATTCCCAGACTGAAACATCAAAACTAAAAGGTGTTTTTTGTAATACGCTATCTGTGGAATTTATTTGATAGGCTTCTTGCATCCACAATAAACGGTTACAGATTCCTCTATGGGTGTTCATTGCACCTTTTGGTTTACCTGTAGAACCGGAAGTGTAAATTACATAAGCTAAATTATCTGGTTTAATTCCACTGCTAAAATTAGTATTTGGTTGTGTAGATATTTTTTCCCCTTCTGTATCTACACAAATTGTATGCGCTTGGTGTGACGGTAATTGATTCAGCAATTTTGCTTGAGTTAGCAATACTTTAACTTGAGAATCTGCTAACATATAAGCAATTCTTTCTTGGGGATACTCAGGGTCAATTGGCACATAAGCACCACCAGCTTTAAGAATTGCCAATAAACTCACTACCATTTCTAAGGAACGTTCAACACAAACACCAACTAATGCTTCTGGTTTTATTCCTAGTGTTTGTAGATAATGTGCAAGTTGATTTGCTTTAGCATTGAGTTCAAAATATGTCAGTTGTTGCTGTTCAAAAGTTACAGCTATTGCATCTGGAGTGCGTTTTACTTGTTCTGCAAATAGTTCGTGTAAGCCTTGTGAAAGGTTGTAATCTCTTTGGGTATTGTTCCATTCTACCAGTATTTGATGTTGTTCACTGGCACTTATTAGCGGTAATTTAGCAATGAGATTATCAGGAGATTCAACAATTGCTGTTAAGAGATTTTGTAAATGGAAAACTGTACGCGATATTGTTTCTGAATTGAGTAATTCACTGTTATAGTGCAGGAAACAAGTGAGGTTGTTTTCTGTTTCTAAAATTTCCCAGTTTAAATCAAATTCTGTTCTTTGCTGGGAAGGTGCAAAATATTCTAATTCTTGTTTCTCAGCATCAAATAAATTAGCAATATTTTCTAAAGATGTTAGTTGATAATAACTAAAGCCAACTTGACAAATAGGGGGATGGCTGATTTGCGAATTTAACTGGAGTTGTTTAACTAATAGAGGAAATGGATAACTTTGACGTTCTTTTTCTGCTAAAACAGCAGTTTTTACTTGATTTAGATGTTGCTGAAAAGTGGAATTATCAATAATAGGAGTGCGGATAACTTTGGTATTAGATAAGTTACCTATCACTTGACTAATAGGAGTTGTCCAACCTACTAAAATATCTTCAACAGCAGTGTAGCGATATAATAATATTTGAAAGCTGGCTAGTAATAAAGTGGATAAATCTATTTTGGCAGTTGTAGCGAGGGATTTAAGTTTTTTAATGATTTCCCCATTAATATTAAATTGCTGACAATTACCATTATAAGTCCTAATTAACGATCGCCCCTGATTTCCCGGTAATTCCAAAATCGGTAATTCACCCGCCAATTTTTGCTGATGATAATGGCTGAGGTTCTCTCCCTCTGCACTTTCTAACAAATCCCGTTCTTGTTGTACATAGTCTAAATAAGATTTGCTGGGAGTTGGTAGATTGATAGAGGTATGATTTTTAAGGGAGTAATATACAGTTAATATTTCGTTGATGAGGAGGAAAAGACTGTGGCGATCGCTCGCAATAGAATGTACAGTTAACAATAAGATATGCTCGCTGGCTGTGCTGCTAAACAAGCTCATCCTCACCACATTTCCTGCGGCTAAGTCAAAGCTCTGTTTCATACAGCTAGACATTCTTAGCAATAATTCTTCTTCACTACATCTAGAAGTATCTAGAAACTCAATCTCAGGATTAACTTTTTCCTGTACTTGTTGTACTAACTTACCTTGTTTTTCACTGTAACAACTACGTAAAGATGGGTGATGCTGAATAATAGTCTCAAAAGCCTTGTTTAAACATTCATAATCTAATGGCTGTTTAAGCCGCACAGCAAAACTATTTTTATCGACAATATCATCTGCTGCAAAGTTATACATAAACCAAGCTACTTGTTGTGCTTGGGAGAGGGGAAATTCGGTTTTATTTAGAGTTTGGTAATTGAGTTCTATAGTTTGCATTTTTAGGAGTGATAATTTAAGGTTTTAAACGCAGAGGAACGCAAAGGTAAGCGCAGAGGAGCGCAGAGTGATTTTGCGCTCTTCTTTACGCCTTGATTTGAGGTAAAAAAGGTTTAATCTCCCCCTAATTCCACCAATTTACCAATGTTGAAATCTATTCTTGTCCAACCTTTAAGTTGAAGCAGATTTTTAATCAAAAGTAGGGGAATTTGCCAGTGATGCACCATTAAGAATGGTAAGGGGTCGTCTAGTTTGTAAATGGCATCAGTCCCACGCACAATGTTGTAAATCCATGTTTTTAATTGTGTGAAGGAACGAATACCAGTTAAACGCCAGACTTCATGATAAGTCCAATGGGTGGGTTTACTTTTGGGAAGTGGTTGTAAGGTTTCCGCTAAAGGTTGTTTCCCTATGTAGGCTTGGGCAACTTGGGGATGATCGTAAAATGTGGTAATTGCTGAATGAGTACGCGGGTTGCACTCAATAGCGTATACTTGACCGTCCTCAGCTTGGATAAAGTCAAAGGAAATCTGTCCTGTCAGTTTCAGTTCCTTGACAAAATGCCTCACCCATTCCATGATTTGGGGATTTTCAACGTTTTCATAGTTAACTTGAAACGCTGAAGATTCGCAGCAGCAGTGTAAGCGCAGTTCACCATCCCGGACAGTGCTGTGGGTGCAAAACTCCTTGCCAGGGATGAATTCTTGCATAATCCACGGCTTTTCAGGGCTAATGGGTAAACTATTGACAAAGGCTGCTGTTTCCTCTTTTGTCGCACAGGGAAGTTTGGTTAAGTCCAAACGTCGCACTGAGTCGTAAGGAATGCTTTTGAGGATGTATTTGCGAGTCTCACCAGAAAAGTCGAAATTTAGGACTTGTTCGGGAGAGGTGATTTTGTAGGATTTTGGTACTGATAAACCAAGCGATCGCGCTTTTTGGGCAAACGCAAACTTATCATCTACCATTTGGGTGACATCTGCATCAAAGTGAAAAACTTCACAATATTGCGATAACACCGGTTTGGCTACAGAGTCGTAGTAGCTGCCAACTGGACTGGTGACAGGAATGTAGACATCAATATTTTCTTGTTTGATGATATCTACTAAAGCCTGAGTGTACCTTTCTGGATTTTCTTGAGGTGCGGGAACTGTATAAAACTTGTCCACAGACCGGGAAAATTGATGACCAGTTAACCAATATTTATGAGTTTCTACCAAGACAACTCTGTGTCCAGCCGCATAGAATGACCGCGCTAGTTGTAAAGCTTTGGTCATTTTGCCGCCACTGATCAGGATATTTTGGGGATTTGCAGCTGTTACTCTTGGACGTTGCCAGGGACGCAACAGGGTATGAAAGATTAAGGTAATAAGGACAATGGTGGCATTGATTGGCAATGCTAATAACAGCAGTGTCAAAGTGCCGATGTTTTGGATGATGACGGCTAGTTTTGTCTCTGTGGAAAGAGACTCTGTAGCAGGTGGGGAAGGAAAAGAGACGGATTGAGCCATATTGCCATTTATACTCTGCGGATAATCGTCAAACCATCTCGCAAGGGTAATAACACCTGTTCTACACGTGGGTCTGCGGCGACTGTACGATTAAATTGGGCGATCGCCTCACCATTAGCACTACGTTCTTTTGCTGGTAAATATACTTCCCCTTGCAGTAGTGTATTATCTACGCAAATAAAGCCTGATGGTGCTAACAAATCTGTATCCAGCAGTATTTGGAAGTAGGCGACATACTCTTTTTTATCGGCATCAATAAACACCAGGTCAAAAGATTCTCCGGCCTCTGCCAATTTCCGTAAAGTTTCCAATGCTGAACCTAGTTCAATCCGAATTTTCTGACCATCGGTAGATTGACTAAAAGCAGTTTGAGCAACTTTGGCCGCGTAAGGGTCTACTTCACAAGCAACAAGTAGTCCGTCTTCTGGTAAAGCTTCAGCCATTGCTAGGGCTGAATAACCAGTAAACATGCCGATTTCTAGAACTTTTTTCGCTTTGGTCATGTGAACAAACATTTTCAGAGTTTGTCCCTCTA
>DATGXQ010000452.1:0-2397 GCA_035298905.1 Nostocaceae cyanobacterium | reverse complement strand
AGGTTAGCTGGGGATGAGGGGGGAGGGGGGAGGGGAGACACGGAGAGGGGAGAGGGGAGAATCTTCTTTGTCACCGCGTCCCCGCGTCCCCGTGTCTCTTCCTGCTTCCTGCTGTATTAGTTTTTCTCTGTAGGGACATGGCAATGCCATGTCCCTTACCTTGCGGGCATCCAAACGAAAACCGCGATATTTGCCATATTTCAGCCCGAACGGTTTTAATCGTTTGGCATCCTTGACATTTCATGCTCCAAACACCAAATTTAGTGTTTTGAACACCGACTTTTGTGTTTTGATCATGAACATTCTACCTTTGAGGTCAAAGTTTCCACCTTTGAGGTCAAAGTTTCCACCTTTGAGGTGAAGTTTTCGTCCTGTTAAGGTCGAAGTTTCCACCTTTGAGGTCGAAGTTTCCACCTTTGAGGTCGAAGTTCCGAGCTTTGATGTGGAAATTACGGTTGACAGTAGAAATTATCTCCCTATTTTGGGTTAAATTCTGACCCTAAAGCCTTAAAAACTACATTCCCATAATTTCATATCCTGCATCTACATACAGGATTTGCCCAGTGATGCCACTGGCTAAGTCACTGGAAAGGAAAGCGGCGGTATTACCTACTTCTAACTGAGTGACAGTGCGACGTAGGGGGGCGACTTCTTCTACATGGTGAATCATATCTAATATTCCCCCGACGGCTGAAGAGGCGAGGGTGCGGATAGGACCAGCCGAAATACCGTTGACGCGAATATTTTGCGGGCCTAGTTCTGCTGCTAGGTAGCGCACACTGGCTTCTAATCCCGCTTTGGCTACTCCCATGACGTTATAGTTGGGAATTGCTCGTACCGCCCCCAAATATGTCAGGGTAATGATGCTTCCCCCTTCCGTCATCAGGGGTTTAGCTGCTCCGCTTAACTGCACAAGAGAATAGGTGCTGATTTCTAAAGCTTTGCTGAAACCAGCGCGAGAGGTTTGGCTAAAGTCTCCGCTTAAATCATCTTTGTTGGCAAAGGCTAGACAGTGAATCAGGATGTCTAATCTGCCCCACTGTTCGCCAATGGTTGCGAAAGTAGATTTAATTTGGTCTTCATTTTCTACATTGCAGGGAAGAAATAAACTAGGGTTAAGGGGTTCTACCAATTCAGCCACTTTTTTTTCCATTTTCCCCTTGTCATCTGGCAAGTACGTAATGCCCAAATTTGCACCTGCTTTGTGCAGTTGTTGAGCAATCCCCCAAGCAATGGAGCGGTTATTGGCAATACCTGTAACTAGGGCGTTTTTTCCAGACAGATCAAGCATAGAAATTTTGAGTTAGATCGATCAATAGGAGCATACTAGAATCTGAGCCTAGTTGGTCTTTTTTAGCTGTAAGATTTTCCAAAATGCTCTTGAGTTAGGTGTTGAGGGCAACAAAATTTATGCTTGTTTTTTAACAAGTTCTCAAGATAGATGACTTTTTTATAGAATTAAGCTTTTCACTCTCAATCGTGAAAATACTTATCAAAAATTAGTGGCTCAAAAGAACAATAATTATGTATCATTATAAACAAATAGCTATGAAGAAGTAAATTGGAGTATAGCAAAGAACAGAAAGGTTTCCGGTGCTTTATTGATTTTTCAGGTGTATTCTTAGGTAATTAGTTTTTGTTTTTCTGGCATTGGGTAGGGGAAGGGAGATGATCGTGACACAAGATAAAGCCCTAGCAAATGTTTTTCGTCAAATGGCAACCGGAGCTTTTCCGCCGGTTGTAGAAACGTTTGAACGCAATAAAACGATCTTTTTTCCCGGCGATCCTGCCGAGCGAGTTTATTTTCTTCTCAAGGGTGCTGTGAAACTCTCCAGGGTGTATGAGGCAGGAGAGGAAATAACGGTAGCACTGCTACGGGAAAATAGTGTTTTTGGTGTGTTGTCGCTGCTTACAGGCAACAAGTCTGATCGGTTTTACCATGCAGTTGCATTTACAGCAGTAGAATTGCTTTCAGCACCAATTGAACAAGTGGAACAAGCGCTCAAGGAAAATCCAGAATTGTCCATGTTAATGCTGCGGGGTTTGTCTTCGCGGATTTTGCAAACAGAGATGATGATTGAGACTTTGGCTCACCGGGATATGGGTTCAAGGTTAGTCAGTTTTCTATTAATTCTCTGTCGTGATTTTGGTGTTCCTTGCGCTGACGGGATTACCATTGATTTGAAGTTGTCTCATCAGGCGATCGCTGAAGCAATTGGTTCTACTCGTGTGACTGTCACCCGCCTACTGGGAGATTTACGTGAGAAAAAAATGATTTCGATTCATAAAAAGAAGATTACTGTGCATAAACCCGTTACATTAAGTAGGCAGTTTACCTAAAAATGGGGAGATGGGAAGATGGGGAGATGGGAAGATGGGGAGATATATCCGACCCGA
>DATGXQ010000451.1:0-4696 GCA_035298905.1 Nostocaceae cyanobacterium | reverse complement strand
TATTCTAAATCCAAAGAGATGCTTAAATTGTCTATTCGCTTAGTCATATATTATCTTAAGTATCGTACTGTGCCAGTACCAGCTTAACAGAGTGTTAACTAGTTGCCTGGGCATCTTTCATACCGCATTTATGCAACGCCTTAAATTTTCCCTTTTCAAGACATTTGTAAAAACTTTCATCTAAATTTCCCAAAAACCCAACCAATAGCACTCAAACTTAATAATAAAGGTGTTAACCAATCTCCCCAACGCACATATAATGTTTTTGTTTGTTGACGATAAATTGTTTCTGCGTGAATTTCATAGGTGTTATATCCAGAAATCCATAGAGTTTGACCATGAGGGTTAACAAAGGCTGAATAGCCGGTATTTGTAGCCCTGACTGCCCATCTATCGGTTTCTATTGCCCGCATGATATCCTGGGCATGGTGCTGGGCTGGCATTGATTTGGCATAATGGGCATCATTAGCCGCACTGAGGATAAATTGCCCTCCGGCTGCGGCTTGATGACGGAAGGTTTCCGCAAAGGCTGATTCGTAACATATTCCTACTATTGCCCTGCCAAATGGTGTGTCAAAGATTTGATTGGCTGCACCGTGTACTTGACGGGCTTCTAGGGGTGATAATCTATTTATTAACTTTCCTAATATTTCTTCAAAGGGGATAAATTCACCTAGAGGAACTAGTTTTGATTTGTCGTAGCGGCTGATAAATTCTCCGTTGGCGGTGACGGTAAATAGGCTATTTGTATAAGCTGTTCCTTTTTCACCAAATGCACCTATCCAAGCAATTACACCTTTTTCTTTGATCGCAGCTATGATGGGCATTTGTGCTATTTGTCTGGGATATTGTGGTAAGGCACTTTCTGGGGTGAGAACTGCATTTACTCCTTGATTTGCTAAGTTTAAATAGCCTTGGGTGTAACCTTGAATAGCCCGACGATATCCTTCTGGTTTAAGTTTGATTAAGTTGGAAATATTGCCCTGAATAATCCCAATCTTCAATGCTTCGCTGGGGATTTGGGGTAAGGGTCGCAGATACAAGCTCAGACCAACTAAATGGGAGATAATAAAAACGGATGTGGCGATCGCTATATACCCCCATTTTCTCTTTTCTCTGTGTAACCAAGCTTCAGCAATTAACCCATTAACTGCCACAATCACGGCTGTAACTGTATTTGGCCCGGAAATTTGCCCTAAATGTAACAGGATTAAATTATGGGGTGACTGGGTATAGGACAGGGAAGTCCACCACAATGAACCCAAACTCCAGACTCCTTCTAATCCACACCATAAAGCTATACCCCATAACACCCTTAACCAAGGTTTTTTCTGATGGAAGGTGACTAGCAAAATCGCCCAAAGGGAAACTAATATCCCTCCCCAAAGGCTGATAAACCCCCAACAAAATAGGGTAATACTCAAACTGGCTAACCACGGAACTCCTAGCCAGTCCATAGGATGAATACCAGTAATCCAAAATAGGGCGATTCCATGATAGGCGATCGCCCAAATCAATGGCAAAAGTAAAAATTTACGCTTCCTCCCTTCCGAACTTTCACTAGCTTTCACTACCATCACCCACAAAGGGGCAAGGGCAAACCAAGCTAAGAACCAGGCATTGATGGGGGCTACGGTTAGCCCCATACTAATACCACTGGTTAAGGAAATTAAAAGAGGAAAGTATTTTAATTTACTCAGCGTCTTCAGCATTGCTGGCATCGGGGGGTACTATGGCTACACCAGTAATAGCATCATCTTCGTCTAAACGCTGTACTCTGACCCCTGTGGCTGACCGAGATTGGACAGAAATAGCATTGACAGATTGACGAATCATAATACCACGATTTGTCACCATCATGATTTCATCATCGTTGTTGACGATGTGCAAGGCGGCTAGTTGGTCGTTGGTTTTACGGTTTTTGAATTTGGTGGCCATGATTCCTTGACCGGCGCGGTTTTGTAAGCGAAATTGGGCTACAGGAACCCGTTTGCCATAACCGCCTGTGGTAATTACTAACACCCAAGGCCCGACACTGCCATTACCTGCGATTTCTCCTTCTTCCTGATTTTCCGTTTGATTTTCTGTTTCTTCAATTTCCGTTTCATCAATTTCTTTTAAGGTGTTGAGAATAGCGGCGGGTAAAATATCCATTCCCACTAACTCATTTCCTTCTTTGAGTTTCATTGATTTAACTCCCCTGGTAGCCCGTCCCAAGGGTCGCAGTTGTTCGTGGTTACAACGGAAATGGATAGCGATACCTAAACGAGAACCGATAATTACACTGTCCTCTACTCTTGCCCTTCTCACCCAGCGCAGTTGGTCGCCTTCTTCTAGGGAAATGGCAATTAAACCGTTGGCGCGAATGTTGCTAAAGGCTGATAGTCCGGTCTTTTTGATGTTACCGCCTTTGGTCAACATGACTAAATATTCTTCGTCGCTAAACTCACTCACTGGCACAATGGAGGTGATTTTTTCCTCTTTGGGAATGGGTAACATTTGCACAATGGGAGTACCGCGACTGGTGCGAGAACCCACGGGAATTTGATAAGCTTTGAGACAGTAGACCACGCCGCGATCGCTAAAAAATAAAACACTGTCATGGTCGCAACAGGTCAAGAAATGCTCGACGGTATCATCATCTTTTACCTTGGCTGCGGCTTTTCCTCTGGTAGCCCGGCTTTGGGCTTCAAAGGTATTCACAGGCATCCGTTTAATATAACCCTGTTCTGTGAGGAGAATAATCGCTTTTTCGTTGGCGATTAAATCTTGATCTTCTATATCTCCTTCGGCATGGGTGATAACTGTCCGTCTGGGTGTGGCATGATTGGCTTTGAGTTGCTTAACTTCAGTTTCAATAATCTCCAGTACCCTTTCCCGCTTGGCCAAAATATCCTGTAAATCGGCGATTTGTGCCTGTAACTGTTCGTGTTCTAGGCGTATTTTATCTGCTTCTAGGGCTGTGAGTCGCCGCAGTTGCATTTGTAAAATTGCGTCGGCTTGAACTTCGGAAAGTCCATAATTGGTAATCAGTTCACCTTTGGCTGAGGGTACATCGGGAGCGTGGCGAATCAAGTTAATAATTGCATCTAGTTGACCTAAAGCAATTAATAAGCCTTGTAAAATGTGGTCTCTTTCTTCGGCTTTCCTGAGTTCGTAGCGGGTGCGGCGTTCAATGGATTCGATGCGGAAATCGAGGAAAACGTTTAAAAATTGCTTGAGGGTGAGGGTTTGGGGTTCTCCGTTTACCAAAGCTAACATGTTCGCCCCAAAGTTAGCTTGCAGGGGAGTTTGTTTGTAAAGATTGTTTAAGACTACGCGGGGATAAGCATCACGCTTTAATTCAATCACAATTCGCATCCCCTGGCGATCGCTCTCATCTCGAATATCTGCAATTCCCTCAATTCTTTTATCGTTGACCAACTCGGCAATTTTTTCAATTAATGCGGCTTTGTTGGTTTGATATGGTAACTCGGTAATAATTATTGCTTCTCTTTCCGGTCTTCCTCGCTGTTCGATGGTTTCAATACTAGCAACACCCCGCATCGTGATTGAACCCCGGCCTGTGGTGTAGGCTTCTTTAATCGCTGCTGTTCCCAGAATTTGTGCGCCTGTGGGGAAGTCTGGCCCGTGGATATATTGCATTAACTGAATATCAGTAATTTCCGGGTTGTGAATTAATGCCACTAACCCATCAATTAATTCCCCTAAATTATGGGGGGGAATATTCGTCGCCATCCCCACAGCAATACCCGAAGAACCATTTAACAGTAATTGGGGGACACGGGCAGGTAAAACCGTCGGTTCTTGTTGAGAACCGTCGAAGTTGTCGATAAAATCAACGGTTTCTGATTCAATATCATGCAGCAAGGCGGCGCTGGTCAAAGCCTGTAAACGGCATTCTGTGTACCGCATCGCCGCCGGTGGATCATTATCCACTGAACCAAAGTTACCATGTCCATTGATTAAGGGCGATCGCATGGAAAAATCCTGCGCCATCCGCACCAAGGCATCATACACCGCCGTGTCGCCATGTGGGTGATATTTACCTAATACTTCACCTACAACACGCGCACATTTACGAAACGGGCGATCGTGTGTTAAACCTAGCTCGTGCATAGCGTAGAGAATACGACGATGCACAGGTTTTAGACCATCCCTGGCATCTGGCAGCGCCCGCCCTACTATTACGCTCATGGCGTATTCCAGATAAGATTGCGACATTTCATGTCGTAAATCTGTGGGGATAATCCTCTCCTGTGAGGTTGTCATAACCTAATAAACTCCGCAAATTGTAGATTTTAGCCTTTGTGGTTGACAAAATGCCAAATTATGTCAAATTAGTCTTGAATATTTGCCATATTTTGATACAATTCTAACATATTGTTAATGCTGTTTGCAGTGAAAGTCTGTTCCCCAGGAATAATACTTTTCACAGTTAAAAAGTTAACTCAACTATCAGCTAGTAACATCAAACTTTTTAATACCACCTTTATATGAGTTTAATAACTAAAAACTGTCAGCAGTCAGAAGTTAGGAGTCAGAATTCAGGAGTCAGGAGTCAGGAGTCAGAAGTCAGAATAATTTTAGATTTTAGATTTTAGATTTTGGATTGTCCAATCTAAAATTCGCAATCCCAAATCCAAATTTGACATGTCAGAAGTCAGGAGTCAGAATTCAGGAGTCAGGAGTCAGG
>DATGXQ010000450.1:0-45095 GCA_035298905.1 Nostocaceae cyanobacterium | reverse complement strand
GGGGAGACACGGGGAGGGGAGACACGGAGACGCGGGGAGGGGAGACACGGTGTAAAGCCTCCGGCATAGCTGAGTCGCTTTTGCGACACGCACTCGCGTTCGCTTACCGCGTAGCGTCTCCGCAAGGAGAGGGGAGACACGGTGAGGGGAGAAATAAGAACCTTTTCGTCTCCGCGTCCCCGCGTCCCCACGTCTCTTCTGCCCCCCTGCCTCCTGCCCCTCTGCCCCTCTGCTCCATGACCAAATCACAGCTTAATCGACAATGGAAGAACAGGAAGAATCATCAATTAACAACTTAGACTCTTTCCCCCCCGACTCCATTTTTATTCAACAAGTACAAAGGTTGTATCAGTTGACAGTCTACGGGAGATGGTTATTTGTTGGCTGTTTGTGGCTGACTATTGGGTCTATGAGTTTGTGGGATTTACGTACAGAAATAGCTTTGTGGCGACAGTATTTTACTTGGGTTGCATTACGCTATGGCTTGCTGTTTCATCCCCTGGCTACTTTTGGTCTTTCCTTTTGTATAGCTGTGACTTTAGCTGTGGTGATTTGGCAAGGACGGAATATGATTTTAGGGCTACCGCCAGAGGAAAAGCAGCAATTAGAAAAGCAAGTTTACCGGATTCGTAATCAGGGAGAAACCCATCCTTTATGGAAATGGATTTATAGTAAATTGAAGTAGCGTAATTCAGCAATTTAGCGATAATTCGGCAATATTTTACATTTGTTGCTTATCTCTACACATTATTATGGATTTTTAGCAGAATATGACTTAACAATAAAGAAAATACTGCCAAAATTGGGTGTCTATAGATGAAATACCCTGGAATCCATTTTAGCGATCGCCATGCAGAAGTTGATTTATATCAACTACAAGAGTTATTCAATATTTGTGCCTTTTGGGCCCAAGGTCGTAGTATAGAGGATTTAGGCATAGCCATTACCAATAGTGACCCAGTAATTTCTGTCTGGGATGAAGAAAAACTAATTGGCTTTGCTAGAGCAACTTCCGATGGCATTTATCGCGCCACTATTTGGGATGTGGTAATTCATCCAGATTATCGTGGTAATGGGTTAGGTAGCAAATTAGTAGAAACCGTTTTAAGTCATCCCCGAATGCAAGTAGAACGAGTTTATCTCATGACAACTCACCAACAAGAATTTTATAGAAAAATTGGTTTTCAAACCAATGGCAGTACCACAATGGTGCTATACAATCAATCTAATTTACCTTCTTTACCCACAGAGAAAGATATTGGAGTAATTAGAGGGAGATAGGTAGATAGGAAAAGACGCGGGGACGCGGGGACACGGGGACGCGGGGACAGAAAAGATTTTAGATTTTGAATGGAACAATCTAAAATCCACAATCGCAAATCCAAAATTGAATATTCTCCCCTCTCCGCGTCTCCCCTCCCCGCGTCTCCCCTCCCCCTTCGGGTTCGGCAGTTCGCAACCGACGGAAACCGCCAGGACTGCGACTGCCTCACCGCGTCTCTTTCCCAATCACTAATCACCAATCACCCATCTGCCAAAGGTACAGATATTTGTAGTCTAGTTAATTTTTGGCTTTCCTCTCTTTCTTCAGGAAAATCAATGATTTCTAACTTACCTTGCATTACTTCTAACAAGGTTTGATTAAGTAAAAATTTCATGCCATCTGTTAATTTAATATGCTCTGAAGCTGGTAGTTCAGATGTCATTAAATCTACTGATTCGCAACTAATAATAGCATTTTTAGGTACATCCAGCCAGATATACACAATTTTCTCTGTAGAAATAACTTGACTGGATAGATAAATACTACCTTCTTCCATTTTAGTCAGAGTCATGTCTAGCAGATTTACTAATATTTGTCTTAACCAGAAAATATCAGTTAAAACGTAAATTTCCGGCTCTGGTAATATCAAATTGAAGGGATAATTTCGATTAGCCGCTAACATATAAGTTACATCATAAGTATCCTGTAAAATTCGGTTTAACTGTCGCGGCTGAATATCTAATTTATTTGTACCGTGTTCCATTCTGGCTACTTTCAGAATTTCATCTATTAACTTCACCAGTTTTAATGCTCGTTCGTAGGCTTGAGTGATAAATTCTCTTTCCTCGGCGGGATTTTCACATAAATCAGACAAAATTAACTGGTGTAACCCAATCAAACCATTAAGAGGCGATCGCAACTCATGGGTAGTCCGCGCTAAGAAGCCGGCTTTAAATTGGCTCATCTCTCGCGCCATCTGATACGCTAGTTTTGTTTGTTGCAGCTGTTGTAAAAGTTGAGATGAATCATTTTGCTGTTCTGCAACTACTGGAGATGTGCTAGATGTGATGTTAGCAAACTGCACAAACAGCCAGCGAAAACTAACCCCTAGTGTGATTCCTACTCCTAAATATAGCCAGTTGCTTAAAGTCATAGTTTTGTAAGTTCTGAACTCTGTATTAAAACGCAAAGACGCAATATTCAGCATTCAGCAGTCAGCCAGCTAAATAAAGAATATTGAGCTTTTTTACTAACTGGCTTTCTTTTAAGAACTAATAGCTGATAACTGATAGCTAATAGCTTTTTGTCAGAATTGAGGAAACTAAATATTAGGAAAATAACATCATAGCCATCTATTTCTGATTAATGGCTAAATTTTCTAATTTAATTACACCTGGACGCAAAATTTTCCAGCCGTTTCCTACCCATTTAGCAACTGTGGAAGGTACACCGATTGCGGCAACTTCTTGTGTTGTGGCCAAAGTTAACGCTTGCGGAAACTGTGCGGTGATTTCTGGTGCTGTTAATAAGGGGGGTTGTCCTGATAAGTTGGCACTGGTGGTAGCTAAAGGCCCTGTTTGCGTCAAAATAGTTTGAGCGATCGCACTGTTTGGGACTCTCACACCAATTGTAGTTGGATCACTAGGATTCATTACTTTTGGTAAGCGATCGCTGGCTGGCAAAACTAGAGTAAGCGCACCAGGCCAATGTTTATTTACTACTGCTTGCCAAACCTCTAATTCTACATCACTTCCTTGCACATAAGGCCAAATATCTTCCGCCTTTGCAGCCATTAAAATTAAAGGTTTATCTAAATTTCTTTGTTTAGCAGCATAGATTAATTCTGCTTTTTCTGGTATCGTTGCCAATGCCGGAACTGTATCTGTAGGAAAGCTGACTAAAAGTCCATCTTTTGCACCAGCAATTAAAGCTTCTATGGAAACTTGAACCATAAAAATTAAGAATTAAAAACTAAAAATTGCCAGTAATTACGTAAAAATTTAGAACCCAGAATCCAATATGAACAAAATTGATATGACAATCATTCTGACTCCTGACTTCTGAACTCTTACGAAATTACTTTAAATATGCTACAGCAAAACGCTCGATTCCGGCTAAATCGGCGTGAATGGAAATATTATAATAACTGCCTTGATTGTCTAATAATTCTCTTACTATCTCTGCTTGTCCCGCCATCATTTCAATTAACCATACCCCGCCAGAATGCAAATATTGAGGGGAGATTTCAATTAAATGGCGGATACAATCTAAACCATCAATGCCACCATCTAAAGCTAAATGTGGCTCATGAGCAAATACCTCTGGTTGTAAACTAGGTAACATCTCACTAGGGATATATGGTGGGTTAGATACCATACCACTAAACTTTCCTTTGAGATGTACCAGTGGTTTCCACCAACTGCCTTGATAAAAGTGTAACCTTTGGCTTAAACCTTCTTGGCTTTGAGCATTTTTCTGAGCGATCGCTAAAGCTTCTGTACTCACATCTACAGCATAAATTGTCGCTTTTGGCAATACTTCCGCTAATCCTAGTGCGATCGCCCCGCTTCCCGTCCCTAAATCTGCCCAAAGTCCAGCTTCTAAAACCTCTCTAATCTCACTGTTGACCACAGCAGACAAAGCTAAATCAATTAAACATTCTGTTTCTGGTCTGGGAATTAAAACCGCATTGGACACCGCGAGTTTAAACAGTCGCCAAGGTGTAGTTCCAGCAATGTACTGTATCGGTAAGCGCTCATGTAATCGCTGTTGCCACAACTGCTCTAAATCTGCTAAAGAGAAGCCTGTAGGAATTTGGGGCAAATTTTGGAAAGATTGCAAACGCAGTGCCAAGCGGTCTAAATTAGTCACTTCCTGTAGTAACCAATCTACCTCCCTTGGTGAGACATCAGCAGCGAGTGCCTCTTCGATAGCTTTATTTCGCCACTGCCAAAGTTGTAACCCGGAAACTGTGAAACTTTTCTCTACCATGTCTTCACCAGGGAGTATAAACTAGTTACACCAATTCACTAAAAGAAGGTAACTAAATCGGTAAACCTTGATAAAATTCTCAATTCCCAATTTTGAATTTTGAATTTTGAATTTTGAATTGGTATTACTTTTTCGGTGCTGTTCTAGCTGGTGCATTTCCTCCAGAAGGTTGAGAACGCAGAGAGCGAATAAACTCGATCGATTCTCTGGAAGGATAAAGCAGAATTTTCTTCACTCCTGGTTCATTGCTACTACTTAAAGTTTCCAGTACACCATACAAATCGACTACCTCAATTTCTGTATTTGCTGCTTCTTGTGGTACAGCCTGTTTAAATTGGTCTAATAAAGCAACTACTTGTTCCTTGTCAAAATAAAAGGGAATGTAGCGTTCATTACTTTGTGGCAGAGGAATAGTCAAATAGCTATTATCTTTTTTAAATTTTGGTACAAATAGAGGAACAGTAACTTGCTGCTCTTTTTTTCCACTAGCATTTAAAAGAGTTCTAGCTGAATCTACCTGTTGTTGTGAGGGAACTACTGTAAAGAACACGGAAGAATTTGGTTTTTTGCGATTTTCTACCACCAACTTATAGTAATCTGCTAAAGAAACAGGTCTAATTTGAATTGTACTGGCTAATTGGGGATTTTCTTTCTTCAAACGATTATCTAAAAACTTCTGAGCATCTTGCTTACTGACAAAAAACCCTACTTGAGAAACAGTCTGATTTTGATTTCTTGTAGATAAGACTACAAATTCACCCTTGGGATTAGTGAGGGTAAAAACGGGAATTTCCCGCAGAGTTTTGACTACTTGTTCTTCTGGCAAAGCTACTGCCCGCAGATTACCCATGCCAGATAGACCTGCTAGTAAAATACTACTAACAAGACCTAATTTTACGCCCCAGCGAATTAATGATTTCATGACAACTCCTAGTATCCAAAGTTTTAATAAATGCCACAATCAGACAAACAGTCGTATTTTTCCAGTACCAGCCAGCTTAAGTTAGATCGCAATCCATCCAAGTTATTAAAAACCTATGGTAGCTATTAGATATTAATTATGCAATTGCAAAAAGCTACTCGGCTGAACTATCAAAGGTTAGTATCACCTTGATTAATTGAATCTGGTAACTCTATATACACGATAACAGGTCATAAACATATATATAGTTGCTGTCTGTAGCAAAAAGCAATTTATGGCTTTTCTTGTCTGCCAGTGACGGATTGATTGGCGCGATCGTTCCAAACTATTAAGAATATCTACTCAATTACAGGAGGGAACTCTTAACAGAGTGCAAGGTCTCTTAGCATCAGGTTTTGTTCCTAAAATTTGTACCTCATTTACCTGAAATCTGCTGTATATTTCCCAGACAATTCTTAAAATCACTGCTCTTGCTCACATAAAGCAACGAACATCTGACAGTATTTCCAAAAGATAAAAATCGGGATGACAGGATTTGAACCTGCGGCATCCTGCTCCCAAAGCAGGCGCGCTACCAAGCTGCGCTACATCCCGAAAAGACTGATTAGTCAATTTTCTTCTTGTAACTGCTCATAAACTACCACTAAAGCGGTGTTTTTTAAGCATTAGTTTAACTATAGCATACAGATGGCCAAATGCCAACCCTCTAATTTAGAAAAAATAGAACTTTTTGCCCTTACCATGTGCCACAACGGGGGAACCAGAGCAATGCACTGGCTTCCCTGCTGGCCTTGTTCATACACTGATTCAGTAATGCCATTAGTGAGGATACCAGAACATTCCTTTAATCCCTTCTGGGTCAGGCATGAATCCCATAGTCCGGTAAAAATCTACCACATGGGGGTCAGCAAAAAGAGTGACATTGCTAATTTCTTCACTCCTCAGCTTTTTGAGAACATATTTCATCAGTGCTTTGCCCAATCCTTGACCTTGAAAGTCTGGATGAACTACCACATCCCAGATAGTGGCATTAAAAGCATGATCAGAGGTAGCACGAGCAAAACCAATTAACCGCTTTTGGTTTCCCCGTACTTGCCACATAGAAGCCACAAGAAAACTATGCTCAATGGCTTTTTTTACTTTTCGTAGAGGACGACGCGACCAACCAACTGAATCACAGAGTTCTTCCAGCTCATACAGATCGATATCCCTCTCTGTACTGAAAACTATCTGGTCTTTTCCTGAGTTAGAGTTACCCCTAGTCTCAGTCGTATACTCTTCAAAAACAGCAGTTTTAGTCGTTCCTATAGACTCAGGAGAACTAAATAAATTTTTCCAAAAACCCATGCCAACGTGGTTCGGGTAGTATGATTGAACTGGTTTGCACTTTGTAGGAGTGTTTAGGCACACCTTACCTAACCTGAACCATTGCTTTCTCTAACACTTAAGATTGTTTAAGTGTATTTGGGATTAACAATAGTATTTGGTAGTTACAGTAAGTTTTAAACCAATTATCTTCAACTTTAGCATTTTGTTTTCACAGATTTATAATCTTGCGTTAATTCTGTCTGTTTGCTGTCAACTGCTGTATTCTTTGAGCCACCATCTGAACCAGAGAATTAACCTCCGGCATCTGCACACAATTGCAATTACCTAATTCACTGTAAAGTGACTACAGATGAGCAGGGGGGAGCAGGGAAAAATAATCTGTAGTAGCAGTTAAGTAAATTGATAGCTGTAGAGCTTTTGGTCACTTACCATTGAGCCTTGCAGTATCAAACTTTTTGCTTACTGCAATTTATACTTATCCCAGTATCTTACCGTATTGAATGACACAGTTTAAACCCTGTCTAAACTTGATGAACAAGAATTACTTTTTAGCTGTTGAGTTTTTACTGTGCTTTATTTGCTTATCCACTAAAATCGAAATACTACATTCACGAGGTATTCCAGTATGCCAAAGCCTGAAGTTTTGCTGACTTTTCGGGTGGACAAAGCTCAAAAGAAAATACCCAAGCAATTATTTAATGGAAAAATATCACATTGAATTTACTACATATCCTGTCTTTTAGTTTTATTTTTAACAAGGCAAGTAAGTCTTACCCCTCACAATGGCTTCTGGTTTAAAATCTTCTACCCTGGAACTTCTCAAACGCTTTAATCGAGCGTTTCCGCAATTTTATGAGCAATTTGTTAGCAGTGAAATTCAGCTACAAAATTTACGACTAGCGTATCGTTTATACAAAACTAGACGTGCTGTAATTGAGTTAAAACCGGAAGGTAGTAAAAGTGCGTTGCATTTTGCCTACCGTAACCAGTCTTTTCTTCTCAGTGATATTTTTGGCGTGCTGGCAGCCTATGGGTTGACTATTCATGGTTTGAGTCTCTATGGCCAGATCCGCCCACCGATGTTAGTTTTTATCAAGTTACTGGTGTCTCGTGGCAGTAAAGCCCTAACTGAAAAAACCGCAGAAAACGTCTGTCGTGCTATTCGTGAGGCGTTGGGAGGTCGGTTTGAGGTAGAAGAGATGTTAGCGGTAGAATTTAACCTTGATGCGGGTTTAGAGCAGGTACAAACCGAGTTTTATGTAGATCCTGTTTTTCACCTCCCTGCTTTGGTCATAGAAGCCGACAATCAACCAGGATTATTTTATAAAGTGATGTACGCAATTTGGCAGGAAGACCTACTGGTAGTTAATGCCAATTTGCTGGTTTGGCGTGGACGTACAAGGTTAATTCTTTACTTGCTTGGCCCTAATGAAAGCTTGATTCCTGAATATTTAGGTCACAAAATTGCTGAAGGAGTACGACAGAGACTACTTGGTCAATAGTTGTAGTCTTTATAGCTTACTGTTACAATTTCAGTAGTCACTAAGCTGAGATCAGCAGCCCAGGAATAGCCTTTTGGACTGGTGTTCAGAGAACGACCAAAACTCAAGTTAGCTTTGTGTGGTTTTGGTTGAAGGTACGATATAAGTATGGCAACCATAGAAATTTTAGGCGTTCCACACGCATACGAGCTGACGGCTCCCACGTCTTGCCCCCATGCTTTAATATTTATCCACGGTTGGCTCAATAGCCGTGGATACTGGCAGCCTGTGATTTCTCGCTTGTCAGTTGATTTACAGTGTTTATCCTATGATTTGCGGGGTTTTGGTGAATCTCAGTGTCAGGTCAAATCTGATTTTAAGCGATCGCCCTACCCCTCTGGGAAAGCAAGCTACGCGGAGCATCCCGCTCTGAAGGTGGGCGTTTCGCCATTGCCCTCTTCTTCTACTCACACTGTTAACTCTAACTTAGACTCTGCCTACACTCCCTCTGCCTACGCTCAGGATTTAGTCGTCTTTCTCCAACAGTTAAATATTTCTAGTGCTTGGCTGATAGGTCACTCTTTGGGAGGGACTATAGCTTTGTGGGCAGCTGCTAAACTCCCAGACTGCATTAAGGGGGTAATTTGTATTAATGCAGGTGGAGGAATTTATCTCAAAGAAGCTTTTGAACAATTTCGGGCAGCAGGGCAAAAATTTTTACAACTCCGTCCCCGTTGGCTCTCTCAAGTGCCTTTAATCGATTTGTTGTTTACTAGAGCCAATGTAGCCCGTCCTATAGAGCGTTATTGGGCGCGGCAGAGGGTAATTGATTTTGTGGTAGCTGACCCAGAAGCAGCTTTAGGGGCGCTGTTAGATTCCACTACGGAAGAAGAGGTTAACCGCTTGCCACAGTTGGTATCACAACTCAAACAGCCTGTTTATTTTTT
Organism: Nostocaceae cyanobacterium; assembly: GCA_035298905.1. Classification (GTDB taxonomy): domain Bacteria; phylum Cyanobacteriota; class Cyanobacteriia; order Cyanobacteriales; family Nostocaceae; genus DATGXB01. The sequence continues at coordinate 36,161 of DATGXQ010000450.1, read as the reverse complement.
GGCTGGCACTGATGACAAAGTGATGGAACCTAAGTATGTCCGTCACTTAGCCAGCTTTCATTGGCTTTTTCAATATGTTGGCGATAATGTGATTGAAATTCCTAATTGTGGTCATTTGGCTATGTTGGAACAGCCGGATGAGGTTGCCCGGAATATTAGGGAGATTGTGGCTAGGCATTAGGAAGAGGCAGAGGGGCTTGAGGAGCAGGGAGTAGGGGGGCAGAGGAGCTAATAATACCCAATACCCAATACCCCATACCCCATACCCAATACCCCATACCCATTACTGGTACAAATCCATTACTTGAGTTAAGGACAGACGGGAATGAACCCCAAGAGTCAGGGGGGAAGTATGACCACGGGATAGATGATCTGCGGCAGCAGCACCAATCATCGCCGCGTTATCAGTACAAAATTTCATTGGGGGGAAGAGAACGCGCAGGTTACGTTCTGCGGCGGCAGCTTGGAGGTGTTTTCTTAAACCACTATTAGCTGCTACCCCACCACCTACGGCGATCGTATCTAAATTGTAGTCCAGAGCGCAAGCGATCGCTCTTTTGGTCAGCGCCCTAGCGATGGTTTCTTGAAAGCTGGCCGCTATGTCTGCTACAGGTACTTGTCCCTCATCCTGTTCCAACTGCTGCACTAACCGCAACACTGCTGTTTTTAAACCGCTAAAACTGCCGTCATAGGGATGATAACCCCCACTAGGTAAAGAAATTTTTCCCTCTGGGAGTGTAAAAGCCTGGGGATTGCCTGTTTGCGCTAACTGATCAATCACTGGACCTCCTGGATACCCCAGCTTTAATAGCCGTGCCACCTTATCAAAAGCCTCACCCGCCGCATCATCACGGGTTTCTCCCAGAGTTTGGTAACTACCACAATCTTTAACATAAATCAAGCTTGTATGTCCGCCAGAAACCAGTAAGCTAAGAAATGGGGGATCTAAATTTGGTTCGCTAAGGTAAGTCGCATAGATATGGCCTTCCAGGTGATGCACTCCCAAAAACGGTTTTTCATGTACCATCGCCAAGGTTTTGGCAGCAGTTAAACCTACCAGTAAAGCCCCAACTAGTCCAGGGGCGCAAGTAGCGGCAATACCGTCAATTTGCTGCCAGTTTACTTGGCTTTGCTCCATAGCTTGCGCTATCGCTTGATTGAGTATTTCCAAGTGCTGGCGTGATGCCACCTCTGGCACTACTCCACCATACTGTTGATGTACGGGAACTTGTGAAGCGATAATACTGCTTTTCACCTGACGATTATGGACAATTGCCACAGCAGTTTCATCACAACTGGTTTCGATCGCTAAAACTGTTGTCATAGGGTGTAGGGGTGATCAGGGACTGGTGACTGGGAACTGGTGACTGGGAACTGGTGACTGGTGACTGGTGGGGAAAATATAATTCTTACCCAATCACCAATCCCCGATCGCCTCCGGCGGGCGTTTCGCCATCGCCAATCGCCAATCCCCTCTATTCAGAAATTTTACCTAGCAACTACACCCAACTTGGTTGAGAAGCTTTAACTTTTATTTACTTTAACTTTACTCAGTTCCCGGCCGAGAGTATGATGACTTGCTAGTTATGCAAATTAATCACTGTACAAGCCGCTTCGTTTTGTACATAGAACTTCTTGTTTCGTAATAAAAGGAAACAACCCCATGCAACGATTGTTTGCTCTGATTCTAGCGATTTCTTTGTGGTTCAACTTTGTGCCACCAGCTCATGCACTGGGGGCTAACCTTGTACCCTGCAAAGACTCCCCTGCTTTCCAAGAGCTAGCAGCTAACGCTCGCAATACAACTGCTGACCCCGAATCAGGTAAAAAACGCTTCGAGCGTTACTCTCAAGCACTCTGTGGCCCAGAAGGTTATCCTCACCTGATTGTTGACGGTCGCCTAGATCGGGCTGGTGATTTCTTAATTCCCAGCATCTTGTTCCTTTACATCGCTGGTTGGATTGGTTGGGTAGGCCGTGCTTATCTCCAAGCCATCAAGAAAGGATCTGATGTGGAGCAAAAAGAAATCCAAATCGATTTAAACTTAGCCTTCCCCTTGATTGCTTCTGGTTTTGCCTGGCCAGCCGCAGCAGTTAAAGAATTTCTCGCTGGTGAACTAACAGCTAAAGATTCAGAAATTCCTGTATCTCCTCGCTAAATTCACTCGCCATCATTCATTCGTTTTGGAGATTTAAGTTATGGCAGACAAAAGCGACCAACAAGCCCATTTAATTAAGTTTCTGTCTACAGCACCCGTGGCAGCTACAATTTGGCTGACTATTACAGCAGGTATTCTGATTGAATTTAACCGCTTTTTCCCTGACCTACTTTTCCACCCTCTCCCATAGGTGGAAACTGGGATCAAACAAGTTAAATCTATCAGCTTCTACTATGAGATTGTGTAATTATTTGGCTTAATCTAGTTAAGCTAAATAATTACTTAGAATAGGCAGTCTCATTAATTCTGGAAAGTTTTGAAACTCGTCAGGCTGTCCTCAGCTTGCGAGTTTCAGCTTTTGAAAAAAGACTATTTAATTAAAATTAATTTTTCTAAACTTCTTGACTAAAAGGCAGCTAGAACAGCAATTATTATTAATATAAAAATGCCACCATTTTACTTTAGAGGCGAAAATCAAATATGGCGCAAGCAGTAAACGCATCCAAAAATCTTCCTAGCGATCCTCGAAATCGGGAAGTAGTTTTACCTGCTGGACGTGATCCTCAGCAGGGCAACTTAGAAACCCCCGTAAATGCCTCTCCCTTGGTCAAGTGGTTTATTAACAACTTGCCCGCCTATCGCCCTGGTCTAACTCCTTTCAGACGGGGGCTAGAAATTGGCATGGCTCATGGTTACTTTATCTTTGGCCCCTTCTCTAAATTAGGACCCCTACGTGATGCAGCTAATGCTAACTTGGCGGGTTTGTTGGCCAGCATTGGTTTAGTTGTGATTCTCACTGCTGCCTTATCCTTGTATGCTAATAGCAACCCTCAAAAAGCACTTGCTAGTGTAACTGTTACCAATCCCCCCGTAGATGCTTTTACCTCCAAAGAAAGCTGGAATAACTTTGCTAGTGCTTTCTTAATTGGTGGTATTGGCGGTGCAGTGACAGCTTACTTTTTGACTAGTAATCTAGCACTTATTCACAGTCTCATCGGATAATCTACAAATCAAAAAACACAGAGCGAAAGCATAGCTTTTTGCCTGTGTTTTCTGATTTATATGACTTAAAAAGGTTTGTTGTTAAGACTGTGAATTGTGAGCAGTTAGCTATCAACTTTGCCATCAAAGTCAGTGAATCAGGAAAGCCAGTATTTGTTATTTAGCTTGCTGACAGCTGACGGCTGGATGCTCATTAAATAAAGCCGTTTCGATTTCTTGTAAAGCGGTTTCAAAATCATCATTGACGATTTGAATATCAAATTCGTTGGCGGCTTGGATTTCATCTTTAGCACGCTGGAGACGAAGGGCGATCGCATCTTCTGAATCTTGAGCGCGGCCACGTATCCTTTTTTCTAATTCTGAAAACGAAGGCGGCAAAATAAAAATACTCAGTGCGTCAGGGTAAGAAGTGCGAATTTGTCTTGCTCCCTCTAACTCAATTTCCAAAATTATCCACTTACCCGTTTGAATGTGGTTAAGCACAGCTTCACGAGGCGTACCGTAACAATTACCAGCAAATTCCGCCCATTCCAAAAATTCACCGTCAGCAACCAATTGTTCAAATTTATGACGACTGACAAAGTAATAGTTTTTGCCATCAACCTCTCCTGGACGAGGAGAACGAGTCGTCATAGATACAGAATAGTACAATTGAGGATGACGCTGGAGGAGCGCCTGCATCAGAGTACCTTTACCGACTCCGCTAGGGCCAGTTAAAACAATGAGTTTGCCAAGAGGTGAGCCGTCTTTGGTAGTAACACCACTTTGGAGGGGTAGAACTTGCATCATCCGTTCAATCTGTGAATTAATTGATAGACATTATTCTTTAGTCTGGTATTGATTGCTAGAGCAATTAGAGACTAAGAAAGGTGTAGCACTAGTGACAGAAAATGTGTCTAATTCACATGGTACGGCCGATAGAGTGTAAACAGGGGTGGATTTAAACCCAAACTTTGATCAATTATCCACAACTTGATGGTCACGGGAAATCACAAAGCGATTAGCAACCGTTTCTGGCTGAATCGCTGAGAGAATGACATGGCTGGAATCAGTGATAATTACAGCCCTAGTGCGACGACCATAAGTAGCGTCAATCAGTTGGCCTCTGTCCCTAGCATCGGTAATGATACGTTTAATTGGGGCAGACTCTGGACTGACAATGGCAACTACTCGGTTGGCAGAAACAATGTTACCAAAACCGATGTTGATGAGTTGAATGTCCATAAAAAACTAACGCTAAGTGCGTTATGAGCAGCTTATGATAGACTTAACTCTCATGTTATCCCTAAAGAATGGGAGTTACAACGCTTCACATTTAGTAAACTTGCTTTTTTTCGACACAACTGCTTTACAACTGCTTTTTTTAGCTATTTATCAACTAAATTTCCCGAAAATCTGCCCTTGGATATAGGAAAAATCTGTCGTTGGGAGGCAGGGGAAAGGGACGCGGGGACGCGGGGACGCGGGGACACGGGGACAGAAAAAGACTCTTATTTCTCCCCTCTCCCCTCTCCTTGCGGAGACGCTACGCGGTAAGCGTTCGCGTAGCGTGTCGCAACAGCGACTCAGCTATGCCGGAGGCTTTACACCGCGTCTCCCCTCTCCTCATTTCCCGTTCCCCACTTCCTGCCATTTCTGCCGGAGTTGCTGTAGGTTGGGGGTTTGACCGCCATAACGCCAGCTGACGTAGGCTTGACAGATTTCATCGATCGCCTGGGCTATGGGTTGGGGATGGTGTTGATAGGCAACTTGGGCGTATTCTAGGGGTGTTTGGGCTGGATGTTTTTTAAAACCTTTCTGGGCTGTCCATTGCAGCATTTGTTGATAGAGGCTTTCCATGGGTGGTAATTTCTTCAGCCAGCGATATTTTCGCCATTGTCGCCACTGTACCCAAAACAGCCAACCGAAAAAGGCGATCGTTGTTCCTAAGATTAAGCCTGTGATGATTCCTAGCCAACCTTGGGTAAATAGACCAAAAAACCAAGCGATCGCTCCGCTAATCCAAGCAAATACATTGTTAAAGAAACCGGTAACAGGAGAAGGCAACCAACCTGCTACCCAACTCCAAAATTGACGCAACACGCTAAAAGTTTCTACATCTTCCACTGAAGGCGGAATCAGGGGATGATTGGGGATGGGGTCAAAGGTAAACCAGCCATATTTGGGGAAATATACTTCCGTCATAGCGTAAGCGTCAGTATTACGGACAACATACATTCCCGTAAAGGGATTAAATTCCCCTGGCGCAAACCCTGCTACCAACCGGGCAGGAATGCCAATAGAACGGAGCATAATAGTTAAAACAGTAGAAAAATGATCTGGATAGCCTTTTTTATACTTAAACAGAAAAGCCTCTACCAAGTCTTCTTTTTCACCCAAATAGGGCAAATCTAAAGGATTTTGGGGCAGAGAGTAATTTTGTTTTAAGTATTGGGCCAAATAGAGAGCTTTTTCGTAAGGTGAATCTAGGCTTTTTGTTTCCTGAGACCGAGAAACACGTTGTCGATCATAATCAGCTAAAATTTCTTCCGTGCGTTTTCGCACTTTATCAGCAATTTGCGGCGGGACTTGTAAGTAACTGGCTTGAATACTTTTAGAATATTTACGGCTCGCCTGATTTAGTAAAGTGCGATCGCGGTAGGGAACTTGAGAAACTACCGTGTAAGTCAGGTCTGGTGATAATTCCACAGGCGATCGCAACCCGTTTTCCTTATCCATGGCTACTAAGGGAGTGGGAAAGTAGATTTCTCTGGGATGAGCCATGGCAGGAATTAGATTAGGTAGGGGTGATACCACTGTATAAGTCTGTACTACCTCTTGGCTCCTGCCAGTGAAACCTCGTAAAGGAAGTTGAATTTGGTAAGACCAGCCTGGACGGCGAAAGGTAGCAACTTCATCAAAGCGGGACATTTCCCAACCTTTACCTGTGTAGCGATCAAAAGCTAACACTCGCCAAAAACCTTCTGCTTGAGACCTAACCCGCATTACTACCTGGGGTTTCATGTCTCCCCGCAGGTTTTGGTTCATCTGGCTATTAAAGCCGTAGTAGTAGGTATCATCTAACTGACCTGGCTGACCGTTACCTGTCCCACTACCTTGATTATTAGCATTACCTTCACGGACATAACCAGGATTAATAATACTGCGTTCAGTTAAATTACCTTTGACATCAATTGGTGAACTGACGGGGAATGACCGAAACTGATAACCAGGGAATCGAGGTAACAAAGCAAAAACGGTTAAACCCAGAGCCGCAATTAAAGCAAAATTGATTGTTAAAGATTTGATATTGAGATTGGCAAAATTTTGACTACGGGCTTTTTCTGGTTTGGTTGATTTTAACCCCAAGCGGGAGCGATAATCAAACACTAAGGTAGGAAGAGCGATCGCTAAAAATAACAACACCACAGGCGCAAAGGCCATTGTTTCACTTAGTGTTGCTGCCACACCCAACAAAATCAACCCAATCACAATGGAATAACCCAGGTCTTTGCGTCTGGGTGTATCAAAACTGTGTAGGATCTGGAGTTGAATTAATAACCCAGCTAAAGCCAGACGTGTATCATTCAACTGTTGTACCAACTGCCCAAAAAAAACACCAAGGGCTATTAACATCCCAATGGCAATGCAAAACTTAGCTGCTACATTAGGAAGGCGACGACGATAGTGACTCCAAACTGTACCTCCTATACTTAGAGGTACAGCGTAGAGGCTAAATCTTTCATCAGCCGCCACATCCGTCGCCACTATTCCTAAAATTACCAGCAATAGCACCAGTACCCGTAAGGATATGGAATCTTCCACCTCGATTTGAGATGGGTTCTGGTTCTTTCGCCGCCAATCACCATCTACAGGTACGCGCCAAAACCGATTCATCCTGGATAGATTAAACATTTTTCACGGAAACCAAGCTATGACGTAGACGCTACGGACACCAGGCTGGGGAGAAATTCACCTTGTCTTCAACCGTAGTCCCCCTATCCTAGCCTGAGATACCCTTTGGGCATTTAAGGGAATCTACGCATTTTTTGCTCATGTCCTGCCCATAGCTACTTCCTACAAATGTCCAAATATTTATGTGCCACAACCAAAAATGAACTGCAAAACCAGGATATTATTCATTCTTCTTAATCGATTGGCGTTGATCAAAATTGAGTGCTGAAAGGGTAATTTTAGTTATTTACTCACACTAATGGCAAATAAAAACGGCTGTTCATCTAGTTCTGGTAATTCAACTTGCAGTGTATAAATTTGCTCAGATGGCTGCAAGTTTAATTCTACGCTGGGATGCAAGGAAATTGCCGATTGTGCCATAGCCGTGCTATTTCCCTTGAGCCGCAAAATCCCTGTTGTGGGTAACTGACCTTCCACACGTAGTTTTGTTATTGTACCCAGAGATTGTAATTTTACTCTCAGGGTTAAATTACCTGCACTTGTAGGCAATTCCCTTTCTAAAACTGGCTGAGTAAATGAAATGAACAGTGTCAAATTGTCTAGCAGTTGTTTAGCGGCAATTAATGACAATGCCATTTGTTGACGCGGTAACAAATCTGAGAAATCACTCTGGATACTGGGTACTTGCTCTAAAGTGCCAGCAGAACGGTAAGGACTTCTGAGTACTAAGCCAGCTAAATCATTGATAGCTTGATAGTCATCAGGGAAAAAGCTCTCCACTGCCTGAACTAATTTAGCCCCCAAAGGCAGGGAAGAGGTCAGTAAATCCTGACACTTGCTCACTAATTGCCTCAAAACCCGCTCTGGTAAAGGAATGGGTAGGTTGAGCTTGGATTGCTGTGCCAACCACCCCCAAGCAGGAACCGAAGCGATCGCACTTTGCTCGATATACTCAGGATATTCTGTTAGTTCTGTTTCCCAAGGAAATAAAGGCGGGTGGTTTTGGATATGGGTTTGTAACCGACTCTTGAGGACGGCTTGAAAACGTTCTTGCACAGTAGGAATTTCTCCTAGTTGAAAGGTTTGGGGTATCTGTACCAACTTTTGCTCACCACTTTTTAATGTAGTAGTATTTTTAAGCAGGTCATCTACCCCGTAAACTTCCTCACATTCTACCGAGGGACACTCATCAGTGCTGACGACAAAAGTCAACAGCCAATTGAGAAACTGGTGTTGTAAGGGTTCTGAGTCACTATTCATGAGTAGATGCACCTGATCCGGACACAATTGAGTTACGAATTTCCCATGCTTGTTCGAGAATTTTAAACCACCGTTTTTGCAACTGCGCCATCGATAACCCTAGATTTTTGGCGATTTTGTCGTCAGGTAGTCCTTTTTGTTTTAACTCTAATAGCGATCGTCCTTTAGCATCCAATTGAGAAATATACACTTGCCACTGCTGGGGAGTTAAACCCAAATTAGTGGGTAAAGAAGCTTCTAACCACTCATGCACCAATTCCCAGCGATGCAAGAGAGCAAACCTGATTAAGTGATATTTAAAACGTTGCTGTAAGTAGTCCCTCTGCCTGGGAGTTAAACCTAAAATTTGCTCAATTTCTTGTGCAGATAAGTCTTGCAGACGGAGAGAGAAATAATCAGCACAGTCGGATTGTTGTCTTTGTTCTAAGTATTCCATTAACTCAGTAATTACTACTGAGCGTAAAGTTTCCTCTTCTGGTTCTGGTTCTGGTTGCAAAGCCATAGCTGATCGCAACTGCTGCACAGCTGGCTCTTCCCAACCATCAGCTTCACCACTGCTACCTTCTGCTGCTTGTTCTATATCTACGCTAGTTTCTGGCGGTTGCTGTTGGGAAAAAGTTTGAGCGCGGAGAATAATTAGCTGTTGTTGTCTTCCTGGTAAGGGAATACGGCGTTTACCATAACGCTCAGTAAATGCCATATACTCAGCCAACTCTAACAGCGTTTGGGGACGATAAGTCGCCTCTAGTTGATTTTCCCTTCTAAAAGCATTCAGTGCCTCCAAATAAAAACTTTGCAGGAAGTCTTCTATAATAGTCAGTCGCCCTTGATAGCTTAATTGCTTCTGGGGAGGATTTATGTAACGATAAATAATGGCACTTAAGGTACTATGTAATTCTACTCTACCCCGATTAGAACCCAACTGATAGTACCTCAAACATTGTTGCAGCCGATGTTTAGCTAGAGTCATGGCTGAACTTTCTATCGCGCCGGAAGCTTGAATGCGTTTACTTTCATGACAAATCCGCATGACTTCAGCAGTAATCCGCAAAGCCACATCACGGCAATTTTGTTCAGAAGCTTTAGTAGGCTGTTTTAGCTCCTGTAGTAAAAACTGAAATATCACCTCCACATCAATAGAACTTTCTCCCTGAGTAGTTGCGGTTGCGGCTAAATTCATAGTCTCAGTTTTAAACAAAGCCCTAACATGGTGAAACACAACCTGTAATTGCTTTAATGTGTACTGGATAGGAGTTAGCTGTCGGGGATTGAGAATGGGGTCTTGGGTATGATGATCTCCTCTGCCTCTGAAGCAGCTGAAGCCCCTCTGCCCAGTCCTCGGTCAGTTGAGTTTGATTGTTCCCTCTGCTATTTTGGCCATAATCCAGGAGCCATTTACAAGTCATGATGGATTTAGAAACACAAATTCAATCACTGATAGACAATGCACCCCGCGATGGCATGACACCACAAATTGTGTCATCAATTGCCCCCGCCTTGCGAGCGATCGCTCAAAAGTTAAATCACCCCCAGTATTATATTCTCCAAAATTCACAAGAAAATTGGGTTTTAACTACTGTGAGCAAACGAGCCAATCCCAAGCAACAAAAGCGAGTAATTTTCGCTTATCCTACATTACAAGATGTTTCCCTCTCCTCACCTGCTGGGCTTGACCCTCAAATGGTAGCTAAACCTCTGCCTGTAATTCAAATTTTGTTTCAATTGGTGGCATTAGAGCCAGTAGATAGTATAGTTTTTTGGGAAACTCCTGGCACAACTAATCACACTGTTGAAGTACCCCGTCAAGAACTGGAAAGTCTGATTCAGCAGGAGTTAAGACGGCATCAGTCTAGTCAAAAACTACCTCCTGATATCGCTTAAATCAACTTGGGATTTTGGATTTTTCATCTCCTAAATCCCAAATCTAAAAACAAACTAAAATTTTATCAGTACAAACGACTGAGTACATAATCTGTTAAATTAATTAACGCTTGCCGCGATTCTGAAGGTGGTAAAATGGCTATATGTTCTGCCGCAGATTTGGCATGATTGGCCGCTAGTTCTCTAGCCTGCTGTAGACCTTCGCTATCTTGAATTAACTCTAGGGCTTGTTCCAAATCTCCTTCTTGGGCAAACTCCCTTTCAATCAGCACTTCCAAGAAAGGCTGCTCTGATAAAGCAAATAATACTGGTGCAGTTAAGTTACCACTTTTTAGATCCGATCCGGCTGGTTTTCCTAAAGTATCCGGCGAACTAGTAAAGTCTAGAATATCATCCACTATTTGGAAAGCCAAACCAAGATGCCGACCGTAACTATACAAATGTTCAGTTACTTCTGAACAAACATCACTGAGTATTCCAGCAGCCTTGGCACTATTGGCAATAAGAGAGGCTGTTTTGTAATAACTCTTTTGCAGGTAGGCTTCTATAGATAGGGTTGTATCAAAACGATTTAGTCCTTGCTGAATTTCCCCTGCCGCCAGATCCATTATCACCTCTGAAAGCAGTTTGACCACATCCAAGTTATCTAAATTCGCTAAATACCAAGACGATTGAGCAAACAGAAAATCTCCTGCCAAAATAGCAATGCGGTTGCCGAATAAACTGTGTACCGTAGGTACACCCCGCCGCAAATCTGACTCATCTACTACATCGTCATGTACCAAGCTGGCGGTGTGAATCATTTCCGTAATTTCTGCAAGGCGGCGATGACGGGATGTAATATCCTGTTCTAGCATAGTCGCCCGCGATATTAGTAGCACGATCGCTGGTCTAATGCGCTTCCCCCCAGCCCCGAATAGGTGTTCGGCGGCTGCATAGAGAATGGGGTGGCGATTGCCAACAAGCTGCTTAAGGTTTTCTGCTAGTATTTGCAGGTCTGTTTCCACAGGGGTAAACAGGGAAGTAGCTGGGGTCATGGATGGGCGGACTCTGGCTTAGGTTACGAAAGTTTACATATCCTTTAATCATTTTAAGATTAATGACGAATCAGCGCAAAGTTTTCCTTTAGGAATCCAATGAGCTTTTGCCTGGTAGTGGTTTTACCAGACAGTTCTAAACAATGGTGGACAACTTCCTGATGTCTTTGTCGCTAAAATTCTGATGCAACTGCCAAAAGTTATAGTTTAACTAGGAAGGTATTACTTAGTTTCACAAAAGCTCGGTGTCACCAGTTAAAAATAGATTTTGAGAAGCACGGATTTGAACACGCCTATGCTCTATTTAAAGCGTTAAGCAATGGCTAGAGTTAAGTGTTAGGGGTTGTGTATGGAGATGGGATATTGGGTGTTAGTTATTATCTCCCCTGCTTCCCATCCTCCATGTCCCCCCAGTTCCCGATCGCCAGTCACCAATTGCTAGTACTGCTTAGTAGGCACTAAATTAAATAAAAAATTGCTTTTACTAACTAATTTAATATTTAATCGAGAATTAAAAAAATTAATTACATCGAATTTTGCTGTGACAGCCTAACACTTCTGTGAATAGAGTACCTTTTTGCCCGCTCATGAGTACTGTTGCCAAATTTAAGAATAGAAATATACCGCTAAATTTAATTAACTTACTAGATTTAAGACTCCCCACTTGCCATAAGGACTACTGGGCATACTATAATTGGATTCTCTTCGTTATCCCCCATTGTTGATCAAGCTACCTCCTCCTCATTAGAGCAACTTAGCAATAAAAACAACGAGCGAAAAGCCCAGACTCAGCATGAAAAAAGTGTTGTTTTGGTGTTAAAGATGATACGATTAAAGTAAAGATGGGTGAGAAGTTCAAGGTAAAAATATAGTAAAGTATCAAATGGTTGGAACTCAAGGCAGCTAGTCTGCGGCTAAAACAAACTCATCACATCCTAAAAATCAGGTTTTTCGCATCCTCTTTTGGACTATGAGGGAACCTGAACCGGAAAAAGTAAATTGGCTGGAATGGCTCTATTGTCTGCTATTTAAGCTATAATTTATTTCAGTGAGTGTTTAGCCCGTCTGTTACCCTTAGTATAAACTTTTTAATAGTGAAAATTTATGTTCATAAAAAACAAGTTGCTACTAGTACTAGCAGACGGAAAAAAGTAAGTATATAAACGGACTAAGCTTAGTATTTTTTATAACCAAGGTGGTAATAAAATTGTACTGTGGCTTTTCTGATCAAACCGACGGCTACAAATCTGATGTAGAAACATCTTGAAAATTTTAAATTTAGTCTAGAAGATAGCTAAAAATTACGGGTCTGTGTGTTACGCTAAAATCTAGGGATTTTAAATTTTTCAGATATTCACCCTTCAACAGTGAAACACCAAATAGTGGCTTTACTGTGATGGTGCGGTGAGTCTAAAATAACTGGTCGTCAATAGAAACATGGGAAAAATCCTGTGTTCTATGGGGCGAAGCACAAACCTATTAGGTAGGACTATTAGCTTTCTGTTGAGGAAGCAGAAATGCGTCTTGAGAATACGTTGAGCATCAGCGTAGCTCTTGCCTAACAGGTGTGAGGTTAGATAACGCAGACTAGGTAGACTGCCAAAGAGCGCAGTTAGTTTTTCATATCTGGAAACAAGACTGGTGCTTGATGTGTTGTCTGCGAAAAACTGAATAAGCAATAAATTTTTTCAACCAGAGAGAAGTATAACTCTACTGGGTAGTTTAGCATAGCTAAACTTTGCCAGCAAGGATAGGCTTGAGCAGCTTAAATCCTGCTGATTTCTTATGCAATTTTATATTTTCAAAAATAGTGCCGAAAAATGATTTACGGAAATATGCCTATGATGATATTTATTTTAGCGGCTGGTTATTTATTCACTGTTTACCTGTTATTAGCATTGGCTAAGAGAAATGGTAAAAAGGCCACTTCTAAATGAGAGTTTTCAGGTCATCAAGATCAACTCCAACAGGGGCAAGTGTTACAAACTGAGGTAGTGAATAGCTAATAATCAAGGTAAGTGATCAAGGGTCAATATTTATTTAAAGCTTGACCCTTGATGATGCCAACAAGGCTGCTTGATTCTACGAAACAGCAGCATCAGTAAAGCAGACCTGTTCTACCAGAGGGGTATAACCTAACCATAGCAAGCTTGACTGAGCGAATTTTTGCGGACAGCCGCTAACAGCAAAACGGGTAGGTAGGGGTGGGTAAGTATTTTTGAGTCCTAGTAAGTCTAATTCTTGAGTACAAGCAGTAACAACATGTACAGATGGATCAATTAGCTGGACATGGGAAGGAAGGAGCGATCGCAGCACAGGGGCAAGATGAGGATAATGAGTACAGCCGTAGACTAGGGTATCAATTTCCTGTTTGAGTAAAGGCTCCAAATAGGATCTAGCTACTTCTGTGGTGTAAGGGTCATGAATCCGGTTTTGTTCCACTAGGGGGACAAATTCTGGACAACTAACCTGCCAAACTTGGACATCAGACTTGATTTCCATCATAGCCTGACGATAGGCATTACTTTTAGCCGTAGCAGGTGTAGCAATTACACCTATGCGCTTCCCCTGCTGGACAGCAGCTTTAGCACCAGGGAGAATCACACCAAGAATAGGAAACTTATATTCTGGGCGGACAATTTCCAAAGCTAGGGCTGAACTGGTGTTACAAGCCATGATCACCATTTTCACCCGTTGATGCTGCATCCAATCTAAGATTTCCCTGACATATTGTAAGATTTCAGCTTGGGAACGGATGCCGTAGGGCAGACGGGCTGTATCACCAAAGTAAATAATAGATTCATTGGCAAGTTGCTTATAAAGTTGTCTCAGTACCGTTAGTCCACCCACACCACTATCAAAAACGCCAATAGGAGCGCGTTGAGGTTCTTTATCAGAGAAATCGTCAAGATGACCTTCAAACAAAGAAGATGAATACACAGGCAAATATTGATTTAAGTCTTGGGATTTAAGATACAGAATTTAGCAGACAATTTGTCATTAGTCATTAGTCATTGGTAATTGGTCACTAGTTATTTTCTCATCTGCTTCTCTGCTCCCCAACTTCCCTACTTTATCTTTGCTGTAGGTACTTCAGAATACCACGAGCGATCGCATCAGCCATACGATTCTGGTATTCTGGTGAACCGAGACGGGGATTATCTTCCCGACCAGTCATATAGCCGGTTTCTACTAAGATTGCTGGCATTGAATTCTTTCTTAGCACGTAGAATCTGGCCTTGCGTGTACCTCTGTCTTTTAAAGTGCCGATGTTTTGGAGAATGGTTGTGCGGACAACTTCCGCCAAATTATAGCCACTGTCGTAATAATATACCTCTAATCCGTTGACATCTGGACGGCCATCTATAGAATTAGCGTGAATACTGACAAACAAATTACCATTTACCCGCTTGGCTATATCTACCCTTCCTTGTAGTTCTACAAAAAAGTCAGCATCTCTTGTCAGTACCGTTTGTACACCATTCTGTTCTAAAATCGCTGCCACTCTTTTACTAATTGGCAACACCACATCTTTTTCTAACAAACCACCCAAGCCAGGTGCGCCAGAATCCTTCCCACCATGACCTGGGTCAATGACCACTAACACTCTCCCTTTAGGCACGGAGAGCCGGGGCTGGGTGCGGGTTGGCACTGAGATAGGGGTCTGGGTGCGGGTTGGATAGTCCCGATTAGCATCTGGTAGCTGTCCCCTGTTAGATGGTAGGGGAGGTAAAGAAATTGGTGGGATGGTACGGCGGGGACGTTGTAGTTGTAGTGCTAGTAACTCCTGTCTCACCTGATTGAGTTCACCAATTTGTACACCCGCAGCTGGTTGGACAAATACCACCACATTATCAGCTTGTGGCTGTAGGCGTACCTTTAGTACTGGGCTATTAGCCTCTAAAGCAGGGCCTCTCACTTGAGGATCTAATTTAGCATTAGCAATGGTAATCCGGTATAAACCAGAAGCTCGATCCCAACCACCGACAGCCGATACAGCAGAGCTAGCTCTAATGAGTAATTGTGTTCCACCACCGGCTAGTTCTACAGCTTTAATTGTGGAAGGAGAATCGCTAACAGTTGGTACTGGTGTGGAATTATTAGCAGGTAGTCTGAGAGCAGTACGATTTGGTAAAATCACAAAGCCACCAATACTGCTAGTTGTTGCTCTCCAGTCAGGGCTATTTTGATCTACCTGTAAAGTCATCCGTACAGCTGGTGGTTGGCCAGGAAGTTGTGTAAACTGGATGCGGTTGACACCGTAGCGATTAATTAATAGGCTTCGTTGTTTGAAGCTAGGTGATAAAGTAGCACCTAGAACGTCAACATTGATAGTACGGTTGTCTTCGGTGCGATTGACTTGAACTTGCGAACTACTACCACTGGTGCGAATGAAGAACCCGTCACCTGTCACTCGCAGGTTTTCTATCTGAGTTATTCCAGGTTTGGCAGCGATTTGTGAATTTGTCTCGGAATTTGTGGGGGTAATAGGAGTAGTTGTTACTACTTTGTAAATGTTTCGTTCAGTAGTATCTACTGGTGTAGAGATAGTTTCTGGTGGTGATACCGATAAATTTTCTGAGGAGTTTGTAGCTTCTAACTCTGGCTTTGGTAGTTGTACTGTCCAACGGCTACCATTAACACTAACAAATTTTACCTGGTTGGGGTTAAGAGTATAACCAGGAACTAGTTCCACCACCAAACGGGTTGTTTGTTCATCAAACTGGCCGATCCGAATAGCTCGAATTGTTCCACCAACAGTTTGAGTAACTTGGGGACGACCAAAGTTAGTATTTGGTAAATCAATTACTAAGCGAGTGGGGTTAAAAATTAATTGAGCTTGGGGCTGTGTGGCGCTGGAGGTGTTAATTTCCAGTTGATTTTGATTGCTATCAAACCGCCAAGATTCTAGTTTGGCGGCCCAAGCAGGCGATGATAGCATGAAGATAGTTCCAAAAGTGCTGGGTATTAACCAGTGTAGTTTCACAGTCTTTTCTCCTGATTTGCATTCATGGGAGCCGTCAATATCTCAACTTATGGGTAAGTCCTCGCACCACCACCGCCCAAACTTTTACTTTGAAGCAGTAAAAACCCGTCTGCAATTAATACAGATGGCGTAAGATTCTAACACATGCCTTTAGTTTTGCCATACTGTGAATTAAAAACAAATTGATATTTTAGAGCATGAGATGAGGTCAACAAGCTGAGTCAATCCTATGCTAAACAAGTCTAGTTAGCCAAGGATTGCTGTTTTGTGATTGCAGAAACGAGGAAATAGGTAATAAGTTGAAAATTCCCACTGCTAACAATTGCTAAACTCGATTAAAGCTAATCTTAGGTATTGGGTAAAAATGCTTTTTGTAGGGTTTAGCGATCGTTTGAGTGTGTGACTTTTGCTGGTGCAATTTAGATAGAAATCCCAGTTTTTGTTATCTTTGTCTTAAATATTGCAGGATACCCTGAGCGATCGCCTCTGCCATTTGATTTTGATAACTGGCTGTTCTCAACCTAGCTGCGTCCTCCCGACCAGTGACAAAACCTGTTTCTACTAAAATGGATGGCATAGAACTTTTTCTGAGGACGTAAAATCTGGCTTTACGCACACCTCTGTCTCTGACATCCAAATTTTGCAGAATTTTATTATGGACGATGCGAGCTAATTGTAAACCATTGTCATAGTAATACGTTTCTAAGCCACTGACATCAGGACGACCTGCACCGGCAGAATTAGCGTGAATACTCACAAATACATCTGCTCTGGCTCGTTCTGCCATTTCTACCCGTCCGGGAAGACTGACAAAGTAGTCAGAGTTGCGGGTCATAATTACTTGTACACCATTCTGTTCTAAAATTTCTGCTATTCTTTTGCCGATCGGTAAGATGATATCTTTCTCTTGTAATCCACCAATACCCACTGCTCCCGGATCTTTTCCTCCATGTCCAGGGTCGATGATTACCACTACTTTTCCTTTGGGAATCGGTTGACGGATGACAGGCTGAGGATTTGTGGGATTTGGTAATTGTCCAGTGGGGGGTAAGGGAATAACTGGCCTCAGACGCTGTAACTGTAAAGCTAAAAGCTGATTACCTAGTTGATTAAGCTCACCAATTCTGACCCCGGCGGCTGGTTGAACATAAATTAACACCGTGTTTGGTGCTTGGGGTTGTAAGCGCACACGTAAAACAGGACTATCAGCATCAAATTTAGGCCCAGAAACTTTAGGAGCTAATTTAGCATTAGGCACTGTAATCTTATATAAACCTGTTGTCCTATCCCAAGCACCAGTTGCTAGTATGTCTTGATCAGCCCTGATTAAGAGTTGTGTCCCATTGCCAGCTAATTCTACACCTTGAATTGTGGCTGGTGAGTCATTCTTTACTGGTCGGATTGGGGAATAACTATCATTATTACTATTGTTGTCTGGTAAAGTGACTACCCGATTAGTGGGTAATAGCACTAACCCACCACTACTCAAAGTAGCCCGCCAGTCAGAACTATTTTGGTCTACTCTTAAGGTTAAACGAACAGCAGGAGGGTTAGATTGCAGTTGGGTAAATTCAATACGGCTAACACCATGTTTATTAACTGCTAAACTACCTTGAATGAGGCGGGGTGAAAGAGTAGTATTAGCCAGATCCAGAAAAATAGTTGCGCGATCGCGGCTGCGAATTACACTAATTTTGGGATTATCCCCTGTGGTACGCACAAAAAAGCCATCACCTGTAGTTTGTAAATTTTCGATTTGTGTTTTTCCCTGAGTATTGGTAGCAACAGGGCTAAACTCTGGTTGAGTCGGTGTTTCCACCGTGGCTAAATTGTAATTTCTATTATCACTAACACCTGCTTGTTCTACTTCTGGCTGTGGTAACTGCACCTGCCAGCGATTAGTAGTAACACCTGTAAATTTTATTTGTTGAGGGTTGAGGGTATAGCCAGAGGCTAATTCCACCACTATTCTGGCTGTGTCTTGGTCAAACTGACCCACCCGAATAGCCCGAATTGCCCCACCCACAGGCTGAGTCACCTGAGAGCGTCCAAATTGTGTATTAGGTAAATCAATTACTAAACGAGTGGGATTAAAAATTAATTGCGCTTGGGGTTGTACAGCACCCGAAGTATTGAACTCCAGTTTGTTTTGAGAGCGATCGAACTTCCAAGACTCCAATTTCGCTGCCCAAGCTGGCGACGATAGTAAAAATATAGTTCCAAAAGTACTGGGTAGTAACCAGTGTAGTTTCACAGTCTTTTCTCCTGATCTTGACTATTGGGAGCCATAAACGGCAAAATCTTGGCAAATCTGCACACCGTCACCACTTAAACTTTTGCTTTGTTACCTGCTTCGGTCTTGGTCTTGATCTAAAGATACAATCAATCAACAGCAGATGATAAACGCCAAAATATAATCAAAATTAAGTATATTCAGTCAACCGCAGTTAGTCACCCTTGACTTAATCCGAGATTGATGCTGAGGGGTGTAATTTAATGCACAAGCCGGAATTAAAAATTAAAAATTAAAAATTGGAAAAGCTGATGACACAAGCTTTGAGGCGATTGTGAATAGTTCCTTTACTTACACCATGTTGTACTCGATAGGTGAATGTTAATCTCTCATTTTTGGATAAATATCTATATAGTTATAGGGGAGTATACGCAAGGTAAAAATAAACATCATTGCAAATGTAGAGAGCAATAGAAAAGTAATAGAAATCAACTGACACGATAGACGGCGATCGCTCTAGTGAAGTTTCCCAGAGGAAGAGGAGAGGGGAGAGGGGAGACACGGGGAGGGGAGACGCTCTGAGGGGAGAGGGGAGACACGGTGTTCGCGTAGCGTCTCCGCAAGGAGAGGGGAGAGGGGAGAAGTAATAATCTTTTCTGTCTCCGCGTCAGAGCGTCAGAGCGTCCCCGCGTCTCTTCTGCCCCCCTGCTCCCCTGCCCTATTGTTTGGAATCAGAAGTGACGGACTGGGCTGATTCTATGGCTAATGTTCCTTCAGAGGAGCCATTTAAACTGGGTTTGGTATCAGAATTAGGAAATACAAAGCGGAGAAGAGGGGGTGCTAAAAAGGTGGTGAGGATTACCATCATGATAATTGCCGCTCCCAAAGGTTTAGAGAGGACACCGCTAGCAGCACCTACACCAGCAAATACTAGACCGACTTCGCCTCTGGGAATCATCCCCACACCAACAGCTAGGCGATTAATTCCTGGTTGACCAAATATTGTCAAACCTGTGACTACTTTACCGATAATGGCTACTGTAATCAGGAAAATTGCCATAATCAGCCCTTCCCGATTGCTAGGAACTGCTGGGTTCAAAACTCCCAAATCGGTTTTAGCGCCAACAGTCACAAAGAAAATTGGCACTAGCATATCAGCAATGGGAATTACTTGTTTTTGTAGTTCGTGCCGTTTATCTGTTTCTTCCAAAACTAACCCGGCGGCAAAAGCACCTAGAATTGCTTCTAATTGAATCACAGATGCTAAGTAAGCCATGATAAAGGCAAAGATAAAAGCGGGGATAACAAGTTCGCCGCGTGTTTTGAGTCGATTAGCGATCGCCACAAAAGTTTTATTGAAAACATTCCCTAGTGCGATCGCTCCCAACAAAAACCCAGTAGCACTAATAATTAAATAGACAACCTTACTAACATCTACATGGCCATCTTTGGCTAAACTTGCTACCACGGCTAAGACGATAATTCCCAAAATATCATCAATTACCGCCGCACCAAGAATAATCTGTCCTTCTTTGGAGTTCAACCGCCCAATTTCTGATAACACTTTGGAAGTAATCCCAATACTGGTAGCAGTCAAAGCCGCTCCAGCAAAAATGGCAGGGATGGCATCAATACCAAAAAAAATCATTAAGCCCGCCGTACCCGCAGCGAAGGGAACAGCTACCCCCACCGCAGCCACAACGGTAGCTTGGATGCCCACTGCCATTAAATCTTTTAAATTGGACTCCAAACCAATCTCAAATAACAAAATAATCACACCCAGTTCTGCTAATACAGAAATTACCTCAGACTGGGCAGCAAACACTTCTGGGGTAGCTTCTGGACTTAAACCAGCAGTGGTTTGCAAAAAAGTCATGATTAGGGAACTAGAACTATCTGCCCCACTTTGGGGAAATACTAGCAAGTGTAATACAGATACCCCGATAATTACACCACCTACAAGCTCACCCAACACGGGGGGAAGACCTATCTTATTTGATATCTCTCCACCAAGTTTACTGGCAAAGTAAATTACCACTAAACTCAGTAGCACTGCGGCTACTACCATCGTGCTATCTACGGTTTTTGTGGCACTTGCCAAAAGAGGAACAGAAAAGTTAAGTGCATTTAGAAACTGCATTGGTTCTGTGAAAATGCTTCTCTTTAATTTTTACCTTGTACAGCCAAAAAACTAGATGTGATTTCCTTAGTTTCCAAAATCGTAACCATATCTATATTTAATGTGGGTAGTGTCACAGTAAGAACATCTGTAAGCATTCAGTCCAGCAAAATCTTTGCTGACTGGTGAGAACTAATAGCTGATGGAAACTTCGCCTGTACGGACGGACTGAGAAACCAGCCCCTACCTGCTAATAACTAAATGCTTACATCTAAATCAAAATAGTTTTTGGAGGAGTGTAAATATTATGCTTACAACTGCTTTACCTACTTCTCGCCTTTCGGCTAGAAACATTGGCAGGATATTTTTTTTAACTTTATTGCTATTTTTAGCTTTTACTCTACCATCATCAGCCCAAGAAAGGGAAAAGTTATGGCGGACTTTGACGGTGAGTGGTCGTGGTGTAGAAAGAATCCCCACCACCTTATCACAAGTTAGTTTAGGGGTAGAGATTCAAGGTAAAACAGCCCAAGAAGTACAGCAGGAAGCAGCCCGTCGTTCTGCGGCTGTGGTAGCTTTGCTAAAAAGTCGGAATGTAGAAAAACTAGAAACTACGGGTGTAAGTCTGAATCCTGTTTATAGCTATACCAACAATGTCCAAAAAATTACAGGCTATAGTGCTAGCAACACCGTGAGTTTTCGTCTGGCTACTGATAAAGTGGGGACACTATTAGATGAAGCGGTGAAAGTCGGGGCAACAAGAATTAATGGTGTTAGCTTCGTAGCCAGTGATGAGGCGATCGCTTCTGCTCAAACTCAGGCTTTGCAAAAAGCCACTCAGGACGCTCAAAGGCAAGCGAATGCAGTGTTTAGCACTTTAAATTTACAACCCAAAGAAATAGTCAGCATTCAAGTCAATGGTGCTAGTCCACCTCCACCAGCCCCAGTTTATGATCAAGTAGCACGGTTTGCTAAAACAGAAGCTTCTACCCCGATAATTGGCGGAGAACAAGAGGTACAAGCATCAGTGACATTGCAAATCAGTTATTAGGCGGGGGGCAGGGGGACAGAAGAGACACGGGGACGCTCTGACGCGGGGACACGGAGACGAAAAGGTTCTTCTTTCTCCCCTCTCCCCTCTCCTTGCGGAGACGCTACGCGAACGACCTGTCCTCCCCTTTCTTTTTCTCCCCTCTCCTTGCGGAGACGCTACGCGAACACCGTATCTCCCCTCTCCCCTCAGAGCGTCACCGTGTCTCCCCTCTCCCCTCAGAGCGTCACCGCGTCTCCCCTAGACCTGTCCTCCCCTATTCCCTCACTAATGAGCAAAGATTAGAAATTATCAGGAGACATATCCATTGAACTGCCGTCTCCATCGCGCTTAGAACCCAATAACTCTAGTTCTTCCACTTTAATCACTGGTAAAGAACGGTGCGCTCCTGTTTGGCGATCGCTCCATGTGTCAAACTTTAAAGTGCCTTTAACAGCGATTTGCTTGCCTTTACGAACATAATTACCTGCTACTTCGGCAGTTTTTCCCCATAGTTCGAGGTTGAACCAATCTGGTTCATCACTGTTACGCGATCGTCGATTTACTGCCAGCGTAAATTTACACACAACTGTTCCAGATTCATAGTACTTAATTTCTGGATCTCTGCCCACACGACCAATCAGAGTGACAACGTTAATGCTCATAGCTGTGATTCTTGAGTACAATTGTACTTGAACTTGTGACTTCGATTTTAGCGAATTGTGAAAATAATTAAAATATGTTAAATAGTTAACAATATAATAAACCTAGCAGAGTAGACAAAAAACTACTTTGGCTCGTCCAAAAAATTATACGGTTATACAGAACCATTTTCAGAATATCAAAAGGTGAAATGCCTGAATCCTCAATCAAGGTTGACAAAAGCTATAGAAAAAAATAGTCTAGTTCTCTGGACTCAGGCGACAAAAAATAATAGAATCCAGCACGATTAGCTCTTACCGTTGTAGTCAAAACTAGCGCAAATAGGGGGCGTAGAGACGCGTGGGTCTTTTCAGGAACTTTCGCTCATCATGGGATATGGGTATTGACCTTGGTACTGCCAATACCCTTGTTTATGTATCTGGTAAAGGTATCGTACTTCAAGAGCCGTCAGTGGTTGCTATTGACCAAAATGAAAAGGTGGCTTTGGCAGTAGGAGAAGATGCCAAAAAAATGCTCGGCCGAACACCAGGCAATGTGGTAGCCCTCCGCCCTTTGCGAGATGGTGTAATAGCCGATTTCGATACAGCCGAGTTAATGCTTAAAAGCTTTATTCAGCGAGTTAATGAAGGGCGGTCCCTAATTTTACCCCGGATTGTGATTGGCATTCCTAGCGGTGTGACTGGGGTAGAAAGACGAGCCGTAATGGATGCAGCTTCTCAAGCCGGGGCAAGAGAAGTTTATTTGATTGATGAACCAGTAGCAGCAGCAATTGGGGCTGGACTACCTGTAGCAGAACCCACTGGTAACATGATTATTGATATTGGTGGTGGGACAACCGAGGTAGCCGTTTTAAGTCTTCAAGGTACAGTAATTAGCGAATCAGTGCGAATTGCTGGTGATGAACTGACAGAAGCCATCATCCAGTACATGAAAAAAGTACATAATTTGGTGATTGGGGAGCGTACCGCCGAAGACATAAAAATTCGTATTGGTTCTGCCTATCCCACTCATGAGGATAATGATGCAATTATGGAAGTGAGAGGCTTACACTTGCTATCTGGGCTACCCAGAACTGTGACTATTAAAGGTCCAGAAATTAGAGAAAGTATGTTAGAGCCACTGTCGGTAATTATCGAAGCTGTAAAACGGACATTGGAACGGACACCGCCAGAACTAGCAGCAGACATTATCGATCGCGGAATTATGTTAGCGGGTGGTGGCGCATTACTCAAAGGGATAGATACGCTAATCAGTCATGAAACAGGCATTGTCACACACATTGCGGCTGATCCTTTAAGTTGTGTTGTCTTGGGGACTGGTCGTGTGTTAGAAAACTTCAAGCAATTGGAGAGAGTATTTAGCGGCCGTTCTCGCAATATGTAGCAGAAAGTTAGATATTGGGTTCTGTAGAAAATTATGGAATCCATTATCTACCATTTACAGTAAATTATAAGATAAATACTAGGATAAATATAGGTATAAATGTTTACAGCAAAACGATGGTGGGAACACAAGGGATTACAAATAGGGCTATTAGCTTTAGTAGTAGGCAGTGCTTGGACTCTGCGCCAAACACAGGGAAAACTCTTACTAGAGATATACCAAAATGCTACTCGCCCCTGGCAAATGTTACAGTCAGGGCCTACTCCAGAAGAGCGATTAAGAGACGCTAGATTGTTAGAACTAGAAACACGAATAGCCGACCTGGAAAGCCAAAATCAAAAGCTACAAAGCTTATTAGGTTATGTGGAGAAAGAGCCACTGTCCTCTCGCCCAGTAGTGGCGCGGGTAGTAGGACGAAGTGCTGACCATTGGTGGCAGCAGGTAACACTCAATCGTGGTACAAATGCTGGCATTCAAGAAGGCTTTATTGTTAAAGCTGATGGTGGATTAGTGGGTTTAGTAGAAAGTGTCACTCCCGATACTAGCCGTGTGTTGTTAGTAAGTGACTTAAAAAGTCAAGTAGGTGTAACTATCAGCCGTACCTCAGCTAAAGGTGTATTGCGGGGTGACTCTTCAGCAGAAGCAGTACTAGAATTTTACGAAAAAGTGCCAAATGTCAAAGTTGGAGATTTAGTTTCTACATCTACTTATAGTCAGAAGTTTCCCGCAAGCTTGGCTGTAGGGAGAATTAAATCTCTCGACTTAAAGAAACTACCAGCATCGGTGGCAAAAGTTGAATTATTTCCACCTATTCGCTCTCTAGATTGGGTAACAGTTTATCCTAAACCCAAAAACCAAGAAGCAGAAAACCCCAACTCAGTCAATCAACAACCCCCACAATCTAAGTAAGGGGGATTGGGCAGAAGAGACACGGTGTTCGCGTAGCGTCTCCGCAAGGAGAGGGGAGAGGGGAAAATATTCAATTTTGGATTTGCGATTATGGATTTTAGATTGTTCAATCCTAAATCTAAAATCTTTTCTGTCCCCGCGTCCCCGCGTCCCCCCGTCCCCGCGTCTCTTCTGCCCCTCTGCCTCCTGCCCCTCATCCTCCCTATCTCCCGTCCTCAACCTTTGGTATGGTAGTGGAATAATTACGGCTACCAGTTAAATTTTCTGGAATCAAGCAAAAGTAATGAAAATTCTCAGATGGGCTGACAAAAGACCAAGAAAGACAAAATCACCAGAGCGAAAATCTTTATTGTTGCTGCCTCCTCTGGCACGTTGGCAGCCTTGGTGTCGGCAAATACTAGATTGGTTAGTGACTTTTAGCTCGGTGCTATTGTGTTTACTGCTATCGCCTGTACGTCTACCAGGAATGGAACTGGAATTATTAGGAATTGGCCCTAACTGGCTGCTAATTTGGGTGGTAGCTTGGAGCGTCAAGCGATCGATATTTTCTGGGATGTTAGCAGGGATAGTGCTGGGATTTCTGCAAGATGCGATGACCTCACCAGATCCTACTCATGCGTTGAGTTTGGCAATAGTGGGGATGTTAACTAGCCTAATTCAGAAACAGCGCTTTATCCAAGAGGATTTTATTTCTATTGCTTTAATTGTTTTTGCTATGGCGGTTTTAGCCGATACCATTTTCGCTGTGCAATTGTCATTGCCACGCGATCGCAACATGGAAGCAATTTGGACATACTATCAAAGAGTAACTTTAGCATCAGCGATTCTCAGTAGTTTATGGGCCCCTGTGCTGTACTATCCACTAAGTCGCTGGTGGCAAAAGATGAAAATGCTAGAGAATTAAACTTAAATAGGGGGAAAAATTAAAAATTAAAAATTAAAAATTAAAAACTAAAAACGAAAAAAATGTCTTAGCAGCATAAATGCTAACTAGGATCAAATTTCTCTTGAACTGCTGTGATAACCGATAGTTAATTTTACAGCTAATAATATTGCCTAGAATTATGGATAACTCCCCAGTGCTTGCCCTTACTAATCCATCCTTGCTCAAAGAAAATATTGGCAGTGAATTTGATCGGGCAATGATGCGACGGTGTATAGAATTAGCCCGATGTGCTTTAGGACGTACTTCACCTAACCCTCTAGTTGGGGCAGTGATTGTTAAAGATGGCGAAATTGTTGGTGAAGGTTTTCATCCCCGTGCAGGTGAACCCCATGCAGAAGTATTCGCGTTAAGAGCTGCTGGAGAGAAGGCACAGGGAGCGACAATTTACGTCAGTCTAGAGCCTTGTAACCACTATGGACGTACGCCACCCTGTTCCGAAGCACTAGTCGCTGCTGGGGTGTCTAAGGTGGTAGTGGGGATGGTTGACCCTAACCCGTTAGTAGCTGGTGGGGGAATTGCGCGGTTAAAAGGGGCAGGAATTGAGGTGGTTGTTGGAGTAGAAGAAGAGGCTTGCCGGCAGTTAAATGAAGGTTTTATCCAGCGCATTCTTCATCGACGGCCTTTAGGAATTTTAAAATATGCCATGACTTTAGATGGCAAAATTGCTGCTAGTTCCGGTCATAGTGCTTGGATTACCAATCCAGAAGCGCGGAGTGAAGTTCATCAGCTGAGGGCTGCTTGTGATGCGGTGATTGTGGGTAGTAATACAGTCCAGCAAGATAACCCGCGTTTAACCAGTCATCAGGCAGAGGCGCACAATCCTTTGCGGGTGGTGATGAGTCGTCGCCTCAATTTACCGGAGAATGCTTACTTGTGGGAAGTTGATCAAGCACCTACATTAGTGCTGACAGAATTTGGTAGTTCACCTGATTTCCAAGAATTTTTACGTCGTAAAGGTGTGGAAGTAATAGCGTTTCCATCACTGACACCAGTTCAAGCTATGGCTCATTTATATGAGCGTGGTTTCTGTAGCGTCCTGTGGGAATGTGGTGGTACTTTAGCTGCCAGTGCGATCGCTCAAAACGCTGTACAAAAAATTCTCGCTTTTATTGCTCCCAAAATCATCGGCGGTAGTCATGCTCCCACGCCTGTAGGTGATTTGGGCTTAACGACAATGACTGAGGCATTACATTTAGAACGAGTACGTTGGCGTGTCGTTGGTAGTGATTGTTTAGTTGAAGGCTATTTACCTCAGAAGTGAAAGGGGACAGGGGGGCAGAAGAGACGCGGGGACGCGGGGACGCGGGGACACGGAGAAAAAAGAAGATTCTCCCCTCTCCCCTCTCCCTGTCTCCCCTCTCCCTGTCTCCCCTCTCTTCTTCTCCCCTCTCCTCAATCACCAATCCCCAATCAAGAATGCTGACGCTCATAGGCAAGATCACGAATAAGACTTAATTTGGCTTGAATGTAGTTACATAGATAATCTATTTCATTAGCATCTAACATAACCCGTGTATTAGTCTGTTTCACCAACCACTGCACCAAGCTTGCATCGTCTAACTGCAAGAGAGTGACTGTTTGAGTGGCTTCAACTACAGACCAAAGCTGACGCATAATTGTAGGAGTCATTAGACCTCAATAAAATCATTAGCTCGGTTGTTTTTAGGTTACACAATTCCCAGGTTAACTGACTCTAAAAAGCCACAAGCTGAGACAACAATTAGCAAAAAGTTAATAAACAGATTTATATCTTTATGGACGTTAAGAATCAGTAACTCTCATCATTAAGTTAACAAAAATTCATTTAACTTCAGAAATGCTTGTAGTGATTAAACAGCTAACGGAAATGTGTTGAATTGTAACGTTTATGAATGGTAAATTAAAACAGGATTTACCAATGACGTTTGGCAATTTTAAGCGAAAATCAAGGAAAATAACCATCGTGAAATTACTGTGAATAGACAGTAACAATCTATAATTATAGTGTTTAAGTATACTGCTGATTCTAGTAAAAACATAGATAAGTAGTCGTGCAAAATAAATTTCATAGTTAGGACAGGGAACTCTTAACAGGGAACAGGTAAGAAATACAGACATTTCTGTTTTCAGTTAATATGTGCAATTAATTTTGCTTGGGTACTTAAAACTTAACTATTAGTGGCAAAATCTAGTAATTGAGAACAATCACCATAATATTTTGAGTCGGCTAATCTGAGAATTGAGAAATCTGAGTATTAACCCAAAACATGGTCAATACTAATTATCATTAAAAAATCGAGACAAAAACTTAGCTACTGGCATAATTACTAGCAGCAGTTATCTGTGAAGAAGTGCAATGGCGCAGTCAGAAAATAGCTGGAATCTACTTGAGGCAGATTGCCCAACTCCAGAAGCAATAGACATCAGTACAGTAGCTAACTATTGCCAGAATAGTCCAGTTGGCAAAATGCTACCAGATGCTTTTTATATTCATGTTTCGGCACTCTATACTCTTGACCCAAAGCTTCAGCAATATGAAAGCCTATCCCGTAATCTAGCACCCCAAACTCAAGGGGCAACTTTAGTTAAATTTAGCACTAATAGGCTGAAGATTTCTTATTTATTCTACCCTGATTTTGATACTGATCCTCACCCTGCTTTACAAGCAAGTATTCAGGTAGATTTAGAAACATTAGAAGTTAACTACCGAGATTATAGCACCTCAGATAATCCGCCAATTTTACACCGGAAGGAAACTTTTGTTACTGCCGATTATCCTTTGTATGAAGAGTTTGCAGCCCTCACTCGCGCTCAGGAAAATTTGGGTTTATTAGATAATTCTAGAGGAATTGGTACAAGGGCTGGTTGGCAAAAACGACTACAAGCTTACGGTGTAGAAATTCAGGGACATAACTTAGTTCAGAGTGCAACTACTATTACAAATGTAACAGCCAATTTCAAACCTAAAATTGAACGTCACAAAGCCGCTATTATCCGCCATGATTTCTCTCGTCCTGTAAAGTTGGCTTTAGAAGCTGGTTTATTTACTCCAGAAATTACTTTTTTTGATTATGGTTGTGGACATGGTGGAGATGTCAGCCGCATTGCGGAACTAGGTTATGTTAGTAGTGGTTGGGACCCTTACTATTCACCAGATACGCCAAAAAATCCTGCGGATATTGTCAATATTGGTTTTGTGATTAATGTGATTGAAGACCAAAGTGAACGTCGAGAAGCATTAATTACAGCTTGGGAGTTGACACAAAAGGTTTTATTAGTCGCAGCACAGGTATTAATTGCTGATAGTAAACGGGGTGTGGTGGCTTATGGTGATGGGGTGATTACTAATCGCAACACTTTTCAAAAATATTATGAGCAGGAAGAATTAAAAATTTACATTGACCAAGTTTTAGGAGTGGATGCGATTCCTATCGCTTTGGGTGTTTATTTTATTTTTCGGGATGAAGCACAAGCACAATTATTCCGTGCTTCTCGTTTTCGTTCTCGTGCTACTACTCCTAGAGTCCGCGCTTGTATTAAGAAGTTTCAAGATTTTCAGGAACTATTAACACCTTTAATGGCTTTTGTGACTGAACGGGGAAGGCTTCCTATTGCAGATGAATTACCGCAAGAAGCTGAAATAGTAGCAGAATTTGGGAGTTTGCGCCGAGCTTTTAATATTATTTTACAAGCGACTAATCCTCAAGAATGGGATGCGATCGCACAACAAAGACGACAAGATTTAATGGTGTACTTAGCATTATGTCAATTTAGTCGCCGTCCTAAGTTGGGGGAATTAGTACCAGAAGTACAAGAAGATATTATGAGTTTGTTTGGTAGTTTGAAAAAAGCTTGCTTAGAAGCTGATGAAATGTTGCGTAGTTTGGGAAATACGGATTTAATTATTCAATGTTGTCAAAATAGTAAAATTGGCAAAAAATCCTCTAATTCTCTGTTAGTTCATATCTCAGCTTTACAAGCTTTAGATCCTTTTTTGAGATTGTATGAAGGTTGTGCTAGTAGAACTATTGGCAGATTAGAAGAAGCAAATGTAATTAAGTTTCATACTAGAAAACCGAAGATTTCTTATTTGTATTATCCTGATTTTGATATTGAACCTCATCCGGTTTTATATCGAGCGATGGAAGTTGATTTAAGAGATTTACATGTTGTTTATCGAGATTACGATTTAGAAGATGATCCGCCAATTTTACATCAAAAAGATACTTTGGTGACTCCTGACTATTTACATTATGAGAAGTTCGCTAAATTGACCCGTCAAGAGGAAGATTGGGGATTATATGAAGATTGGCGGAGTATTAGTAATTTTTCCGGGTGGCGCAAATGTTTAATTGACCATTGTGCTATCATTAATAATTATAAGTTGGTTTGGCGTAAAGATGCAGACCCTTATAAGTTAAAAGCTTTAAAAGCTGCGGTGAAAACTCGACAAAGGAAGAGACTTAAAGCAAATAAGCAAACAGAATCTGAAACGGAGGAAAATAAAGATTTAAACGCAGATGGACGCTGATAAAAAGATAAACATCAGGTTTGGTTAGGTTTCTTTTGCTAGTTGCAGCCAATTTTCAATTCCTTTTTTTGTAGGTTGTCCTGAGTTGTTAAATGTCCAAATGTCCCGTTTATGTTGCTGTCCGTAGCTGATATGAATGGGTCGATTTGTTCCGTAGAAGTAAAGTGAGTCAAAGGGTAATTTATTTTGTAAAATCCATTCTACAAGCTGTTCAGTCGGTAAATCTAAAATTAAGAAATCACAACTAGCACCTAATCTCTCACAATGGTATTTTCCATTTTTATTGATTTCATAACTCATGTGTTGGTCTAGGTTAGGTGCTACTCTTCCATTTTTTTGTCCGGTAATGGGGTCGGTTTTGGCTAAATATTTCTTTAAGTTTGCTGAACAAAAGCCGTAGGTAAGTTTAAATTTTTCAATTCCAAAAAAATCAATAACTGGATCAATAATAAATTTATTTAGTTCCTGTAGTGCGGGAATGGTTTCGGAAATATTTTGAGGATAGGGGTTGATATTTTGAGAATATTTTTGATAAGTCTGTGTACAGGTACAAAATTCTTCTAAAGTTAGATATTTCCCTAATTTTAATTTTTTTATTTCCATTATCTTTATTTTTATAGAGTTGGTCTATTTTTAGTATAAGTAACCAACCCTATATTTTAATTGCTCACTAAGGGTAAATATACTATTGTATCTGTTCTGGGTCAATACCTAAAGAGCGCAAGTGTTCTGCTAGTCTTTGTGTGCGTTGACGTTCCTTTTCTGCTTGTTGTTCTGCTTCTAGCATACGTTTTTTAGCTTGTTCCGCTTCCTGTAGCGCAGTTTCTAACTGCTGGGAAACTTCTAAATAACTAGCAAATGGTTTACCATCGGGATGATAAAGCTTTAACTCATCTCCAGAACAGTCAAAACGTATACCTAAGCGGGGACTAACCCAGTTATTAATCTCTTCAACTACATCTAAATTTCCTTCATTTCGTATCCACCCACTTAAATCATTTTTATCAGGGTCATACAGATAGTATTCTTCTACACCATAACGGTTATAAAACACCAGTTTTCTATTCATCTCCGTCATGGTGTTACCTGGTGAGAGGATTTCAAATACTACTTGTGGTGCAATATTTTCCTCTTTCCACTGCATATAAGAACCGCGATCGCCTTTGGGAACGCCAAATGCTACCATGATATCAGGAGCTTGTCTGATTTTGTTATCACCCTCAACCGGATACCAAAGCAAATCTCCGGCTACAAATACATTGGGATCTTGAGCAAATAGCCAGTCTAAATTATGATGAACTACAGTAATCCAGCGAAATTGCTTGGTATTATCCGACATCGGCTTACCATCACTATCAGGGTAAATTATTTCGGTGGTAGTTCGATCGTTTAATTTAATCATGACCGTACTTTCCTAGTAAAACCATATCTACAATATTACCAATTCTGAAAATTACGTTTTACCCAATCCATTCCTACTTCGTTATTGAGTTTAATTTTTTGTGGAATATTAGGGTAAAGTTTTTCTAAAACATCAGCATCTTGTTCAACAATCACTTCTGCTAAACGGACAAAATTCTTTTTAATTAAATGAGCAATAGGATGTTTGACTTTACCAAAAACTAGGACGTAGGTGCGAGTCTGGGTTACTGATTCTGGAATAAAAAAATGAATTTGTTTAACACTAGCGACAGGACTTTCAGCATGTACCATAACTAAACATGGGAAATAATTTTCTAAATGAGCGTTAATTGTTTTTGGTATACCTAACAGTCCGGGATTTTTGATTAAATCGCTAAATTTAGGGTCTTTTCTGAGTAAATCAAAGTAAGCATGAGAGTAGTGTCCGTTATCAATAAATTCCTTAAATTGTACTTCCTCGATTTCAAATAAAGGTCGATGTGTACCATTTTGATGGTCATAATCATGCATATTTAATAGCATTGTCAGCAAGTCAGTTTTGACGCTGAACTCTTTGGAATGTCCAATAAATTCATATTCAGCCGCAATATCTTTTAAAATCGTAGGAATAGAAATTTTTGGTTCATATCCACCATAAGTCCAGATAAAATCTCCCTGAATAATTAACTCTAAAGGTGATAGTAAAGATTTGGTTTGCTTGTTAGTCTGGGGTAAAACAGTACAACCATTGCTATCAAATTCTAAAGCGTGAAATGGACAAACTACCGTACTGCTTCCATCTGCTTTTTTCACACACCAACCCTCAGAAAGCATTGCACCCAAATGAGGACAAGCATTAGGCAAGCAACTTATTTTACCTTTATTATCCTGCCATATTACGTAATCTTGCCCATATAGCGAAACTTGAAATGGCTGATTTGGCTTGAGCATGGAACGGTGAGCCAATAGCCAGGGTGAGCCTTGCAGCATGGTCATACAGAATTATTCTTTTATTAACTAATTTTTTAATTAGTTTAGCAAAGTGTAAAAGTTTAGTCAAGTTTTGTACTTCTGTCTAAACTTCTCACCCTTGGGGGAAGAAGGGGAAATTTTGCGTATTTAATTGGGAATTTTATTTTGAACTGCTGTAAAGGAACGGTCTAAACTTGCTACCATGTACAAACAAACTAAAAATTGTGATGTTGTGGTGCGGTTAGTCAAGAATCAGGAAGTGGTAAAATCAGCGCGTCAGGTGAGGGATGCGGAAGTGACGCAGCAGCAAATTCTTGACGCAGCAGAGATAGAATTTGGGAAACATGGGTTAAAGGGTGCGCGGTTGAGTGCGATCGCTCATCGTGCGAAAATCACGACAGCCATGATTCACTACTATTTTGAGAACAAGGAAGGTTTGTACAAAGCGGTTTTACAGCGTGCGATTAATCAAGCGATCACAATAGTCAATCAACTGGATTTAGAGCAGTTACACCCAGAAGAAGTGCTAAAGTTAATTATCCGTCATGCGATCGCCTATGAATCAACCTATCCCCACAGACAGATGCTTTGGTTT
This sequence comes from Nostocaceae cyanobacterium, assembly GCA_035298905.1. Taxonomy (GTDB): domain Bacteria; phylum Cyanobacteriota; class Cyanobacteriia; order Cyanobacteriales; family Nostocaceae; genus DATGXB01. Next base: position 3,181 of record DATGXQ010000450.1, on the reverse strand, counting down.
CAAGAAGCGAGTCAAAATCAGGGTTTATACTTCAAGCAAATAAGCCCTTGGAGTCTGTATGAACCGCTAATTAAGGTTTTAGAAAGAGGGATAGAAATAGGATGCTTTCGTCCTCTAGATCCATTTTTGACATTAACTCACATAATTAGCGTGTGTATTTTCTACTTTACCGTACAAGAAAACTGGAAACACCTAACACCAGAGATCGATCGCTTGAGTCCAGAAATGATCGAAAAACACACAGAAGGAGCGATCGCATTTATTTTAGGTGGAGTCAAGCAACAAACATAAACTTCCGAGTAAATTTTAATTTTTTTTTATCTCTGCATCAACTATACTTAACACATCAATTTTCTCATCATCAAAACTAAATATTACACATCTGTTCTAACTCTTGTAGAGAAATTCTATACACCCTCTGCAAATTCCCACTTTCCAATTCAGTAAGGGAATTAGGGATTGAAGTCTATTTTACGAAATGTGAATATCTCCTCCACTGAACATTAACGATTCCGCTATGATTTAAATACAGCAATCATCGAATATTTCCCATCCAGAGAAAAAGCTAGATTAACCACCTCTCATACTTCCAAAACTATAAAACTCATCTGCGTTAATCTGCCTTTAATCATTCAAGCATCAAGCCTAGAGAATGTCTAATAATTGAGTAACTCTGTCAACAGTAAATAATCCTCAAAGTATGTATTTTTTTCTAACTTATCATCAGTCAAAAGGGGAAACTATCTGAAAAAACTTACTTTCATATTAGACTATGGGTAGAAAACAAAATTTTCACCAATAGCAACCAAGAGTAACAATTCCAGCACAAACAACCGGAAAGTTATGGATGTTAAAGAACTTTTAGTTAGGTATGCCAAAGGGGAAAGATGCTTTCATGGTATAACATTACCAGAAGTAAACTTGCAAGGAGTAAACTTAGGCGGAGTAGACTTTGGGATGGCTGATTTGCGGGGTGCTAACTTAACAGCAGCATCGTTAAACGGAGCAAATTTAAGTAAAGCCAATCTCCGGGGTGCAAAATTAGAAAGAGCGAATTTATCCGAAGTAATTTTAAGCGGTGCTGACTTAACTCAAGCAAATTTAGCCACCGCGAATTTGAACGAATCAGATTTAAGTGGCGCATCTTTAACTGGTGCTGATTTAGCAGATGCTATATTACACATGGCATCAATTAGCGCCGCCAATTTACAAGGTGCAAATTTATCAGGTGCAAAAATGGGCGGGGTGCGGATGTGGAAAGCAAATTTACAGGATGCTGACTTAAGCGGTGCTGATTTAAGTGAAGCAAATTTGAGTGAAGTAAACTTGCAAGGTGCGATTTTGGACGACACAGACATGAGTGAAACATTTTTAACTGGTGCAATTATGCCAGATGGAAGCATCCACAGTTAAGCCAAAATCTGCAAAAATTATCTTTCTCGTTCCCAGCCCCCGGCTGGGAATAGCATCACAAAGATTTATACTAACTGACACTCACTCCCACACCAAAACTCACAAATAATTGTTCCCAAATAATAATTTCTGCCACTTCTGTTTCTTCCCCTAAAGCCAGTGTTGAATCATACAATCATATAGTAAAAACTCTTGTAAGAGAGCCAGTGCTTTGAGGGGGTTATCCGCTTTGTAGCAACTGGCGTTAGGCATCTCATACCATTTTCCGAAAACCCTGATACATATAGATTGCTTGTAGGGACATAGCAAGGCCCATTAGTGTCAACTTAACGGAAAATGGGCGGTTAGAAACCGCGTCTACACAAGCAAGACGCGTAGCGGCTTCCCGTAGGGAAGGCCACCTGCGTGGGTTTGAAAACCTTGATTTTTCATTAGTCCGCGTAGGCGGACTTGGCCTGTATAGCCACGAATTCTATTCGTTAGGGCTTAAGTTTACACCCATGAGCAATGCCATGTCCGTCTGAATGTATCTGTATCATTAATAAAGTGAAATGGTATTACCCTCCCCTAAATTTGCCGCTAAACTAATTACACTAAAGGCGTACTGTAAGCACTAAAACCATAAGCAAAAATCTCTTTTTGCGCTGCTGATGGCTTCAAATTCCTGTTAATTGCTTTGGCGAAAGGAACAGGAATTCCTTTTATTGCTTCAGGTAAAATGGCATATTCCTTTGTTGGTTCAACAATGTATTCACATTTATCTTTCATTCCAGCAATAGATAACATTTCCTCAATTTCCTTAGCCGTATATTGTTTAAGGTAAATGGGATTTCTACTCACTAGATTTAAGTTTCTAATAAAATTATGTATCTGATGGGAAGGACAAGCTTGATTATGGAACGAATGATTAAACACAAACATTCCACCTGGTTTTAGAACACGAGCAAGTTCCGCCATTAGCTTCCTTAACTGTGCATCTGGAATGTGCATAAATACACAGTTAGAAATTATTAAATCTATAGAATTATCAGCTAACGGTAAAGTTTCTGCCGAATTACAAATGATAAAAAATTCTGCATTTGGGAAAAAATCATATTCCTGCTTAACCTTAATTAACCTCCGCAACAAAGATTCAGAGATATCTACAGCATAATATTTTTGACATTGTAAATTCTTCGCTTTGGAAAGATGCAAAGAAACACGCCCATAACCGCTACCAATTTCTAAAACACTATCAACTGATTTATTTTCAGGAAATAAACTCCAAGCCCCACCAACTTTACCAGTTAACAGAGTATAATCTTGTTTAATTGGTGATGACTCCTGGGCTTGCTCAATTTTTTGTGAGCCATAATAAGTTTCACCAATCTTGTCCCAAGTTTGTTTATGCTTAGTTTGATTTAATTGAGCATAATCTTGAGGAAAATAAATCCCATCTATCAATTGAAAATTCTCTAAACTGACTTGCATATCAGAAGATAAATTCATAAAATTAACACCCCGTAAATAATTAAATCTGTTTTCAGTTATACTCGTGAGGTTGCATATACTGCAAGTGTCTCTTCAAGGAGAACTAGGTAACTTGGGCTACAAGTATGCTAACTTCTGAGTAAATTGGTAAAAAACAGTAGTTATGAGGAGGCTAGGATAGTGGAAGAATCACAACAAAAACGGATAGTAGTAGTTGGTGCTGGTTGGGCGGGTTTAGGTGCAACCCACCATTTAGCCAAACAAGGTTATAAAGTGACACTCCTAGAAGCAGGCCCCT
>DATGXQ010000449.1:0-12863 GCA_035298905.1 Nostocaceae cyanobacterium | reverse complement strand
CCTGACTCCTGACTCCTGACTCCTGACTCCTGACTCCTGACTCCTGACTCCTGACTCCTGACTCCTGACTCCTGACTCCTGACTCCTGACTTCTGACTCCTGACTTCTTACAAGTAGGTTAGTTCAAAAAGGATTATATTGCAAAGAAAAATACAAACCGTTTTCTTGCCATGTTCTGTCTTGGGAGTCAACAGAAATTAAGGGTATCCCCCAATCAAAACGAGCGGTTAAGTTGTTTTGTGTCCAGCGTAAACCTAAACCTGTTCCTAATAAGGTATTAGTATTAGGATCATCTCTGCCTGAGTTATTCCAACCAATACCCAAATCTAGAAAGGGGATGATTTGTAAAACTCCATTGGAATTTGTCGATCGCACAATGGGGATATAAACTTCTGTCGATAGTAATGTCCCGTTATCTGTGAGCAGATAATCTTGACGATAACCACGCACACTCTCACCACCACCTAAGCCCAATTGTTCTGTAGCTAAAAGTGTCCTAGATGCTAATTGAGCATTGCCACGAACAATTAATAGGGTATCGGGTGCTAATAAACGGGCCCATTGAGCTTGTCCTTGCCAAGCAAAAAAGCGACTATCAGGAGCCGTTTCGCGCACGGTGGCATCTAAAAAACCGCCGAGACCTTGGCTAAATTGCGATCGCACTGCAAACACTTCTTGAGTGTTGCGGCTAGTCCATTCCTGAAAAAATCTCAATGCAGATACTCTTGTCCTTCCATCATCATCTGCTCCTAAAGCGGGAAATGGCAGTCTTTCACCTGCTACATAGGAGGCTTGACTTTCCCGATGGGAAACGGTTAAACCTAGAGCCAATTCTTGTCTAGATGATTGCAATATGGGCTGACGATATGTTAAATCGTAATAGCGAGAGTTAGATTGAATGTCAAGAACGTTAAAAGGGCGTTCAATCACATTACTATCTGTATTACTAAAGCTGAGTGTGAGTGTTCCATTGCGGGGGTTGAGGGGTAATGTATAGCTGGCATCAATGCCATTGCTACCATCAGTGTTGCTATAGCTTAGATTCAGACTATCTCCTCTTCCTGATAAATTGGCTTCTGATAGATTGAGTCTGCGGCGAAAACTGCCCACACTAGGCGATCGTCCGTTATCTAGCGCAATTTGGCTACTAAAGGTTTTTGCTTCCTTGATAGTTAGTTGTAAGATATTCGTACCTGGACGAGAACCGGCGGAAAGTTCAGCAGATAGATTCTGAATTAGAGGATTAAGCTGTAATAGTCTTAGAGCTTCCAGCAATTGCTTTTGATTGATTGGTGCAACAGAGGCGATCGCAATTCGACTCCGCACATAATCAGGGTTTAATCTCCTGGTTCCTACAACTTCAATATCTTCTAACTTCCCTTCCACTATCTGAATTTTTACTACATCAGCATCTATAGTTTGTGGCGGAATATAGGCTCCTGACGTAATGTATCCATTTTTAACGTACAAATCAGTAATTTCTGAGCGCACCTGAAACAACTCAGCTAGGGAAATCGGCCGATTAGTAAACTTATTTGTTACTTCCGCTAACTTTGCTGGACTAAATACCGTACTACCAACCACCTCAAATCTTTTGACGACAATAGTTTTTGGCGCATCTGGAGGTAACTGTTCTAATAGTGGGTTAGTTTGTGTTGGTGGTAACAACTCAGTTGGGGGAGGGAGGTTCGGTGGTAGTTGGGGTAAAGGTAGGGAGGAAGGGGGGGGTGCTTGAAAATCTTGGGATGGTGGGAGTTGTTGGGATAAAAGCAAATTACTGTTGGGGATATTCCCAGATTCGATCGTCTGCGCGTTGAGGGGTTTAGCCGTTAAGCTGTTGAGCAACATCAATGCAGTCAGCTGCAACCAAAAAAAGTCCCACTTTTGCGATAATTTGTTATTCATTACACTAGATAAAGTCAAAGAAACGAATTTTATTGGTAATAAAAAATACTCTAGCAGAATTACTTAAAAGGGAATCTCAGATAATTAACAATATAAAACAGCCCTAGTAACTGTGTAAATACTAGATTAGAAAGTAAAGCTAAAACAGCTTTTTCCTCTCAGCATTTAGTCGAGTGCAGGAAGTTTTATACAGATACCATTTAAACCTGTCTGTAAGCATACACAAAGAAACTAAATATTGTTTTCCGTTTGTCAAACTGCCAGTTTTACCGTATGTTCAACTGTTTTCAGGGACAGAAACTCAGTCAATGTACTATCACCCTGAATCATTCAAGACTTGCTTTTAGAAATTTTTTATGAAATACTACCTTAACTACGATAACTCGACCAAGATTAAGTAGTATGCTGAATGCAGCGTAACTAGTGCAGCATGGCGAAAATAACTATCTAGTTCAAAAAGGTTCAAAAGCTTACCATCCAAGCTTTCTTTACTTTTGACTTTTGACTTTTGACTTGTTGCACTAGCCCCCAGCGATCAAAAAATCACAAATGAATAGTGCAGATGACTAAAAAGCAAATTTACACTCCTGAGAGTGCAGTTTATAGCAATTAGCAAAGACTGGTAATAATCGTTCAGAATTGCTAGTTAATTCTGCATTTTTAGCAGTTAGTGCCTGAGTCAAAACCCATCAATTATCACAAGCAAGAAAAATCTATGCTGAAAACATTTAGTCTGCCAAAAATTAACATTATTCAACGCTTTTCCCTATTGCTATTACCTGGCTTATTAACTATTTCTACTACTTTAAGCGGTTGCTCATTAGAAAGTCAGAAAACGGAAAGTCAATCTCCCACAATTAAAACTAAAGTTGTAAATTTAGGGTATCAAAGTTCTGGAGATTTAGTAAAAATTAAAGGAGTAATAGAAAAACGCCTCCAACCTCTGGGAGTTTCTGTAAAATGGGCGCAATTTCCCGCCGGTCCACAACTCATGGAAGCAATGAATGTGGGTAGGGTTGATATGGGTTCTGTGGGGGAAACACCACCAATATTTGCCCAAGCTGCTGGGGCTTCATTAGTTTATGTAGCTAGTAGAAATCCCTCAGAAGGTAAAGGTAGTGCTATTATTGTTCCCAATAATTCGCCAATTCGCCAAATAGCAGATTTAAAAGGGAAAAAAGTTGTTTTTCAAAAAGGATCTGCTTCTCATTACTTATTGCTAAAAGCCTTAGAAGAAGGCGGTTTAAAATATAGTGATATCCAAGCTGTTAGCCTACCTCCTTCTGAAGCCAGAGGTGCTTTTATTGAAGGGAAAATAGATGCTTGGGTAACTTGGGACCCTTTCTTAGCCAGCGTTGAAAAAACTGCTAAAGCTCGTGTGATTAGAGATGGTAGTAGTATTGCTACTCAAGGGGGTTTTATTATGGCTTCCCGGAAATTTGCTACCGAAAATCCAGAATTGGTGCGAATCATTTTAGAGGAAACAGACAAAGTTGGCAAATGGGCTGAACAAAACCCCCAAGAAGTAGTCAAAATTTTAGCACCAGAGTTAAAAGTTGAAGAACCAATTCTAGAGGTAGTAGTTAAAAGACGTACCTATAGTTTAAGGTCAATTAATCCAGAAATTATGGCTACTCAACAACGCATTGCTGATTTATTTACTCAGGAAAAAATTCTGCCTAAATCAATTGATATTAAAGAAGCAATGTTAACTAATGAACAATACGCAACAATTACCCCCAAAACGATTAGCCAAAAATAGCAGCAGGAGATAAAAACATGGAAGTTTTTTGGTATTTACCCACCCAAGGAGATGAACGGTATTTAGGGACAACAATTGGTAGAAGACAAGCTACCTATGGATATATGCAGCAAATCACCCAAGCGGTAGATCAATTAGGCTTTGGGGGGATGTTAATTGGGACTGGACAAAAGCAAGATACTTGGATAGTTGCAGCTTCTTTAATTCCCTTGACAGAAAGGTTAAAATTTTTAGTGGCTTTTCGTCCTTCTTTGATGTCTCCTGCTTTAGCGGTGAGAATGGCTGCAACTTTTGATCAACTTTCTCAAGGGAGGATATTGTTAAATGTAGTTACTGGTGGTGACTCGGCTGAGTTAGCAAAAGATGGGATATTTTTAGACCATGACCAGCGTTATCAACTAACAGATGAGTTTTTAACGATTTGGCGATCGCTCATGGAAGGAGATGAGGTAAGCTTTAGTGGTAAGCACCTCAAAGTGCAAAATGCTAAATTACAATTTCCCCCAGTACAAAAGCCTTATCCGACATTATATTTTGGTGGTTCTTCTGATCAAGCTTTAGAAGTTGCAGCCAAACATATTGATGTTTATTTAACTTGGGGAGAACCACCCCAACAAGTAGCCGAAAAAATCAACAAAGTTCGAGAATTAGCAGCTGCACAAGGTAGAACTGTACGTTTTGGTATTCGTTTGCATATCATCGTCCGAGAAACCACACAACAAGCTTGGGATGCAGCCAACGAATTAATTAAATATGTAGATGATGAAACTATTGCATCTGCACATCAAAGATTTGCTAATTCTGAATCAGAAGGACAGCGACGCATGGCACAATTAAACAAAGGTAGCCGTGAAAATTTAGAAATTAGCCCTAATTTATGGTCTGGTGTGGGTTTAGTACGTGGTGGTGCTGGTACTGCTTTAGTCGGAGATGCAGATACAGTTGTAGCGAGAATGTGGGAATATGCAGAATTAGGAATTGATACTTTTGTGTTATCTGGTTATCCTTCTTTAGATGAAGCTTATCGAGTAGCAGAGTTAATCTTTCCGCGCTTACCATTAACACTTCCTCAAGCGTCTGTTCCTAAACAAGTGATCACTCCTTTTAATGAGTTCTTGACTAATTCTGATATCCGAAAACCGCAGCCTGTGTAAAAGGTATGAGGGGAGAGGGGAGACGCGGAGAGGGGAGAGGGGGGAGGGGAGAATATTCAATTTTGGATTTGCGATTGTGGATTTTAGATTGTTCAATCCAAAATCTAAAATCTAAAATCTAAAATCTTTTCTGTCCCCGTGTCCCCGCATCTCTTCTCCTCTTACCCCAATCTAAATCATATTTAAACCTAAAAAAAGAGCCGCTACAGTACCAGCCACAGAAATTTCTCCTGTCGTAATTTTTTCTAAAACCAATTCTCTGGGAATGGAAACAACTTCTATTTCTTCAGTGATATCTAAATTTTGCTGTTCTCCAGCTTTAACTACATTTTCACCTAAAAATAAATGTATTTGGTTAGTATCTTTACTGGGTTTATCGTAAAGAGTAGCAATTTTTCTCACGTTTTGAGCAATATAACCTGTTTCTTCTCTTAATTCTCTAATTGCTGCGGTTTGGGCATCTTCTTGTTGGGGGTCAAATTTACCAGCAGGTAACTCTAGAAAAAAATCACCTACAGCATGTCGATATTGACGCACAAAAATAATCTCTTGGTTATTGGTAATCGGTAAAATTAAAGCAACTTCTGGTTTAACGTTCACAAAATAATCATCTATAATTTTACCATTAGGTAATTCTATTTCATCTTGTCTAACTTGGCACAAAGGATGGTCTAAAACCATTTTTGAATTTAGAATCTTCCATTTTTTTAAGTTTTGCATAAACTCGATAATAAAAAAATTGGGTATAAAGCTTGTAAAGATTGAGGATTGAGGATTGAGAATACAGAATTAGAGAGAGTTTGAGAATCAAGCTAAATAATTTTCACCAAATATTACTAATTTCTATTCTTGGTGTGATAGCTATTGTGACTACTGACTCCTGACTCCTGAATTCTTACCTACCATAGATATCTTTTTGGATAAATATTCTGTTTCCTGCCTCCTAACTCCTAAACTCTTACGTAAGTATTCAGAATACAGAATCCAGAATTCAGCATTTAAGAGACTTTTACAGTCAAGCTGAATGATTCTCAAGAAATATTACTACTATCTATTCCTTATTGGATCAGCATTCTGACTTCTGACTCCTGAATTCTTACATTCTTACTAAAGCTTTAAAAATTTTGTTGTGTGATTGTAAAAAAGTATAACAGATATAGGAAAATAACTAAAATCTAAACTTAAACTATTCTTTGCCTAATCTGTAGGCTAGATAATTATGCTCATAGATGTAAAATTATTTACGGTCAATAAACGGTTTCCATTGACAATTAGTAGAGGGACAACAGCGCAAACGACAAATATTTGGGTGAAAATTGCTGAGGATGGTATTGAAGGTTGGGGGGAGGCTTCACCGTTTGGTGTGGGCAACAGTCGTCAGTCAACTGATACAATTCGAGATAGTTTACGGGAACTTACGCCAATTCTCCAAGGTTTTAGCCCTTGGCAACGGCAGGAAATAGAAGCAATTTTAGCCCAGAAACAGGTCATTTCAGCAGTAAGGTCAGCTATTGATATAGCCTTACATGATTGGTTTGGTAAGTGTATCGGGTGGCCTTTGTGGAAAATTTGGGGACTAAATCGAGAGGCGATCGCACCAACTTCTGTCACAATCGGTATTAATTCCCCAGCAGGTGCAAAAGCTAGGGTACGGGCTTGGTTAGACTTTATGGATGTACACTTGTTTAAAGTCAAGTTAGGCAGTCCAGAAGGGATAGAAGCTGATCAGCAGATGTTGTTAGCTGTGCGGGACGAGGTAGGGGAAAAAGATGTATTTGTCGATGCTAATGGGGGTTGGAGTTTAGCTGATGCCATAAAAATGTGTCATTGGCTGGCTGATTTGGGTATAAAGTATGTAGAACAACCATTACCAAGAGGTCAAGAAACAGATTTAGCAACTCTCAAGCAACATTCGCCTTTACCAATTTTTATTGATGAAAGTTGTTTTACCAGTGCTGATATTTCTCGATTAGCTAACCATATAGATGGCGTTAATATCAAGTTGATGAAATCGGGTGGTTTGAGTGAGGCGATGCGGATGGTACACACAGCTAAAGCACACAACTTAAAAGTGATGTTTGGCTGTTATTCTGATAGTTCTCTCGCCAATACAGCAGCCTCACAGTTGTCACCACTAGCTGATTATTTAGATTTAGACAGTCACCTGAATTTAATTGACGATCCTTTTAGGGGTGCGGTGGTGGAAGAGGGGCGAGTTTTGCCTAATGATTTACCTGGTTTGGGGGTAGAATACAGTGCGTTTGCCGCTTAATCAAAGAATAGCAATTCTCTTACACGAAGGACTAACGGGAACTCAGGGGAAAACAGGGTTAGCACTCATCCGCTATAGTGAGTCTCCCATTGTGGCAGTAATTGACCGTGAATCGGCTGGTAAATCTTTACCAGAATTAACCGGGATCAAACGAGATATACCAGTTGTGGCCTCGGTAGCTGCTGCTTTAGTGCATAAACCAGAAGTGTTAGTCATTGGTATTGCGCCGAAAGGTGGTTTAGTACCGGATGATTACTGGCATGATATCAAAGATGCCTTGCAAGCAGGAATGTCTTTAGTCAATGGTTTACATACACCTTTGGCCAATATTCCTGAATTAAATGCACTCTTGAAACCAGGACAATTAATTTGGGATGTCCGCAAAGAACCGCCAAATTTAGAAGTAGCTTCGGGAATGGCACGAAATTTGCCTTGTCGTCGGGTGTTAACAGTGGGAACAGATATGGCGATCGGCAAAATGTCCACTAGTCTAGAATTACATTGGGCTGGAAAATTACGCAGTTGGCGTTCTAAATTTATTGCTACCGGTCAAACTGGCTTGATGTTAGAAGGGGATGGAGTAGCTTTAGATGCCGTGCGGGTAGATTTTGCCGCAGGTGCAGTAGAACAAACTGTGATGAAGTTTGGCAAAAACTATGACATTCTGCACATTGAAGGACAAGGTTCTCTACTGCATCCTGGTTCTACTGCCACTTTACCGCTAATTCGGGGTTCTCAACCGACACAATTAATTTTGGTACATAAAGCCGGACAAACGCATATTAAGAATTGTCCGCAAGTTGCCATTCCCCCATTACCGGAAGTAATTAAGATGTATGAAGCGGTAGCGGGTGCGGCTGGTGCATTTGGAACTGTGCCTGTGGTGGGTGTGGCTTTGAATACCAAAGATTTGGGTGAAAAGGAAGCTAAAGAGGCGATCGCTCAAACTCAATCTCTCACCAATTTACCATGCACCGACCCCGTGCGTTTTGGTGCGGGAGTCTTATTAGATGCCATTTTGAAAGGTTAACAGTATTGGGTAAAATTCCTGACCACAGGATTTTACTCATACTAAATCTATTGCTCATTTAGAAACCAGGGCTATTTCATTCTCCTTTAATCTGCCTCAGACTAAACTCTGAGACTCATAGAAAAACTCGGCTCAAGCCGACTATGCATTACGAAATTAGTCCGTTTTAACGGACTTGAGCTATTAGCCCAAAATTGATTTTAGGGGTTTATGTCAAGAACGAAATAGCCCTGTTTAAAAACATACTCACTAATTGCTAAAAAATCTCGCGCTGAAATTGAATAAAATTAACAATTAAAAGGAGACTGATATGACTGGCATTACATTAAAAAAATTGAGTTTTATAGAATTTCTAGAACAACGTCCCGATGAGGGTATTTATGAATTAGTAAACGGGGAAATTGTTAAAGTGGATGCAATTAGAGCGCATAAAAACGTAGCAAGATATCTGGTTAAGGCTTTTGATAGAGAAAGTGAGCGTTTAGGGCTTGATTATATTGTAGATAAAGATATAGTCATTAGAACATTTACCAGCCAAGGAGAACAAAGAGGAAGAAACCCAGATGTTAGTGTAGTCAGTGCATCATTATGGAACTCTAATGTAATGACTTATGGTGCAGTAATTGAACCAATTCAACTAGCAGTAGAAGTAACATCAACTAATTGGGAAGATGACTATGTTGATAAGTTAGAAGAATATGAAAATTTAGGCATTAAAGAATATTGGATTGTGGATTATTTAGCTATTGCCGCTAGGAGTTATTTAGGAAATCCGAAATTACCGACTATCTTTGTTTATGAATTAATTGAAGGAAAATATCAAGTAAAAGCATTTACCGGAAAAGATAGAATAATTTCCCCCACATTTCCCGAATTAAACATCACAGTTGAACAGGTTATTAACGCCAGTCAAATTCATAATTTATGATACATTATTTTACAGTATATAACCAACATAATCTGAGACACTAAGTTATATTCCTTGAAAATAAATAGATAAAATTAGATATAACCAATATCCACAAGTAGAAAATATGACTCCTAAATTAATGGTTCAGCCTTCATCGCTAATGCCTTCTGGTGTGAAAATGAGCGAATTTGGTAATATTTACTTGTTTAGATTCACTGATGAGCTACAAACTCGTTTTGAGGAACTTTTAACAAAGAAAAAATCTGGTATAATTACTCCTGATGAAGAAGCAGAATATACAGGAATCTCTGAATTAGAACGTATTTTTACCTTAATCAATGCTCAATTGGCCGCTAAAAGCAAAGATTGTCCAACTCAAATAAAACAATTTTCACCCTAACCGAACAAACCTATAAACATTTTTATCTGCGTACCCTGCGGGAAGGCTGCGCCAACATCTGCGTCCGTCTGCGTCCGTCTGCGTTTCAATCTTAGCTTGAGACTATTTCCCAACCAAAAGCACAACAAAATTAAGGTTTAACAAGACAGATTAATAAATTTCCATAAATTTGGTCAAAAATCCGTCCCAGACCCTATGCGAATTTAATTCCTTGCTCCTAGCATGGTAAGAGATAGCCTTTTGCATAGGTAGGGTTCTCACATGAAACGGAAATGGAAGTCTCTGCTGTTAGCCTCCTGCTGGCTACTATTATCACTTGGGACTGCGATTTTAATTATTCTGACACAACCTCTCTCAGTTCCCGCACAAGTACCTACTCCTCCCAGTCAGGAAGCGCAAACAAAACCACCTACACTGGAAGAAACCCAGAAAAAACCACCCACTCCCGAAACTGAGGAGACAAAGAAAGCGGATGATGAACCTGCACCTAGTCCTGAAGAACTTGCTCGTCAGCAAAAATTGATCGAGGCTGATAAGCTATATTTGGCGGGAAATATCCCAGAAGCAGAAAAAATCTATCGGGAAGCCAAAGAACCTTTTGCTAATACTGGCGTAATTCCAGAACGCAAACCAGCTATAATCGACCCAGAGCAGCTATCCCCCGGTGGTAAGGTATTTTGGCGGGAAGGAATAGCAGGGATAGAAAAAAATTTGCAAACTAAAGCTTTAGTACCTCTGCAACTGTTGGTGGAAAAATATCCAGAGTTTATTCCTGGTCATATCCGCTATGCTGAAGCTTTGCAAAAATACGATCGCACCAAAGATGCGTTAGATGTATTAGAACGGGCTACCTCTCTCTATCCTAACCAAGCAGACCTAGTAAAAACTAGAGTTACAACTTTAGCTGGTGCTAAAAAATGGATGGAAGCATCTCTAGCTGCGCGTCAGTTTGCTATCCTTAACCCCCAAGACCCCCAAGCGGTAGAGTTTACCAAATTAGCAGATGATAACCTCAACCGTTATAAAGCCTATATTCAAGAAGAAATTCGTGGTAATGCTTTAGCAAATATTATTACTGGTGCAGTGGGTTATGCTGTCACTGGTAGTTTATTGGGGCCTTTTTCCGCACTAGATTCTACTATCTTATTACTCCAAGGTGAGGGATCTGTAGGTGAGTCGGTCGCTAATCAAGCCAGGAAACAGCTAGATTTAATCCTAGATGAACCGACTTTGGCTTATGTGAATGACATTGGTCAGAAATTAGCGAAAATAGCGGGAAGAAATGAATTTAAGTATGAATTTTTCGTTATTCCTGAAGATAGCTTGAACGCTTTTGCCCTGCCTGGTGGTAAAGTATTTGTGAATGCCGGAGCGATCGCTAAAACCAACTCCGAAGCAGAATTAGCCGGTTTACTCGCTCACGAATTATCCCACGTCGTTTTATCTCATGGTTTCCAGCTAGTTACCCAAGGAAATCTCATCTCCAACGTGACCCAATATTTACCTTTAGGCGGAACTATTGGTCAACTCTTTGCTTTAAGCTATAGCCGTGACATGGAAAGACAAGCCGACACCTTGGGAACACGTCTACTCGTCACCTCCGGTTATGCAGCAGATGGCTTGCATAATTTAATGATCACACTGGATAAACAACAAAAATTCGCTCCTCCCACTTGGTTATCTTCTCACCCTGGCGGTAAAGAACGAGTTAAATATATTGAAGAGATGATTACTCGCAACAACTACAACCGCTATGCTTATGAAGGGGTAGAAAAACATCAGGAAATTCAAGCAAGAGTGAAAAAACTCCTCAAAGACAAAAAGGAACGGGAAGAGAAACGCGAACAGGAAGAAAAAAAACAGCCGGACAATGAATCAAAATCGTAAACTTCACCGTCAAGAGAGATAACTAGAAACACCCATCCCCCTGAAAGGATAATATTATGTCTCTCAAGCCACTACGGTTATTGTGGTTAAGTGGTATTAGCTTAACTTTACTTTTTAGTCATTCTGCTGCTTTCGGTCAAACAGGTGGGATAGTAGTTCCCACAGATGGATCAGGTTCTACTACCACCACAACAACCCCCACCACAGGGACATCTACTACTACCACTGTCACCAGTGCCACCAGATTTAGCTGTCAATTATACAACGGCAGGTATACTGTAATGTACCAGCCAGAAAGTCAACCAGGACAGTATTTTGCTTGGGCCGCACCACAGGCTTTAGGTGGTGGTTGGACTCCTGAAAAACGATGTGATGCGATCGCCTCTCGCTTAGAATTATATCGTCCTGACGGCTTGCAAGAACTCCGCACCGGTCGAGAAAACAACGAAAACACAATCTGCGTTACTACCGACGCTGTCTCCAGTTGTCGCATTGTCTTAACAGTCCCCCGTGACAAAGACCCCAACACCGTCCTCAGCGACGTTTTCCAAAACTTAACTGATGCTGATGAAGGTAGACAAACTATAGCTGTTAACACATATAGAAATAGTCGTCAGATAGGAATAGGAAATATTGGTCGCACAATCTTAGGTGGTAATCGTACAAATTACTCTAAAACTGGTGTTAATCTTAAACCATTTCTTGATGCTAAAGACGGTGGTACAGGCAAAAACTTAAGAAACGGTGTTTCTATAGGTGGACGTTCCCAAACCCAACCTTCTCAACCCCAAAGAAGCATTCGTCTCAACCCCAGAATTTTCCGCTAATTACAATGCTATGGTAAATGAAAAACCAAGCAAATTTTAGCACTTATAACCCCTTAGTAGAGCATAACTGAGGGGTTTTACCATAAATAAGTCAAATTGTTATACATTTTTTCAATTACAGCAGGGAACAGGGAACAGGGAACAGGGAACGGGCTTGAAAGTCTCTTAGCATAAAGCTTTATTCCTAAAATTTGTACCTCATTTACCTGAAATCTGCTGTAGCTAGAATACATTATATTTGTAGGGACAAAGCAATGCTTTGTCCTGACTTCGTTTTGCGTCCATAATGAGAAATAGAGAAAATAAATGCTTTGTCCTGACTTCGTTTTGCATCCATAATGAGAAATAAAAAAATAAATGATTGTGAAAATTCCCTCAATACCAGGAAAATCTTTGATATTGTAGTAAAAAACAGAGGTAAAATCCTATGTTAGCCACAGCACCAACTAATTATCAACCCATATCTCAACGAGTCTTACTAGAAAACATTAGTTGGCAGACATTTGAAACTATCTTAACAGAAATTGGACATAATCGCAGTACTAGATTAGCTTATGACCAGGGAAAATTAGAAATCATGACTCCTTTAATGCCTCATGAACATAATAAAAGATTAATAGAAAAATTAGTTGACAATCTTGCAGAAGAATTAAATCTCAACTTAAAAAGCACTGGTTCAATTACTTGTAAACGAGAAGGCATAATCAGAGGAGTAG
>DATGXQ010000448.1:0-20908 GCA_035298905.1 Nostocaceae cyanobacterium | reverse complement strand
GGAGAGGGGAGAGGGGGGAGGGGAGAATATTCAATTTTGGATTTGCGATTGTGGATTTTAGATTGTTCAATCCAAAATCTAAAATCTTTTCTGTCCCTGCGTCAGAGCGTTCCCACGTCTCCGCGTCCCCGTGTCTTCTTGCCCTCCTGCTCCCTGTCTCATTACAAAATTTTCAACACTACCAATGTCATATCATCAGTATTTTGTCTATCGCTACCAATAAAGGCTTGTACTTTGTCAAATAAATAATCAACTATTTCCTGGGGATGATTGCAATAGCGACAAGCAGCACTAAAGGAGGTGATAAAATTATCTTCGTCAAAGCGATCGCCTCCCGCCGCAGCTGCATCAGTCAAACCATCAGTATAATAAATTACTGTATCTCCAGATTCTAACTGTGCTTGGGCATCTTCATATTGACTGTTAGCATCTAAACCAATTAACATCCCTAGCGTATCTAAACGTGTCACGGTTTTCGTCGCAGCGTGCCACCATAGAGGCGGATTGTGCGCCGCATTGCTATATGATAAAACCTTTGTCCGGGGATTATATTCTGAGTAAAATAAGGTCACAAAGCGGTGGGAGTTTTCTAAGTCCGCATACATGACTCGATTTAAGTTTTGCAAAATCCCGGCAGGTGAGTTACCATGCAAAACTTCACCGCGCAGCATTCCCCGCATCATAGTCATAATTAAACCTGCCGGGACACCTTTACCCATCACATCCCCAATCACCAAACCCCAACGAGCTTCTTCAGAAATCACTTTGCCATTGGGACTAAAATGACTATGGTTGGTGGCAATAAAATCATAATAATCTCCACCCACACGATTAGCAGGTTTACAACGTGCTGCTAAAGAGACACCGGGAATAGTGGGACATTGACGGGGGAGGAGTCGGCGCTGAATTTCTGCACCAATTTCCAATTCCTGGTCTAAACGTTCCTTCTTTCTCAGTTCTACTGCTAATTCATCATTTTCGATCGCTACTGCGGTTTGATCTGCCACCAAGCGGACTAATTTTTGTCTGGTTTCTGTCCAGGAATAATCAGGATCTCGACTTAAAACATACAGCCATCCTCTTTCTGTATGCTTGACTAAAATTGCTGTCCCAAAAATTTGTACGTCTGGCCCCAAATAGCGATGCATGTAGTCATCCAAAATACTGGTAGAAGTAGCTAGGGGGACGGAGTTAGGCAAAAGTGTAATTTGACTACTAGCTGTTTCTAAGGCTTTACGAATATTCTTCCTTTGTTGGCTGTCTTGCCAGTGTAGTTGCTCTAACCTGATTTGACCATTGGGTTTATAGAGAAACAAAGCACTACCTTCTGCGTCTGTAACTCTAGTAGCCATCAGAGGAATTAGTTCCAAAAACTGATTTAGGTTGTTAAAACTTCTTAGAGCAAATCCTAAAGAACTGAGCAAATCTTGGATTTTGTTCTGTTCTCGATGTAACCTGGCCACAAGTTCTTTGAGTGCTACGACTGGGGTGACATCTGTCGTAGCGCTGTTATTACTGTCAGTGGAGTGAGGAGGCACTTGAGACACAGGTAAATATACTATTTCTTGTGAGAATGATCAGTTTATGATTCTTTACAAATACTTGGTTTTTGACATTGCTCAATCATCTTGAACAAGATTGGCAATTTTAGCAAGGGTGAAAAGACTTAATCTGTACCTTAAGTAAGTATTTTATTTACAAGTAGCTGTTTTTGCCAATAATCCCGATTTTTTGGGTGAAATAGCTTTGTTAAATGGGAGTTGCCAAACAAGCAGATTTATTTCCCTGAATTTGGCGACTGGCAATACAGGCTGTTAAATGCTTGGTGTAGGGGTGTAGAGGATACTTACGTTAGTCAATTTGGCTCTATGTTGAGTTGATAGATGTCGGCACAATTCACTGTAAATAAGTAGTCGTGCAAAATAAATTTCATAGTTAGGAGAGGGAACAGGGAACTCTTAACAGGGAACAGGTAAGAAATACAGACATTTCTGTTTTCAGTTAATATGTGCAATTAATTTTGCTTGGGTACTTAAAAATGGTCAGAGGAACTCTTGATTAGGGATTGGCGATCGGCAATACAATTTAAGAATGTATGAGTTTTTCTAATCTCAAAACTGGGCTAATTGATATACTTTTGCAAGAGGTTTATTTTTTCATAACACCATTAGTATTTCATATATCTGGGGAGGGAAACTGCTGTGGGTAAAGGAATCATTGCTCATGCTTGGGAGGTAGAGATAATCATCTGTTAGAGAATATGAGAAGATTTTTAGCTCTTTGTGCTTAGTTAAAGACAGTAAAAAACTGACTCCTATGCCCAAAAAAGCCATTAGAGAAAGAAATTGCTAAACATTTAACTTGTATATCACAAATTTATCTATTATTCGCACTGATAGAATTTTCCTATCTTAAAGGAATTATCAAGTACATTAACCAGTAGTCCAGCCTGGCTGAAATATCCATTTCCCAAATCTGAACAAGCTGATCAAACAAGCTCTCTTAGCTTCTACTTCCTGACTTTTGACGCTAGGGTGTGGGATGTGGGATATTCAACCTACATCCCCAACCTTTCTTAGCCACTCAGCAAGGCTTCTACAAACTCATAGCTAGAAAATGGACGTAAATCTTCAATTCCTTCTCCAGCACCGATGAAACGAATGGGTAAACCTAGTTGCTGGACGACAGCTAAGGCTACACCACCTTTGGCAGTGCCATCTAGTTTAGTTAAGATCACACCACTCAACTGCACAGCTTCCGAAAATACCTCTGCTTGTCTGAGTCCATTTTGTCCAAGAGTTGCATCTAGGACTAATAAAGATTCAACGCGGGCATTAGGTGCTTTTTTATCTACGATTTTACGGACTTTACTGATTTCATCCATCAAATTTTTCTTATTTTGCAGTCTTCCAGCTGTATCTACCAGTAATAGTTCAGTGTTTCTGGATTGAGCGGCGGCGATCGCATCAAACACCACGGCAGCAGGGTCAGTGTTTTTACCAGGATTAGCAATCACTTCTACGCCGCTTCTGCTTCCCCAGACTTTTACTTGTTCTACTGCGGCGGCTCGGAAGGTATCAGCTGCGCCAATTAAGCATTTGTAGCCTGATTTTTGAGCTAAATGGGCGATTTTGCCAATGGTCGTAGTTTTACCGGCTCCATTGACTCCTGTAATTAACCAAATATTTAAGTTTTCTTTGTCGGGAGCAATGGTTGGTCTGGGGGCTGTTTTTAGTGGTGCATCTAACATCTCCCGCAGGATGGTTTTCAAATAGGCGATCGCCTGTTCCGGTGGAGTGACTTCTTCCCGCAGTTTTTTCTGTAGGGCATTGATAATATGATCTGTAGCTTCTACCCCCACATCAGCCTGTAATAGCAAAGCCTCAATTTCTGTGACAGCTGCTTGATTAAGTGGCCCCTGCCCTACCAAGGCTTTGAGTTGATTAAGAATATTGCGTCTGGTTTTATCTAGCCCTTGGCGCAGCTTTTTCAACCAGGTGATCTCTTCAATAGAAATATCTTCAGCCCTTCTGCCTTGAGCTGCTAAAACCTCCGCCGACCAGACAAACCCATCATCAAACTCCAGTTCGGGAATTTCTACTGCTGTTTCTGGTGGGGTGGTAGTTACTGTGGTTTCTGGTTCTGTAACTTCAATCGCACTAGCTTCTAAACGTTCTTGTTTAGCTTGCCTTTCGGCTGCTGCCCGTTCTAGAAATGATAAACTTGCCGGGGCAGTTGATGGTTCTTCACTCTCGACAACATCTAAATTTTCAGTTACTGCCGCTACTGGGGCAACTTCCTCTACAGTTGTCTCTACGGGGGCTGATGTAATTTCTGTTGTGATTTCGACTGCTGCTTCTGGTGCTGGTGCATCTTCCACAGCCGTTGGTGCTTGTTGTTTTTGCTGAATATTTTTGTAGGCAGCCTTAGCGTAGGCCAATAAATCTGCCGTGTCTACTGGAGTTTCTGAGGCTGCTTCTGGTGATGTTTCTGGTGTAGGTTGACTTTCTCCCTGTGGTGGATTTTCGGGAGTCTCGGAGGATTCATTTTGACGACGGAACCAATTAAAAGCCATTGCAGCAGTCTTTGTGGTTAAGTGAGTTTTGAGTTATGAGTCATTAGTTCTGAGTTTAATGTAACTTTCCACCTTTTCCGAGCATCAACTTGTTAGCAATCTCCCCACCTTACTGGGGATTGGGACAGGGGGTAGGGGGCAGAGGAGACGCGGGGATGCGGGGACGCGGGGAAAGAAAAGATTCCCCCCTCTCCCATCTCCCCATCTCCCCATCTCCCCATCTCCCCATCTTCTCTAAGCTGGCTGCTTTTGTTCTGTAACTCGACGTAATACACCATTAATAAAGCGATGCCCTTCATCTCCACTGTAACGTTTAGCTAATTCTACGGCTTCGTTGATGGCAATGCTTTGGGGAACTCCCATAAATTTCATTTCGGCTACGGCAATTTGCAGAATATCTCTGTCAATCTGTGCCAAACGTGTCACTTGCCAATCGATCAAAGCTTCTGAAATCAGTTGGTCGATAATATTGCGGTTTTCGTTAACGGCTAAAACTATTCCTTTGGCATAGTTGCGGACTTCTTTATCTTGATTGGCTAGTTGAATCAATTCTGGAAATTCTACAGCTGTGCCTAACTGATTAATTGCTATTTGGGCGTAGCCGATCGCTTCTTTTAACATAGTTCTGGCTGTGTTCAGGTCTGATGCGCGGGTTTCGCTACTCAGGAGGCGATCGTTACTACGTTGCAATTCTGCTGATGCGTTGTCTAGGGTATCTTGTACTTCTGTAGTCAAGGTGCGTACTGCCCCTAGTACTAGCTTAGAGACTAACTGATCATCTGATAATTTATCTAATTTCTTCGGGTTCACTGGCAACTGGGAAAGGCTTAATAGTGCCAATTCACGGGCGATTTGCTGGGGTTTGCGGGGTTGCATAAAAGTAGGGGTGATTTTAGGAATAAAAATTGGCCACAAAGGGCGGGTCTATCAATTTATCAACTTTGCTGAAGATAAACAATCAGCTTATACAGCATACCTATGACTTTGCCAGGTTAGTTTTCAGTTTCTTCCACCGACATTGGCTGTCATAAAGTTGCTTTGGCTGTTAATTCTGACAGCAATAAGGGGCTTAAACTCTGACTGGGGGCTACGATGCCACCAGATACTTACTACTATTCTAAAAGCCTCCTCAAATAGACATGGAAAAATTCAACATTTTGTCCCTGAACACTACGACATACCAATCAGTAGTAAGACTGACAGGGATATTCCTTCAAGTTTAAGTTAAAATGTACAACCTTTAACTAGCGGCTCGTTGTTCTTTAGCCAGAGGTGCTTGTACATCTAGCTGAGGTGTGGGCAGATGTTTCATTTCCCAAGCTTTGAGTAAAATCAAATATTCATAAAATGCTTGCAGGGTACACCAAGCTAAACCAGCCTTGCCATCTAAACAACCACCAAGCAAAAAATACATATAAATAAACCGCAGTAATGGTCTAGCAGGTAAACGTAACGATAAATCTTTTAAAGCCCGTCTTCTTTCTACTTCTGTTTTACCAAAAAATAAATCTTGCCAGTTAATACTGCCATGTTCTAACTGCAACAGAGTTTCTTTAGCTTCATCCGTAGAATAACGATTATGTTTTTCAATCCAACGGCTCAAACCCTTGCTACAAGTATAGTGAGGGTAAGTTTCTTTTAAAAAGCTAGTAGCTCCATCACACACTTCTCGCTCAGTATGCCCATAGTCGGTAAACCAGACTTTACCATGACGGAACAGACGCATTTGATAACGGGGGTACTGAGTGCTATAGCGAATCCAATGATTCATAAACATGACCCTTTCCGCCACATAGTAGCCGATATAATCAGGGTTTTGCATTGCGGTCTGACATTCAGCAAATAGTTCTTTAGTCATCCGCTCATCAGCTTCCAGAATGTAGACCCAATCATATTTTGGGGGAATGGATTCTAACATCCAAGTGCGTTGCCGTCCATGACTTTCAAATGGATGCTGAACTACCCGCACTGGATAACGGCTGGCAATTTCCACAGTGCGATCGCTACTACAAGAATCTACAACTATAATGTCATCTGAAAGCATCGCTGATTCAATACAGGGTGCGATATCTAGTTCTTCGTTATATGTCAAGATGTAAATCGAAAACATTCTTGGGTTCTAGTTATGAGGGATTAAAGATTATACTGTTTATAATAGTAATAGCGTGATTAAGAAGATTTATTTACAAACCACAATCATGAAGTTAAAAATTAGTAACGGCAGTATGAGCCATCATGTAGATGCATCCTACTGCCAGATAGTAGTTTAGCGAGCTGGGGCTTTGCGTTTACTTGCTCCGCCTTGTAAAACTCCTGAGTTTCTTAATCCTGTCCAACCAATGATCACAAAAGCGATCGACAACAGAAAACTACTCAAAGTTACCCTGACTTCCTTCAAAGCATCCTCTTCAGTTTTTTTGAGTCTTTGTTCTTTTTGGTCACGGATTTGGGTAGCTCTTTGTGTGGCTATTTGTTGAGGATCAGTTTGGTTAGCAATAAATTCATCTAGTGCTTTGGGATTGGTTTTATATTTCTGGAGTAAATCTTTTTGTGGTGCTGGAATTAAGGGGTTTTTTATGGCCTCGTTATATTTTTGCTCATCTTTCACTAGCTCGTTCAGTTGTCCGGCTAGTTGCTCTTTCAATGCTGCCTTTTGCTTTTCTAGGGCATCTTTGACCTGTTGATTGTTCAGCTGCGTTTGTACTTGAGCTGCTTGAGCTTTGACTTGAGTTTCTAACTCATTTGCTTCTCGATTGTAGCGATCGAGTGTCTGTACCTTATATTGATTTACATTGATCGCATGTAAAGGACCAATTACAAAAAAGAGTAAACCTAACAGGCTAGACAAAATAAAAGTCGGCAATCTTAAATCCAAGGAACGGGAGCTATCATTGCTCTCTATCCCATATGCAGCTACGATTAATCCCACACCAACCAATGGTACAATTCCCCGATCAACAAGATTTCTAAATAGGTTGATTAGCCATAACCTATCTGTAGGTTGAAAGGGGAAGATCAAAAAGAGGAAGTCTACGACAAAAGACAGTATGCAGATAAGGCCTACTGTCTTGAGAGCCAGAGAAGTATTTGCAGGCGTAAGACGGTTAACCATATTTTTTCAAACTTGTTGTCAAAAACAGCGATGACCATATATAAAGTTACTGGAATATGTTCTCATAGCCATAACCAGTCTGGAAAAACATTCCAGCCAATGTGCCACTTTAGTAGACCTTGTTTGTAGATTTGTTCCAAAATACACTAATATACATTTGAAATGTACTGTAATTCATCAAAAATTTAAAGTCCTAAGAAATACTCAGTATAATATCAAGCCTCATCATCTTTTTTGCCAAGATTATTTTTCCCTGATGATTTGTTGCCAAATTAGTAGGTCTTCCGGTCGGTCAACGTCTGCCAAAGGATTTAAACAAACAAATGATAAATTTTGCTTTTGGGCTATATCTCTAGTTTGATTAAATACTGCGGAGCTACCCCAATGGATATGAGAGAATAACTCTGGAGCAGGTTGTCTCAGACCAATCAAGTAGTAGCCGCCATCTAGGGCTGGGCCTAGCACTAAATCAGAGTAGTATAGTTGCTCAAAGGCTGTAGTTAAAATTTTGGCATTTATACCAGGGCAATCAGTACCAATGATGACTGCCTGTTCTGTTTCCAGATTAAAAGCAAAACTGAGCGATCGCCACATTCGCTCCCCTAAATCCCCCTCACCCTGTTCGTGATAAATCAAACCTTCTCCTAACCACTCCTGCATCAAGGACAAGCTCCCACCCGCAAACCGCACCTCTACCGAGACAGCAGTTGTTTTTTGCCACTCCCTCACCTTTAACAGTGTATGTTCAGTCATTTGCCGATGTAAATCAGCAGCACTCGCAGCACCCAAAGCAGGTATTAATCGAGTTTTGGTTTTCCCTACTTCTGGATAGCGAGTAAAAATAATCAAATGCTGTTTACAGATTGTTAGTGATTTTACCACTCTACACCTTAGAGAACCGCATCAAACAGTATCATAGATTAGTAGCAGTAGTCATCATTTGGGTTAGCAGTGGGATTCTCTTTTGCCATCCGCATTGCACCTAAAATTGTTGACACAAAAACACAGCGCTTAGTCTTACTCCCAGACTTACTTGACAGAGTTATTCGTCCCAGAGGAGGTTGCTTGATATTACCTCCATGCTCAAATTTAATCTGTCTAACACCATTTGCAGATTGTAAAGTTGTTTCTGCATCCATACGCACACTATCATCCAAAGAATTCCACGTAGCATTACTTGGATCGACTGTAGCTGGATGAACCGCCCATTGCAGAATACCATTTTGTTCACGAAAACTAAATTGCCATGTTAATTTTTCCTTAATAGCTTGACTTTGAGCTTGGCGCATGGCATTGTAAACTTGGTATTGAGCAGCATTCAGCTTGCGAACTTCTATAAAAGACTGCCAAGAAGGAATGGCTACGGCTGCTAATATACCAATAGCTAAAGTAACCACTAAGGTTTCAGCAAGGGTAATGCCCGTGTCATCACTATGTTGATCAAATCTTTTTGTTTTAGCTAAAAGTAACTGAAGCATATCTAAATAAACTTTGATTTTTTTAATTTATCCAGATATGCGTTTTTATTTATGCAGAATTTACTGATTTACTCATTAAGTATAGTTAAGTAAAGATGACCTATCTTTACCAAAATTTTAGTTACAGAAGGGAACAGGGAACAGGGAACAGGGAACAGGAGTGAAAGTCTTTTAGCATAAGGCTTTGTTCCAAAGATTTGTACCTCGTTTACCTGAAATTTGCTGTAGTTTTAGTCCTATATAATAGAGTAGGATAAATCAATAAGATAATTACTTTCACTAATAGTTTGAAAGTAAAATTTAGATGCTTGAGTCTCGCATAGTCGTTGAGGAAATAGTTATACAAAAATCTTCCTGCTGTTAATCCTTTTTGTCTGTTAAAAGGTTGTTGTAAAGCCTTACAAGTCAAATATTTATATAAATTCGCCAAACTAAGATGCCAATTATCCCTTAGCGCGGACGGTTTTTGTTGGTATGCTTTTTCTAGGACTTGTAAACAAGCTCTTTCTTGTCTGACCAAATTAGAAGATACTGAATTAGCACTAATGCGATACAATATTTGTGCAGATGGCACATTAACAAATTCAAATTTAGCTGCTAATCTTAGCCACATATCCCAATCTTGAGCAGCACTCAAATTTTCATCAAATCCACCTAGTTCTATAATCGCTTCTTTTCTAATTAAAGGATTAGAGCCGTTTTCTAAGAAATTTGTCAGTAGTAACCGTTCATAAACATTGCCATTAGCAACTAAACGTCCGCCAGAAATTACAATTTTGTCATTTTCATCAATATAATCAGTCCAACTATAAGCCACAGCAGCTTGAGGATTATTTTGTAAAGCTTTTAATTGACTCAAAAGTTTATCGGATGTCCACATATCATCCCCATCCAAGAAACTGACAAATTCTCCCATAGCCAGTTTTAAACCACGGTTGCGGCTAACGTTACCACCAGCATTATCAAAAGAAAATACTTTCAGCCGTGAGTCGCTAAATGCAGAAATAATATCTAATGTTGCATCTGTTGAACCATCGTTAATGATAATTAGTTCCCAATCAGTAAAAGTTTGATTTAAAACTGATTCTATGGTTCTCTTAATTGTAGATTCACAATTAAAAGCCGGAATAATTACAGATATTTTAGGTAGGTTTTGAATTGATTCAATCATATTTTAAAGAATTCTTTTTCGTCAAAAACCGATGCCAGTAAAGTCTGAATGTATAAAGAGGGCTGATCATACTTGCCCAATAGAATTCCACTTCAAAAAGTGCTATTAAATCATTAGTCAAACTACTTTTATATTTAATTTTATGCCCGATAATCCGACGTAAATTCCCAATCACAGTGCGGAAGAATATAATAGGTTTTTGCCAGTGCTTGGCGTTGATTAAACGTAACTGGAAAGTACACAAACCACAGCCTCTAGCTAAAGTCAATAAATAATCTTTTTCTAGCCGCCAATGAGGAATTTGATGATAGGTGTGCATCGCTGGATTATACCAAATTTCCCAGCCGCCATGATGGATATAAAGTAGTGGTTCATAGTCATCACCCTGCACAAAAACTCCAGGTAGTTTACCGCTTAAAACGGGTCTAGCTGGAACGTTTTCACACCATGCTTGCTTGCGTACCACAAAGGCCGCACCAGGGGGAAGTCTTAAATTATCTGGGTCAAATAAACTTACTTCTGAACCATGTTCTCTAATAGCTAAAAAGCCTTGAATTTTTTCAAACTTTTCTGGTGGTTTAACTTCAAAATCACCATGAATTTGCCCACTCCAAACACCTGCACGTGGATGTTCTAGACCAAAATTATAAGCAGCTGCTAACCAATCTAAAGCGGGAAGGTTATCATCATCTAAAAAAGCAATTAATTCGCCTTTAGCCTCACGTACAGCTCGCAACCGAGCAAAAGCCGCTCCTTGCTCTGTTTCTAAAAAATATCTTAATGGCAGTTTACTCCCCCAAGTATTTTGGTAATTCTCGACTACTTGAGATGTTTGATCAGAGCTATTGTTATCAACAACAATCATCTCCCAATTGAGGTTATTTACTCCTGTCTGAAGAGCCAGTTTATCTAGGAGTTTTGGTAAACGTTTTTCACCATTATATGTAGGAATGGCAACGGTAATATCTACTTTCTTAGTTACTAATTCATTCATAAAAGAGATAGTTAGTATTTAGGTTTACTTAAAGTAACCGTTTTTCCAGAGATAAAAAGGGCTAATTAAACTACTCAAGAACAGTTGCATTTCACAAGCAGCAACTAAATTACTCTTTAATTGCTGGCGATATTTCAGGAAATGCACAATTATTTTGCGGAGGTCGTTGAGCATATAAGCAATCAGAACAAAAGGTTTAACCCATTTGTTAGTATTTACCATTCTGGTGACACAACGACTGAGTCCTATCCCTCTCATAAAGGGAATTAAATACTCTTTTTCTAGGCGGGATTTAGGTATGCGATGGTAAATTTCCATTTCTGGGTTATACCAAATTTCCCAGCCAGCTTTTTGAATATAAGATAATACCTCTAAGTCTTCGCTGGCAAGCATATTACCAGTAACTCTACCAGTTAAAATAGTCTTTTCTGGTAAGCTTTCTAACCAAGCTTGACGACGCACTACCAGCCCAGCCGAAGGAGGAAGTAGTCTTTTCTGTGCTTGATAGAGGAGTGGTTGATTTCCTCTTTCAGTAATTGCTAAAAATGGGGATATTCTTTGAAAGTTTTCTGGTGGTTCTACTTCCCAATCAGGATGAATTTGACTACCATAAGCACCAGCTTGGGGATATTTTTGAGCAAAGTTATAAGCTGCGGCTACCCAATTTTCTACAGGGTAATTATCATCATCTAAAAAGCCGATTAATTTTCCCTGAGCTTCAGCTACACCTCTTTTGCGTGCGTAAGCTGCTCCCTGCTGGGGTTCAAAACTATATCTTAAGGGATAGGGCAGTTGCCAATTTTTTTGATATCTTTGAATAGTTTGGGCTGTGTTATCGTTGCTATTATTATCAACAACGATAATTTCCCATTTAATGTTTTCAGTATCTTTCTGCTTTTTTAGCTTTTCTAGTAATTCTGGTATGCGCTGTCCACCGTTGTAAGTAGGGATGGCAACAGTCAGGTCTAGATGATTATTGATCATTACAAAAATTTTAGTTGAAGTTTATTAGACAATTTATTATTTATTATTTAGATTGATTCCATACTCTAACAAGCCGTGTTTAAATTCCTAATTGTGGATTAGGAAGATGCTGATAATATCAATATGGCTTTATTTTATGTTGTCACTATTTTATTACAGCACTTAAAAGGGAACAGGGCTGAAAGTCTTTTAACATAAGGCTTTTTTATGAAAATTTGTACCTCATTTACCTGAAATATGCTGTAATTGAATCTAATCGCATTTCTCATTTTTCTCAGTAATAATTGACCCTAAAAGAGTTTTAACAATTACACATCGTTTAACATTAGTAGGTGTATTACTGTTAGCCTTGGGTAAAGCAACAACCATTTTGAGACCAGGGGCTTCAGTTGAACTATTAGCTGCTGTACCAAAGTTAGCATTAGGTAATGTTCCCATGTAGTCAAAAGTTAATTTCGCAGCTGTGCTTAAGCCATAGGATAAGGAACTAGCGGTATTTTCGCTGCTAAGATTTGTACCAACCAGCAATTTTTTAGAATCTATGCCTAAGTCTGAACCTAATGGCTGCCATGTGCTTATATCACTAATGCTGCGTGTGCTGCCATCATCTTTGTTGGTTTGAACGATCGCAAACTCGACATATTTAGTTGTGGAGTTTTTGCGAAAAAACACGCTATAACTATTTTTTGTCTGCTTGGCTTTTTGTTGTGTATTCTGTATAATACCTAGAACAGCTTCGTTAGCCTTGTTCACTTGTTGCCTTTGTACGAAAGCTAGCCAGCTAGGAAGGGCAAATGCTGCTAGGATTCCAATCATTAAAACTACCGCCAACATTTCCACTAAGCTAAAGCCAGCATTTTCTTTATTCTCTCTCCAGTCACTAACTAAATATAGCTTTTGAGTGTTGATGCTGCGAATTTTGGACGACTTTCGTAACAGGTTCCAGGTTGACACTTTTTGCATACTACCCCATTACATTAATTAACTGTGCAATTACTGTTTATTCAAGGCTGGAGTTACTTACTTAAAGATGAAACTGCTTCCTTCTACCCTGATATTACTACTAGGAAAATAGGTAGCAGCACCATCTGAGTAACGTGCTTTTGCTTCATCTGGGTTAATACGGGCTAGTGCATTACCTCTTAAATAGACTTGTACAATACTTCTATCATCTTGATTCACTGAACCCCTGGGATCTACACAAGCATAAAAGCCAGTTCTGGTTATATTTGGTGGTACTTGTGTGAAGTCAGGGGGACAACTGGGAGCAGCTGTTGATGGGGCTTGTGCTATGGTTGTTTGATCAATATAATCAACCAGGACTATGGGGTTTTGCGTGTAAGCTGCACCTGGTAATTTTGTCCAGCTGTTCATTTTTTCTATTAATGTTTTATTTTTTTGTGTTAGGTCGAAGATTTTAAAACCTTGATCTGGACAATATTTAGGGTAGTTAATACTACTGTATTTATCCGAGCCGTAGCCAGTGCAAGTCTGACCATTTTTATCTAACACACCGTCTCGGATTTGAAATCTAGCAATGCGTGCTGATTTTGACCAAGGAGCGGGAGGGTTAGTGTTACTGATTAAGTAATAAACAACTAGGGAATAAACAAAAGCATCGTCTTGCTGTGTATTGGTAGCTTTTACAGATTGTGGAAGTAATTCTCGCTTCCAAAATACTAAAACAGGTACGCCATCGGTAACTGTGGGTAGTTGAGCTTTAATAGCAGTAATGCCTGGGTTATCGTATACGTATATTGCTTGTTTTAAATCACGTCCTATATAATCGAGTGCCAATTTGATATCTTGTTCTGTAGTTGCCTTGGCTTGTTCTTTACGATCGTTATCTAAAATACTAATCATAAAACCTAGTAAGGGTGTGATGACTAATACTGCTAACAACAAGGCTACCAAAAGTTCGACTAAGGTAAAACCGCTTTGATTCTCTTTTTTGCCAAGGCTTTTAAGTTGATTGATTAACAGCCATCTCAGTTCTTTCATTGTGCTTTTGTGTCTCCTTATTGACAAGATAGGTTTGATATGCTTGTTGACAAATTATCATTGACAACCGCCTAGACGCTTGCACATAGAACTATAGGAGGGTCGCCCTCTGACAATTTCGGTAGTCATTTCTACTAAGGGTGCGGTGCGATCGCCTGTTCCTCCAGCATAAGTATTACTTGTTTTTTGCTGACCATTTTTATCAGCAGTCTTTTTTAGAGAACCGAAGGGAGCATCAGCACGATATACCCTAATACCTAAGCGATAGCCTTGACCGTTATCTACATCAGTGCTACCTGAGACTACCGAGCGTATAGTTTGAATGTAAAATAAGTTGCTAGTACAATTAGGAGCCTGAATTGTGCCATTTTTTTGATAACAATACAGACCTGTGGAACTGGTAGGGGCATTTGCTTGAAGTAAATAGTCATCACTAAATTTGTCAACTCTTCTGTCAGAAGAAGAGGTGAGTGCTGTTAATGTTGTTGTGATAGCTGGGTCGGCAATTGTTTTAGAATTGAGAGCATCAATCAGAGTTCTAGCAGCTTCTGTGGCTCGCTCAACTCGTTTTGATTGCACCCTAGTGGCGGTAGAAAGCACGAGAGCTGGGGCTACGGCTGCCAGTAAAAAACCAGCTACCATCAAGGCTACTAATGACTCAACGATCGTAAAACCAGATTCTTGAGATTGAGTAAATAGTTTTGGCAGATGCTGTTGATTCATAGTCATTTCCTTCATTGTGCTGGTTTTTGTAGACAGGCAGTTATTTACATTCATTTAGCGGGTCTAGGACAAGTAGTAGGACGTTCTTTACTAGGAAGGGCATAATTTAAGCTCTTGCCATCCAAAGTGATAGCACTACCAAAACCACCATCTTTAACTAAGAGTTCCTCTGAACTGGGATACTGGAAGGCACATAACAGAGTTTGTACCCAAGGATCATCTTTACCAACTTCTCTGTAGTATTCATTGGGTGGATCTGTGGATGGGATAGCAAACCTTTGGGCGAATAGGTCAGGGTTTTGTGCTAACAGTCCCACGTCAAAACCCCAGTTACGAACAGGAGCCATGTAATAAGGTGCTTCCCCGGCAGGCGCGCTTATAAATGTACTATCTGAGTTGTAGCCTGGTCTTGAAGAACTAAGTTGTCTGAAAAAGAGGCTTTCAATATTCATCGAGGGATTGGGTGAGAAGTTGAAAGTCTTAAAAGATGTGAGATTACCAGGAGTTCTGGCAGCAGTGGAAGCACCGGGTCTGATTAGAACTTGATATGGTGCAGTAGCGTAAATGCTGCGTTTAAATTGAATAAAAGAGCCGCTAATATTGGCATTTACACTGTCCCAATTTTCTAGGAAGCGAACAAAGTTGTGTAAACCTCCATTCAGTTCGTAAGCACTGGTATTTAGACTCACACGAGCTGGGGTGTCACCTGCGGCTACTACCAGATTAAAAGTTGTTTCAGTTGCTCTATTTAGCCAATTAGTTGATTTAACTAGGCTATTTGAGGAAGCGTTAGCTAAAGTTGAGTAATTGGTACTGTTTGCTGTAGATGGTGTTTGAGTTGTGATCTGTAATTGCACAACTGGTTCTAAAAGTGGCTGCCAATTCGTATCTATTTTGAACCTAGTATCCGAGGCTATGAATGTATATTTTTTAGCGGTAGAATCATAGGGCAAGTCAGCGTTAGTAGGATCAGCTACGGGATCTCTTGCACCAGGAAAATCTCTATTGGATAAGTCGTAGGGAAATCTGTAAAACAGACGGAGACTGGCATTATTAACGGGGGTATCGTAGCTTATACCACTTGACAGGGAAGGTAGATTAGAAGTGTTACTAGTAAAGGCATACCATAGTGCATTAGGATTTATGTCAGGTGTTGTACCAGAGTTATCTACTTTTCCTCCTATAATACCTAGTGGAATGGGACGCGCACTAAGTTGATTAGTGGGGGAGGGATTAGCAGAGGGGTTGGCATAGGTTATGGCAGTACCAGCTGAATTTAATAGCCTAAACGGAGGAGTGCTACTACTGGTATCCCGTCTGAAGGCCACTCTACGAGGAAATCTTTCAAATCCATTCTGGGCAGGGATGGCGGTAGTTCCAGCTAACAGTGTGTTAGCATTATCACCTACTACATCGCTAGAATATTTGAAAGGATCTATACCGTTCTTATTTGAACCCACATACCAATCACGTGGACCACATTCAGAAACTACGATTTTGTAGCACATTTCCATAACATACTCTGGAAAATTACCCCGTCGCTGAATGGGTGTAACAAAGTTGTTAACGTAGGAACTGTTTTTATCTTTAGTAGCAGTAGTGGAGGATATGTAAGCAGCTGTATTATCAGAAGCAAACTTAGATGAAGTTAAAAAGTTATTATTCCAAAAACCAGCTTTCAGGCGATTTAATACGACATCTGTGGAGCTAGAGCGATTATTCCTTAAGTCGTAGTCACCTTCATCACGAAAACCCTCCCGGAAATTATCAGAAAGCAGGGTGACAGCATCGGCAATTACTGATGCTGGTCTCCATTTTTCCCCTGTGGTGCATTTAGGTAATCTGGGGTCGTTGGGACGACAAGCAAAATTTGAATCACGAGTGGATGCTGTACGGCTATAAAACTTAGTGTCGTAGTTGGTGGGATTTAAAAGATCGGTAAATTCTTGTCTATCATGCAGGTTAAAATTACCTTTCACATACACTGGTAGTTCTGTGGCTAAGATTAAGCCTTTTTCTTCTGCTCGGTAATTATTCTGGCGACTCAAATCACTGCCATTAATCAGCATAATGCCGTTAGGGCGGCGTTCTGGGTCGATTCTGTAGTCACTAGCACTGACTTCATCACTGTTGGCACTGCGATCTTTTTGGGCATCATCACGAGCAGCATAGATAATCCCACTATTGGGTAACAGATACTCATTACTCCATGTACCTGTTATTGATTGTTTGCGAAGTTTGTCTAAATCTATAACAGTGGCTCGAATTTCTAGGGGTTGACGCTGTTCTACTTCCAAGTCGTAGTTTCCTGTGAGGGTGTTGCCTTTATCTATGGCTTTAATTTGTCTAGCATCCAGAAATGCTGTTTCTTTAATTGCACCATGAGGAATAACAGTGTTTGTACTCAGACTACCGTCAGCAATTTGGATTGCACAGATTGTTGCATCCAGAGCTGATTGCTCCGATAGTGTGAGTTTATCTGCCGTTGGTTTGAGAAGTGCTTGCCGTAACAGGGGATTGACAAGACGACCATTAGGAAATACTAGGTTAGCCTGGTATTTTAAACGTTCTATTAGACTTACTCCACTATTACTTACATCATTAGCGGTAGTAGATACAGTGAAAAGACCGTTAGTATCTACTGTCTGACCTCTAGCTATCCCAGTAGCAGTAGTTGTAGGGGCTGCGTAAACTACACCGTTGTTGGATCTGGCTTTACTTGGTAATCCTCCTATTACCTCACCGCTAACATCAGGTAGCCCAGATTGATTTCTAGCTGTTTCCTTGTCGGTTGAATCATAATAACTGCTGACACAGGCGATCGGCTTTTGCTCGTTGTCTCCGTTGTTTGGGTCGTAGGGATCAGCATTATAGTGATAGACTGCTGTTGCCCGCATAACCAAGTCACCACGTTTTGCCTGACTCGGATTCAAAGGATCATTAGGATTTGGTATGAGCATAGGCATAGTGTCAGGCCAGACTACAAATTCCTGGGGAAACTGATCCTCATTGACATCTTGTGTATTGGGGTCAGTGTCATTTGTACTGGGGTCATTTGGTACTGGTATGGACGGACGCAGATTATTAAGATTATCTGTAAAACCTGAACCCAGAGGACTATAAACACCTGCACCTGTAACTATGCGTAGTCCACCTACTACATCTAGTTCATTAAAACGGGGTGAGGCTGCGGCATTTTCCCAAAAACCATCTCGTTCAGTCACACCCAAATCGGCTATCTGTCTAACGCGAGTAGTGCGAGTGCGGGTTTTGGAGCTGCCTGTCCAGGTAGTACCAGTAATATCTTCTGGGTCTTTTTCTCCCACAAATTCTTCTTTGGTATTATCCCATTTCAGTTCGGGTAGATTGTTCCCAACGACAATGCGATCGCCTAACTCCACTTCTGTTACCGGAGGGTTATCTACTTCATCTGGATCTTTAGCCGGTAGCTGCGCTTTATTTAGTGTGAGTTTTGTATTGGTATCTGTGGGATAGATCCAGGCATCTGGTGGACGTAAGCTATTACCACTACCTTCCAAAACATTGGCTATAGTAAAACTTCCAATGGCAGAATCGCCATAAGGTACTTCTTTAAATGGTACTCGTCTGGTACGTTTGCGAAAGTAAATTTTCAATTCGTCTTTGCGTACCTTTCTTTGATCCAAATTGGGGTCACTAAGCAGCCGCTTTTGAATATTATCTTTAACCTCTTGAGGATCACTAGAATCGGCCTTAGCGAATTGAGCTTCTACCAATAAATTAATGCGTTCAGCATAAGCCTGACTGTTATATGCGATTTCATTTGGGATATTTGATGTAGTTTTATTGGTAGTAGTTAAAGATTGATTTGTAGTAGGTGTGGAGTTTTCTTTGTATAAATCTATTCGAGTCCCGCCTCTTTCACTACTACTAATTGTTGTATTGGTTGCAACATTACCCCCAACAACGATTTTGCTATTTTCTCGTTCGTAATAACAGGAGTTAGGACTACTAACTTGAAATAATGTAATGTCCTTATCATTTTTACCAGTAAATAAATTACTGTTGGTCACTATCCGTCCATTCAATCGGAATGTAGGACCAGGCGTAATATCTAAGTCGTCTTCGTAAACTACAGCATTATTGGTAATGGGTATTTGGCTTACATCCTGCTGCATTTCTATGGCAGCAAAACCCCGATTACCTTCATATTTTTCATAACTATCACCTAAAGTACCTTTATCAGTAATTGGTACTGTGGCAGCATAGACGAAAAAGCTTTTCTTTAATTCTCCGCTTGGGATCTTATACCAACCAGAACTACCCACTAAGCTGGCACTAGTATCACCTGATGTATCGCAGTTGTTACCTGCTTGTCCTAATAACATCGGTGGAGTACGGGCATCTAATGGACTTCTTGCTCTAGGAGCAGACTGTGGAGCATTACGGAAGTAAATACCGTAAATAATATAGCTATCAAACTTACGGTTATTATTGGTATCAACGGGGAACTTCCAAGCAGTTTGGAGTGTTTCTCTTTTTTCTACATCTGGGTTTTTTGCGTCGATACTGTTGTTTTTATCTATATCATACGCCAGCACTACTGGAGTTTCATCACCCAATGTATAGGCTTTTAATTTAGTAGTTAAAGTGTTGTAAAGAGTAGTATTGGAAGGTACAGCACGAGGTAAAGTTGGGTCAGTAAACAGTTCGCTAATTTTAGCTTTTGCTCTTTCTAAAGCTGGCGAGGCTGCTTGTAATACTACTTCACTCACCCGGACATTACTAGCATTTTTAGACCTTTCAAACGACCTAAACAGGACGGCAGCACTCAGCAAAATGACTACTATTGATACCATTACCACTGTTGGCAACACAAAACCGGCGTTGCTAGTTTCTCTTCGTTTATGAGTACCAGAAATAGTCCGCAATAGCCAAATTATCTGCTTATTAATGGCAGATAAAACTTTTTTTCCTACCCTTTGACATCTTTTTGTTATTGCCTTAAGGTGCTGACTTTTCCGAGACATAGCTGCTTCCCTGTCAAGTTGTTTAATGCGGAAATTTTTAGCTTTATAAACTAACAATTTGCCTGCAAATTTGTTTTCCAGGCATTGAGTAATTTAGGTTTAATGGTTTATGAATTTTAAAAGTAATCAGCTACAAAACCTAGCAAGCTCAACTAAGTTATAACATCGCCTAAACTTTACATTTCATCTGGAAAATACTGATTTTTAATTTCTGATTAAGCTTCATGGACTTAAATTTATTTTAGCATAGTTCCTCAGTAGAATTCCTTAGATGTTTACTACCTGCATCCAACTTTGTAAAGTTGTCTTTATACAGACTAGGCTTATCCTACCCATTAGTCACAAAAAACATATCAATTTCAGTACAAAATTTATGCAGACAAGCAAAAACCCCCCCAGTGTGTGAGGAGGTTTTAGTTACCAGAGATGATCCCATCTTGGTAGAGAAAAGTCTGAGGACTAGAAGTGTTAGAAATGGTTTAAGTTAATACCAGCTTCTTTAGCCATAGCTTCTAACCCTTTAGTTTCTAAGGTTTTGATGGCTTTTGTGGAGAGTTTCAGTTTGACCCAACGATTACCACCTGCCCACCAAACCCGCTTTGTTTGCAGGTTAGCATGTTGCAAACGCTTGGTGCGACGGTGGGAGTGAGAAATAGCAAAAGCGTTATTGGCTTTTTTGCCTGTTAATTCACAACGACGAGACATAGCTGTTCTTTCTGAGTTTTTTTCCGTACAACCTTTCTATTCTAGGCGATTGGTGATTGGCGATCGGTGATTGGGTGAAGAATTATTTTTTGTTCCCAGTCACTTTTCGCCACCAGTGTAAACTTAAAGACCTAACGAATAGAATTCGCGGCTACACAGGCCAAGTCCGCCTACGCGGACTAATTAAAAATCAAGGTTTTGAAACCCACGCAGGTGGCCTTCCCTACGGGAAGCCGCTACGCGTCTTGCCTGTGTAGACGCGGTTTCTAACCGCCCATTTTTCGTGAAGTTGACACAAATGACCTTTCACCTGTTCCTATTTACTGGCTTGTTCTGTCAGCTTGGTTAGTACCTCATTTGACCTTTCTACAAAGGCTTTCATTCCTTCACCATCAAAGCCTTTTTGAGACATGAGTGCTAAATCATAGACATGCTGACAAATCATGTTTACTAAGGGGCTGGTAGTTACTGAGCCATCAGCTTGGATGATACTACCTTGATTAAGATTTGTCAGGTTTTGAATTAATGGGTGATTGGTATTCACCAACAGGATATGATCATCGGGAAATTCTGCTGTCTGCTGCTGCATCATGGCGTTCATTTCGCGCAGACGGCGGAGAATTTCTGGTAAAAGCACCATAGCTGGTGGTGTCCCT
>DATGXQ010000447.1:0-25266 GCA_035298905.1 Nostocaceae cyanobacterium | reverse complement strand
GGATTCAGAATTCAGAATTCAGAATTCAGAATTAAAAAGACTTTAAGAGTCAAGCTGACTGAGATTCT
Organism: Nostocaceae cyanobacterium; assembly: GCA_035298905.1. Taxonomy (GTDB): domain Bacteria; phylum Cyanobacteriota; class Cyanobacteriia; order Cyanobacteriales; family Nostocaceae; genus DATGXB01. The sequence goes on along the minus strand of DATGXQ010000447.1, from coordinate 25,198 downwards.
CCAAATATCACTACTATCGATTCCTCTTTTGGTAACTATTCTGGCTCCTGGCTCCTGACTCCTGAATTCTTACAATTTTCTTGCTGAGAACTAAAAACTAGGTCTGTGCAAAGTACCCAATTTTCTAAACTGAAGTTGGAGAAATTATCCTATGCCATACCAAAAAATTTGTTTCCTATATGGCTAGTAGATAAATACAGCAGATTTCAGGTAAATGAGGTACAAATTTTAAAAACAAAGCCATGTACCAAGAGACTTTCAACCTTCCTGTTAAGAGTTCCCTGTTCCCTGCTGTAACTGCCATCAACCAGGAATTTGTGATTTAAGTAGTAGCAAAAACAGTAGACATAATCACAGCAAAGATACAAGACTAAACAATTTCTGTCTTGTCAGAAAGTAATTTATTTGAGATTTCTGTAGCCATGAACAACCAGCAATATTTAGTCAAATTCCAGCGTTTACAAGAAATTTTATTGACTACTTTTTTGGGAGGTATTCCCACACTAGGTTTAGGGCCTCAGATACGGAACTTGGTATACCGGAGTATGTTTGGTCATTTGGGTAAACAAGTTTTTATTCAAGATGGTGTGGAACTAATCAGTACAAACTGTATTGAAATTGGCCATGGAGCTTATATATTTCGAGGTGTGCGTTTAGACGGCAAAGGACACCCCAACAATCGGATTTGTGTGGGAAATCGAGTAGCGATCGAGCGTAATGTAGATATAGGCTGTTTAGAAGATACACACATCCACATTGACGATGAAACCTTTATTGGCCCCAACGTCTGTATAACTGGCCCTGGAAATGTGAAGATTGGTAAACATTGTATGATTGCAGCCCACTCAGGTATCTTTGCCAATAACCATCAGTTTAGTGATCCACATACACTAATCAAACACCAAGGAGTGACACGCAAAGGAATTACCATTGAGGATGACTGCTGGCTAGGACATGGGGTAACTGTTATCGATGGAGTAACTATTGGCAAAGGTAGTGTGATTGGTGCAGGGGCAGTAGTCACTAAAGATATTCCTCCCTATTCGGTAGCTGTGGGAATACCTGCACGAGTAATCAAAAACCGCCTGACTCCAGAAGTGGTAAAGTTTTCAGCATCCGTTAGTTCTAGTAAGTAGTTGGGGTATAGGATAATGGGGTAATAATTAAAGAAGATTATTTGCCCCCCTGCCCCCTGCTCCCTGCTCCTCTGTACCTCTCCTCCAAAAAGTGACGATTCCCGGTAAGATAAAGTAGCTACCTTTTTCTCATCTCCTGGGAGCTGTATCTATGTTGACTTTAAAAATCGCCGTTTATATTGTGGTTGCTTTCTTTGTTTCCATCTTTGTATTTGGATTCTTATCTAATGACCCAGCTCGTAACCCTGGTCGTCGGGATTTAGAATAGGAAGATAATTTATCTGCGACTGCTGGAAGGCAAAAGACAATAAATTTTACGGACACTGGACTACAATCTGGAAATATCAACTGGAAATATCAAACAGTGTCCTTCTCTTGGCGGCTGACTGCAAATAGGCAGAAAGCTAAAGTCGGAAGGCATTATGTGTGATTCATCCTTCCGGCTGTTGTCTGCCTATCGGTTAGCTTGGTTGCCTGAAAATATGCTTCATCCAGTTCTGCCACCTGATCTTCCTCCAATTGTCCAACCTGTAAAGATAGAAAATACCCAAACTTCTGCTGTGGTGATAGAGGCTAAAGCTGAGGTGCAGCAGTTTGCTAATTCTCAACCTCTGTCAACTGCGATTAAGACGAGCCAGAGTGCTTCTTTACCAGAAACGACACCACCAGAATTTTCGAGTGAGAATGTTTCTAGGAGTGCGGAGCTTTTGGGTGAGCCGTTGTCTGTAGGTTATCCTAACTTTACTAGTTCTGAGGTAGACACTCAAAAGCAGGTAAAAGCAGAAAAGTTAGATCCCATTTTAGAACCAAGCCAGATTAAGATTCAAAAGTCAGGGGAGAATATTAATCTTTCTGCCTCTGATGGCAACATCCCAACTATTAATTTACCAGTAAAAAATACGATCGAGTTTAAGCAACGCAACTCGCAAGAACCAGTAGAATTTTCCCCAGCTTTCACTCCACCCCCACAGAAAACACCAGTTAGAGAGCGAGTAGTAGAAGTCATTGCCGATCGCCAAGAGTATGATGAGAAAAGGCGGATTGTTACGGCAGAAGGAAATGTGCTGGTGCGCTTTGATGGTGCGCTAGTAGATGCCGATCGCCTACAAGTGAATCTAGAAAATTTAGTGGCGGTGGGAGAAGGAAACGTTGCCTTAACCAGAGGAAATCAGGTATTAAGGGGAGAACGTTTTACTTATAATTTCGTTCAGGATAGTGGAGAATTAACCAGAGGGAGAGGGGAAATATTTATCCCCACCACATCCACAGATTTTGCCTTTTTACCTACTGATATTACATCTGGGGGTGTACCCAGTCGTCCACCGAGCGATCGCATCCGCGCTAATCAACCCATAAGTAATGTTGGCAGTCCCGGCGGTATAGAATTTAATGTGAGTGGACAAGCCGATGCTAGTAACGTCCCACCACCAAAGGGAGGGGGTGAAGTCAGAAGGCTGAGATTTGAAGCGGAAACTATTGATTTTTATCCCCGTGGTTGGGAAGCAAAGAATGCGCGGATTACTAATGATCCCTTTTCTCCACCAGAATTAGAACTAAGAGCCGCTAAGGTAACTTTAACACGGGAAGCTCCCCTGATTGACCGGATTACTACCCAGAAGCAAAGATTAGTCCTTGACCAAAATATAATTTTACCGATTCCTGTAGATAATCAAAAAATTGACCGTCGAGAAAGGGAAGTTACACCAGCTATTGTTTCTGTAGGATTTGATAACAATAAGCGGGGGGGTTTATATATTGAACGGGGCTTTAAGCCGATTAATAGAGATAATTTTAGTTTGACAGTGACACCCCAATTTTTTGTACAAAAATCTCTAGAAAGTGGTGGCAATGGTGCTGATTTATTCGGCGTAACAACTAAATTAAATGCTACATTCAGTCCAAAAACTGTATTAGAAGGGAGAGGAGAGTTAACTAGCCTCGACTTTGATCAGCTAGAAGAGAATTTAAAAGCTAGTCTCAGGTTACGTCAGACTTTAGGAGATGTTAACCCCCATACTTTAAATTTAGAATATAGTTACCGCGATCGCCTCTACAATGGTACGCTAGGTTTCCAAACAGTACAAAGTAGTATTGGGGGAATTATTACCTCCCCTGTTATCCCATTAGGCAAAAGCGGCATTAATCTTAGCTACCAAGCAGGCGCACAATATATCGATGCTAACACCGATCGCCTAGACTTACTCCCAGCCGTCCGCACAAACGATCGCATTTCCCTTGGTCGTTTACAAGGTAGTGCCGCTCTCAGCACTGGGATACTATTATGGCGAGGAAAACCACTACCACCCACCGCCGAACAAGGATTAAAATATACACCTAATCCAGTTGTCCCCTACTTGCAAGCGATCGGCGGCTTAACAGGTACTACCAGTTATTACAGCAATGGCGACAATCAAAGTACATTAACTGGTACGATCGGCCTATTAGGGCAAATTGGCAACTTTTCCCGCCCATTTCTAGATTACACAGCCTTTAATATCAGTTACTCCCAAGGGATCAACAACGGTTTATCTCCCTTTTTATTCGATCGCACAGTAGATAATAAAGTATTAAGTGGTGGCATTACTCAGCAACTCTATGGCCCCTTACGCCTTGGTTTTCAAACCTCAGTTAACCTAGACACAGGACAAGCCAGCAGCACCGACTACATCTTAGAATACAGTCGTCGTACCTATGGTATCACCTTACGTTACAACCCCGTCCTAGAATTTGGCGGTTTTAGCATCCGCATCAGTGATTTTAACTGGACAGGCGGCACAGATCCATTTTCTAACGGAGACATTAAGCCGGTTGTGCGCGGGGTAGTGCGTCAGGAAGAGTAGCGAGACAGGTTGGTAGTATAAGGTACAAAATCTAGTTGATTTTACAGTCAGCTAGACAGTGCCTTTTTGCTGTAGATAAGAAGAGAATATATATTAGGTAATGTTAATATAAGTTTTTAATATAGCACTATACATGTTAAAAGCAGGTATTACATAAAGTTCCATGTTATGATTACCACAACTCAGTACAAAAAAATAATTAAGCCAAACATTTGGTTTGGTTCCCGTTTTATACCTACAAATCAACACTCTTAACCTGGAGTCAAAAATCACTAATACCGTTTTTCTCTGATTTTCTCTAATCTTGTTATAAATGCTCAACGCCAGAATGTTCTAACACTCTAGGGGCGGACATTTGTCTACAGCAAAAATTAAAGAAATCGGTATAAAACAATAGATAATAATTTGCCAAATAAAATTACTAGCTAAATTAATTACATTAGCTAAGTTGCTATGGATAGTCTTTTGAAATCCCAAAAGACTATTTATCATTGCAAATATCATTTTCTTTACAGTAGGGGAATAAACTAAACAATAGCAGTTGAAGATACTTTTTGTAAATTAATAGGCAAAAAGAGTTATTCACTCTTGCAATATTTAGAATATGCAACAAGAAGGAAGCACCAATTTCAACCAAGCAGAATCTCAAAATTGGATTTGTCCCAACTTATCAATACATTGGGATATAATTTCTATACCAGAATCAGAGCAAGTAATTCTACAAGCAAAACAAACAAATGATAAACATTCATTTTCCGTCATTGAAGGTTATGCACTACAGTATTTTATAGGCAAGTTTACAGTCCAACAAATAAACGAACAGTGTCACCAAAAGTTTGGGGCAGAAGTTAGCCCTGATTTGGTTTTTATTTTAATTGAAAAACTCATAAATTTAGGAGTGTTGGCAGTACCCAAACAAGTTAAAAATGATAATAGTAAAAATAGCTCACAAACTCATATCAATGCAAAATTATATCATCTTAAGTCAGCAGCGAAGTGGATATGGAATCCCGATGGATATTGGTTATTACGTCTACAACACTCAGACAATATATCCTATATACAAATCAGTAATTCTGATAAAAAGTTAATCTTACAACTAGATAAACTTCCTTTAGATACTATAGCTACTCAATTTCAGGTTAGCCCAGAATACTTACAATATTTAGTACAAATATTAGCATTTAAAGGCTTTTTAGAAGGGACTGAACCAGCCAAGCCTAAAAAAAGATTTAGTCCATCACAATTACTATTTTTCAAATTCCGATTATTCAATCCTGACAAATGGCTAACTGTTCATATTGATAAGATTCGGTTTATTTTTACATCATATTTTGGCTTTTTACTTTGTTCAATTGTAGCTTTTGCTGTGGCTATTGGTATATCTAGACAAGGTGAAATTAATACAGTAGGTCAACAAATTTGGAGTAGTTATGGATCTAATCTAATATTTCCTTTTGCTTTATTAATGATGGTAGTTATATCTATCCATGAACTAGGTCATGCTTTCACCTTAAAGCATTATCAAGGCAGCATTTTAGAAATGGGGTTAATGTTTATTTGCTTTCTGCCAGGAGCTTATACTAATAGCACTGATGCTTACGGTTTAGTGAAACGTAAACAAAGAGCTTTAGTAATAGCAGCCGGAGTAATTTGTCAAGTAGTAATTTGGGCGATCGCTCTAATTATATGGAGTGTATCATTACGTGGCAGTTGGTTATATACAACCAGCTATTTACTGATGGTAGCTGCCCAATTTACCCTAGCACTCAATCTTAATCCCCTATATAAATTCGATGGTTATTACATATTAGAAGCACTCACAGGAATTAACCATTTAAGGCAAAGAGCATTTCAATTTTATTCTGATTTATGGCATAGAAAAACAAGCCCAGAAACATCTCAAGATGCTTTTATTCTAGCAATTTACGCTCCGGTAAGTTTAATTTATATTGTTTGGGTTTTTGGTCGCTTGCTCCTCTGGATTTGGAGTTTATGGCAGCCATATTTAAACTAAAACAAGTGTCAAATTTTCAGCAAAATAGTTTTGATACAAGAGGGAAATTATGAAAAATTGGCAACTAAGGAATATTCAGATGAACATCATCAGTAAAGCTCTACTTATGACAATCTTTACACTGTTAACATTTAATACAATTCCAGCTTTTGCAGTAAATTTATCCTCTCAGTCTAATTCTCAGCCTTGTGAAAATAACAATCCGGGAGACACACAAAATAGTGATCCAAATAGTGATCCAAATGCCCCTTTTCCTACTAATGAGCCAGCTAAATCTGTACCAGAACCTTATTCTGAATTAGGGATTATAGCTGTTAGTTTTTTAAGTGCTGGTGTATTTCTCAGACAGCGAGGAAAAAGGAAGAGCGATCGCTTACGTAACAATACATCAATTATCCCCGTATCATCATCTGTAGCATCAAGAAAAATAGCATTTATTGAATCAAGTGAAATTCCTGTAGAAGCGGAACTGAATCAAAATAACCATAGTTCTTATTTTGCTTTTGAAATAATTGATCCCCAACAAAGAATTACTGAGCATCTAAGTTAAATGTGCTTGATAATTCAGCCAAAATTGACACAGTGACTAGCAACATCTACGTAGGGAAAAGAATAACTATGAAGTGGTTTGGATTTGGTCAGAAAAAGTCTCAGAAACCTGAGAATCAAAAGGTTTGGCAAGGTCAGAGCTTTATTTTAGATGAGATGATCACACCCAGTACCTTGGTGAATCATGACGATAGTTCATCTAGCTTATTATTTACCGATATAGCCAATATTCCAACAACGGAAGAACAAGTTACTGAATATTTATTTTCATCTCTAAATGGGGGAGGATTAGAAGCGGTCAGCCCCACAAACAGTAACTATTCATTTAACCTTCAGACTATAATTGATGCTCTTAAAAACCAAAATCTTCAGAATCTACAATTGCCTAATGCCCAATTAACTCAACTATCTGTTAATACACCAATAAATTCTGGTTTAAGTTGTCCCGTAGATCCATCTACTTTTAATCCTAATCCTAGTATTCCCACTGTTCCTACTAATCCAATTGATTATCCTGTAATACCTATTAACCCTAATATTCCTATTGATCCGAATGTAACTGGACCGATATTACCCTTTGATCCACCAAGCACAGAAACACTTCCCAGATTTAACTTCCCCAAGTCAGATCAACCTTTGATTGGAGTAATTGATACTGGTTTTAATGGCAATAATCCAGATATTGATTATAGTCGTGTGAAATTGGGAAGAGATAGGATTGATAATGACAATAACCCTTTACTAGCAGATAGTGAAGGTAGCGAACATGGTACTCATGTTTTAGGGATCATCGCTGCAACAGAAGGTAACGACATTGGTATTGATGGGATTAATAACCAAGCACCACTTTGGTTAGGTCGTGCTATTGGTTCAGGTAAATGGGCTGAATCTCTCAAAGAATTTGTAGATGAATTTAAAGCCTCTGGACAACCAACAGCAGTAGTTAATCTCAGTCTTGACCTCACCCAACAAAACCCTGATAGTAGCGTAACAACTCGCTATGAATTTACACCCCAAGAACGAGAAGCCCTAGAATATGCCAGACAAAATCATGTACTGATTGTTGCTGCTGCTGGGAATGATGGTGGTGTAATGTCGGTTTTAGGTCAAGCTTCCCAAGAGTTTGACAATATTATTACCGTTGGTGCATCTGACGGAGAAAATCGAGCTGATTATTCCAATTATGGTGAAGGTTTAGATATCTTAGCTAATGGTGGCACAATAGAAAATCCCATTTTATCTACAGCAGGTAATAGTGTAGGGACAATGGCGGGAACTTCTGTCGCTGCGGCTGAAGTCACTGGTGCAGCATCCCAAGTATGGGCAGCAAATCCCCAGTTAAGTTATCGCCAAGTAATTGATATTTTGAAAGCTACCGCAACAGATATCAATACGCCAGGATGGGATAGAGAGACTGGTGCTGGTTTATTAGATATTGATGCCGCAGTTGAGCAAGCTAAAAATACCACACCTGAAATTTACAATCCAGAATCTTTCCTCACACCCACAACTTGGGGAGGAGAAGGACAAGTTACACCCACAGAAAGAGCGGTTGAAGTTTGGCCTACATGGTTTAATGGCCGAGTTATGTCAACAATTGGGGCTAATATTCGCTCTGGTCCTGGTACTGGTTATTCTAGAGTAGGTGGATTAGGGTATAACGCCAGAGTTGACTTTGATGGATGGACTTATGGCGAAAGGATTACCGATATTGTTTTAGGAACACCGGATGAGCGTTGGTATCGCATAGCGGGTACAAATAATTGGGTAGCCAGTGCCATTATTGATGGTAATGCACCTGGTTCTACTCCACTACCACCACCACCTTCCCAACCACAACCAAATTTAAACAATACTGTTGGTTATGATGGCGGTGCTACTCATCAAACTTATATCAATACCTTTAACCGCAATGGTGGCTCGTCTGTCTTAGGTTCACCCACAAATAATGTCCATCGTTGGGAAAATGGCTATACTCAGGACTTTTCCGGTGGTTCTGATTCTCAAGGCGCGATTATGAAATCCAACGCCAATGATAACTCTTACTGGGTTGGTGGTGACTTCTGGAATAAATTCTTAGATACAGGTGGTGCGAACGGCATTTTACAATATCCCACATCTGACCGCTATTCAACCAATGGAGGACAAAAGCAAGATTTCCAAGGTGGAGCGATTCTTCAGTCAGGTAGGGGTATTTTCCCGGTATTTGGTGGAATCGGTAGCCACTATCTTAATAATGAAGGTGGACAAAATGGTCGTTTAGGCTTTCCCACAAGTGGAGAAATTGGTGTTGGTAATGGTGTGATTGTTCAGAACTTTGAGAACGGACGCATTGTCTTTGGTAATGGTCCTACTCGTACAGAAATGAATAATCAGCCAGTAGCACCTCCTCCCACTTCTACCACTATCAATGGTTATACAGTTAGCGGTAATTTTTACCCTGTATACGAGAATTATCGGGGTACTTTGGGCAATCCCACATCAGGAGTAATCAATCATTCCAATGGTGTAAGCTACCAGCTGTTTGAACGTGGTTCAATAGTCAGCAGTCAGTATGGAACATTCCCAATTTTCGGCGGTATTCGTCAGACTTACTTAAATACAGGAGGTTTAAACGGCTGGCTGGGTGCACCTAAGAGTGCGGAAATAGGCCAAGGAAACGGTACAGTTATTCAGTATTTCGCTAACGGCTACATCATTTGGAATGGTAGTAAAGCCACAGCCTACCGCAACGGTAGTGGTACACCATCTCAACCTACACCTACTCCTAAACCCAGTAATAATCTCAATCTCAAGAATTTTAGGGGTTGGGTAATGCCTGGTATTGGTGTAGCTTTACGTAATAGTCCGAGTTTGAATGATAAGAGTGGTAAAGCTGAACCCTATGGCAAATGGCTAGATTTTGATGCTTGGGCTTATGGAGATACAGTTAAAGATTATCAATTAGGTAATCCTGATAATCGTTGGTTTAGAATCAAAGGAACAAATTATTGGGTTCCCAGTGCCTACATTTATGGCAACCCAGAAGGATTACCTGGATCTCAAACTCCTGGTGGTAGTAGTAATTCAGGTGGTAGCAATGGTAGTTCAGGTGTTAATAATAATCAACCAATTACTAATTATTCCGACTACTTAAAACGTTTGTATGGCGGTAGTCCTGGTGTAATAACTCAGTATCCTAATTATCGTCATAATGCAATTGATTCTGTCAATCAGGGTTCAGTTCCTTACAAAGTTTATGCTTTGACAGGTGGTGAAGTTAAATTTATTGGTAAGGATCAATACGGTGGTAACTTTGTCAAAATTTGGAATACAGAGCTAAAAAGATATTTTTACTATGTCCATTTTGCTAACTTCAATCCAGCCTTAAAAGTTGGACAAAAAATTGCAGCCGGAACTTATCTTGGTAATGAAGGTAGCACTGGTAATTCTACAGGTCGGCATACTCACGTTCATGTGACTTTACCTGATGGAAAAACTAAGGTAGATCCTTTGAGTGCTTTGGGCGTAAATTCTGGTAGTTCTGGTAGTCATGAATTGCCAACTAATAACCAAAATATTAGCAAGAACTTTCAAGATCCTACGGAAATTGATTTAAAAACTTCCAACGATCCATTGAGAGGATTTTCAAAGATGAATAAATTAGACTTTGAGAAAGTTGGTAAACCAGATTCAACTTGGAGACCGACGGATTCATATGGTTTTGGCGAATTGTCAGGATCATTAGAAACACCAATAATAGGCTCTTTAATAAAGTCCGCAGCACAAACTCTTGAAGATACTCTATGGCATTTCTTTGAAGGTCTAAATTTACCTAGAGCAAACAGGCATCTCAGGCATTTTCTAGTACAGACTCAAGATCCGGGTGAAGTAATTAAAGATATTTCTGTCGATGATATGCTCAAATATATACATGATTTAAAGAATAGATATGAAGAAGGACAGAAAAGAGCCAAAAAGATAATTGAAGAATCTTGGAAAAAAATAAACAATGATGGTAAACGCATAAAGCCTGGTAGTTATTGGATTGAGCCACAGGTAGATGCTAAAGGTGATAATTATGGTTTTAGCCCAGGACTAGACTTACTATCTCTTATCAATATAGATGCTTGGTTAAAAGGTGATACAAATGCTAAAAATACTTTAGACTTTTATTGTGTGTTGGGTAATTTTCAGTATAATACTCAAGCAAAATTTATTGTGAATGACCAAGGAAGTCCAAATATTGAACTAGAACTACAAATGCGAATTCGCGATAATTTTAACTTTGACATGAAAACAATTGAATTCTTGAAATCTTTCCAGGATCGGGATATTGATAGAGCTATTAATGGATTGGCACGTATTATTCAAAGTGCTGGGCCAGAAACTTTAGTAAAATTGGGTATGGCTAACAACTATGTACAGTGGGGAGAATCTTCAGTTATAAAATATAAAGGAAATCTTAAAGAAGATGGAACTGTAGAGTGGTTGTAGTTTAATTTAGTTTGGGGTTTAGCTACAATAATTTACTAAATTGTAGCTAAATAACAAAATTGACTCTCTTGTAATTATAGTGATAAGTAAACCTAATTAATCAGCAATACGTAAGCTTTCAGCTTTCGTCAAATATCTATATTTTATCAACTTGATACTTTTTCACTATAAATTCAAGATAGCCAATCAATCATAAATCATTCAATTACTATTATAAAACTACTAGCACACTAAATGAATGGTGATAAAAATTTAAAAGGTCGTTCATACAGGGGAAAAAATCTCAAAGGACAAGACTTTAGCTATGCTGATATTCGTAGTTGTAATTTTAGTGAAGCAATATTAGAAGGAGCTAATTTTCAAGGGGTGATCGCAGGTGTTAGCCCAAAACAGAAATTCAAACTAATTGCTATAGCTATAGCTTTAGCAGGAGTGGCTGGTTTAACAGCAGCGTTCGCTGCCGGTATCTTTTTTATATCCTTTTTTAGAAGTTTAGGTTATGCTACAATTACGATTGCTCTTGTAATTACTGCTGTATTCGCTCTCAGTACTCGCACTTATGGTTACGTAGCACTAGCTAGTGCTGTAGCTATAACTATAGCGATAGCTGGTGCTGGTGTTGGAGCTTTTGCTGGGGCTAGTATGGGAGCATTAACTATAGCTCTGATTTTAATTGTTGGTGGTATCGGAGCAGCAACAGGAGCAGGGATTTATGCTGTTATTGGCAACTGGTCTATATTAATAGCTGGATTTGGTTCACTAATTGGTTCAATCATCATTGCTATTGCATTTAAAGATGTTTTGGCTGGAATTATGGCTATAACAGCAGCCGGAGCAGTAGAAATTCTGGCTGGTTATGTTGCTCACAGTGCTTTAAATGGTAATGAAAAACTAGCTATTATCCGAACTAGAGCTATTAGCTTTAGTTCTTGGGGAGGAACATCTTTCTATAAAGCTGACTTAAGCAGAGCTAATTTCTCAAATTCAAAGCTGGAAAAAACAGATTTGAGATTCGCTAGTGTTTTTCAAACAAATTTTGAAGGAGTTGTAGGAATCGACTATGCAAGGCTAGAGGGAACAATTCTAGAAAATCCATCTGTGCGTGAGTTATGTGTAACTCGTAATGGCAGAAGGAAAGACTACACTGATATGAATCTTAATGGTGCTTATCTCCAAGGTGTGAAAATGGAAGGAGCTACTCTAGTAAGGACTCAAGTATTAGGAGCAGACTTTACAGATGCTTCTTTAACTGGAGTGTGTATTCAAGAGTGGAATTTCAATAGTGAAACCATTTTTGATCATGTAGATTGTAAAATGATTTTTATCAAATCTGATTCCCAAGGTAATTTTTATGAACCGAAACCAGATTCAGGTTATTTTGAAAATGGACAGTTTTCCAAATGGATTCAAGAAGTTAAAGATACGGTAGATTTAATTTTTGATAAAGGATTAAATTGGAAAGCTTTTGCTTTTTCATTAGTTAAATCAGCAATTGATAATAATGAGGGTGATTTATCAATAAAAAGTATAGAAAACAAGGGAGATAATTTTTGGGTAGCTAAAATTGCAGTTCCAGAGGGAGTAAATAAAGAAACAATTCATCAAAGTTTAATTGAAAATTACGAAATTGCGATTGCAAAAATAAAATGTAAACATCAGCTAGAAATCACAGCTAAAAATGAAAGAATTTACACATTAGAGCGTATACTAGAAAGTCATATTGCTCAACTTATGGCTAGTGTTGGTCATGAGATTTCTATTCATGGTGAAGGAAACAAAGTTTATTTAGTCGATAAGAAAGGACAGTTTATGTCAGTAGAATCACATCAAAACCGCAACATTAACGTTAAGGGTGACTTCAGCCTCCAACAGACTGGCTCAACTTTTAATCTTGGTGATATTGAGGGTAGTATTACCAATACAGTTCAAGAATTAAAAGAATCTAATCAACCCGAAGCAGCTAATCTTGCCGATTTAATATCCCAACTACAAAAAGCGATTCAAGATGAAGCCAGCCTAACAGATGAGCAAAAAAAAGATGCTTTAGAAGCCTTAGAAACTATTGGTGAAGAAGCCCAAAAATTGCCAGAGAATCGCATTCAGAAAGTTTGTAAGTTTGCTCTAAATTCGCTAAAAGCACTTACTCCAGTTGTAACTGCTACCGGACAATTATCAACTGCTTTGAAAGAATGTCTACCTTTGATCGGTAATATGATGGGTTTATAAAAGTTTGCTGAACTTTCTTTTAGTGTTGAGTCAAATATTACCCTTTTCTTAAAAAGTAATAGATAACAAACGATCACTGTTCTGTAAACACAGCCAATAGTGGAACTTTCCCTCAGAGGCGATCGCACTGCTGTTTTCTCAAAAAGTAACAGAGGACAAGCGATCGCCTTTTTGTTGAGGATAAAGGAAGAACGATCGCTTTTCTGTTGAAAATGAGGTAAAATGCTCTTACCGTAGCAGATCGCTAATATGGTGTTAGTTATGGGATAAGATAGCTGATATTTATTAATTGTATAATGTAATCAATATTCTATTGAGTCAGGAGAAATTTTTATGCTGACCACTGATACCAACAAAACATTATATGAACAAGATTTTTATCTATGGATACAAACTACAGTTAAACTCCTGAGAGAAAGAAAACTAGAACAATTAGATATTGAGAATTTGATTGAAGAAATTGATAGTATGGGAAGGAGTGAAAAGAAAGAACTAAAAACTCGCTTAATAGTCTTAATCGAACATTTATTAAAACTGCAATACTGGACAGAAGAAAAAGATGATAATGCTAGAGGTTGGCGGAATACTGTTGTTGAGCAAAGACGACAAATAGCTTATACCCTGGAAGATAGTCCCAGTTTAAAATCTGTTTTAAATGATGTATTTCTAGACTGTTACACAGATGCTCGCAATGATACTCTCAGAAAATATCAACTTCCTTCAGAATTATTCCCCGAACAATCACCGTTTTCTTTAGCTCAGGTTCTGGATGCCGATTTTATACCTTAAATTAGAGCGATGGCGACACATCCGCTTGATAGCGATCGCCACGCCCCCATACCTTACCTATTCAACGGCAAAGTGACTGTAAAAGTAGTCCCATCACCCTCTTTGCTTGTTACCTGAATTTCTCCCTGGTGAGCATCAACGCATCTTTTTACAATCACCAACCCCAAACCATTACCCTGAATTGATTGAGCATTGGCAGCTCGATAGAAAGAATCAAAGATTTGGCTTTGCTCTGTTTCAGGAATACCAATGCCTTGGTCTTGAATTTGGAAAATTGCTACTCCGGCTTGTAAATCACAGGTTAGGTCAAACCGAATTTTACCGCCATCAGGAGAATATTTAACTGCATTGGAGAGTAAATTTCTGAAGAGGTAATGTAACAATCTTTCATCCATTACAGCCTCAGTTTCCTGACTGTGGCAGTTAAACACAATTTGATGATAGCTACTTTCAATAGTCGAGAATTCCTCCACTAGCTCACGACAAAACTGCTCTAGATTCACCAAACTGGGATTGTAAGTAAGTTTGCCTGCTTCTGCTCGGCCCATAAACAGTACATCTTCCATAAGTTTTTCCATGGATTGTACAGCACCGTAAATTCTAGTGAGATAGGTATGGCGTTTGGCTTCTGTTAAATTATTCCCTTGTAGTTCAATCAGTTCTACTGCGGTTTGAATGACTGTCAAGGGATTGCGGAACTCATGAGAGACGGTGGAAATAAACAAAGATTTGAGACGATTCAGTTCTTGCTCTTTTTTCAAGGCTTGTTCTAGGTATTCCTTTTGCCGTCGTTCACTGAGATCCCAAAACACGATCACTGCACCACTGATTTCATGGGGTCTGCCTTTTAAGGGTGCAACACTATTGCCAATTGGTACTCGGTGGCCGTCTTTAGTAATTAAGGTGGTCAATTCAGCAAAATAAATAACTTTTTGCTCCCGTAGTATCTTAGTGACAGGATTTTCTAAAATAGTTTCTGTGATTTCATCTACTAGATGCAGAATTGTGGCCGCATCTTTCCCTAGTGCTTCCGATTGTTGCCAACCAGTCAATTTTTCTGCTGCGGGATTGATAAAGGTGATAATTCCCTGTTCATTGGTAGCAATTACTGCATCATTCATCGAGTTTAACAGGGTGGCTAATTTGTCTCTACTCTCCCGTAATTCCTTCTCTAAGCGGTGTTTTAATAAACCTATTTCTATAGCTATGCGTAAATCTTTAATTGTAAAAGGTTTAACAATATAACCAAATGGCTGAGTAATTTTGGCACGTTCTAAAGTCTGTTCATCTCCATAAGCAGTCAAAAAAATGACCGGGATATCTAACTGCTCACGAATGTAACCAGCAGCAGTAATCCCGTCCATTTGACCTTTGAGAATAATATCCATTAGTACTAGCTCTGGTGCGGTTTCTGATGCCTTGGTAATGGCCACCTGTCCAGAAGAAGCTGTACCTGTAACAATGTACCCTAGTTGATTGAGTTGGCTGGCAATAGTTCTTGCCACAATTACTTCATCTTCAACTATGAGAATTCTAGCTTGCCCCATTTGATGTTTATTTGTGCCAAGTTAATTGTGGAAAGTCAATGTTAAATTTAGTTCCCTGATGGCCTTCTACAGTGATATTGCCCTCTAATTGCTCTGTGACTAAATCATAGACTAAGGAGAGACCTAAAGAGTTCGTGTTTCTCCAATCTAAATCATTAGGTAAACCTATGCCATCATCTTGGACTGTCATTTCTATGTGCTGATTGTCACTGCGTAAAGTAATACTGATTTTACCCGATCGCTCGTCAGGAAAAGCATGTTTAAGGGCGTTTGATATCAATTCATTAATGACTAGACCACAGGCGATCGCTTGATCTACATCTAAACTGACGGTATCAATGTTTGTTTCTAGACCAATCCTCCCTGGTATAATTTGATAGGATATCAGTAGGCTGGCAGCTAAGTTATTGATATATTCAGCTACGTTGAGCCGTCCAATATTTGGTGAGGTGTAGAGGTTTTTGTGAATCAGGGAAATAGATTCGATTCGGTTTTGGCTTTCTCTCAATGCCTTAATTATTTCCGGGTCTTGGAAGGTTTGGGCTTGGAGTTGCAATAAACTAGAGACAATTTGTAAATTATTTTTAACTCGGTGATGAATTTCTTTGAGTAGCACTTCTTTTTCTGCTAAGGCACTTCTTAATTCCACTTCTGCTTTTTGTCTTTGCTCTAGTTCAGTTTGAGCTTGCTGAAAAATGCTAGATTGTTGAATGGCGATCGCTATTTGTACAGTCAGATGATCAAGTAAATCTAACTGATGTTCTTCCCATTCTCTGGGTGCAGAACATTGATGCGCTAACAATAAACCCCAAAGACGGGAACCAGAATCTTGACTCCCGACTTCTAAGATAATGGGTACTACCAAATTAGCTTTAACTTCAAACCTAGCCAATAAGTTGAGATGACATTCACTCAAACCAGCAGTGTAAATATTAGCGATCGCGCGTTTTCTTCCTTGATAATAATCCTGTCCTCCACCCGACTGAAAACAAGTATCATCAATTTTTACATTTAGAGAAACCGTCCAGTTTTCTCCCACTGATTCCGCAACAATTTTTCCACTCATATCAGGAGCAAACTGATAAACCACCACGCGATCGACTTTGAGTATATCCCGTACTTGTTGGACAGTTGCATTGAGAATATCTTGTAAATTCAGAGATTGTCGAATCCTTTGGGCTACAGTTCCCATCAATTTCTCTCTGGCAATTTGTGCCTTTAAAGCTTGCTCAGTTTGTTTACGATCTGTAATATTCTTCCCAATACCTACACATTGACCATTGGGGAGTTTAATATTAGTCCAAGATGTATCTACCACTCTTCCATCTCGTGAATGAGTTCTAAAATCACCCCAAATTGCTTGTGTATCCTGAAAAAATTTCTTTGCATCTTCACGATCTTGAAAATGAGGATACAACTCAGCCCAAATATCACGAGTTTGGAAATCTTGGAGACTCCAACCAAGAGTCTGTTCTAAATGCGGGTTTACCCATTGCAGTTTACCATCGATATCATGAATAGTAATCATTAAAGGAATACTCTCAAATATGGTCTGGAGAAATTCATTTTGTTCTTGTAATTTAGCTTCGGAATTCTTCCGTTCAGTAATATCATAAAATACCTTTAAAATAGCAGATTCTTGGTGAAATTTTAAATATCGCAAAGAAGCGATCGCCCAAAAATGACTGCCATCTGCTCTGTTGAGTTGAATTTCATAATTATGAATTGCACCATACTCTCTAAAGCAAGTCAAAAGCTTCTGATGTTCATCATAATTAAAATACAATTCAGAAGTATAATGATTCACTAAATTTTCTGGTGATAAATAGAATGTACGTTCACATTCTTGATTAGCATATAAAATTAGTCCATCGGATATACGAGAAATTATCAACGGGACAGGAATTGTTTGAGCAATGATATTAAACCTAGCTTCATCTTCCCTGAGAATCATTTCGATTCTTTCATCCTCTGCTACATCTTGAATATTCACTAAAATATTCTGGCGATGTAAATCTAAACATCTCATTACTTGTTTGGCTAAACCTTGTAAAGCTTTTTGTTCCTTAATATTTAGTTTACGTGGCACAAAATCCATCACAGATAAACAACCTAAAGCAAAACCACTAGCATCAATTAAAGGTACTCCTGCATAAAACCGAAAATAAGGTTCAGAAATTACTAACGGATGATTGACAAACCTTTGGTCTTGATAAGTATCATTAATAATGAATATGTCATTTTCCTGGATAGTATAACTACCAAAAGCTAAATTGAGAGGAAATTCTGTAATAGTAAAACCAACTGTTGATTTGATCCATTCCCTTCTGTCATCAATTAAAGTAATTAATGCCACAGGTGTTTCACAAAAGTCTGCTGCTAATTGTGTTAATTCATCAAAAACTGTTTCCGGTTGTGTATCGAGTATTTGATATTGATAGAGGATTTTTAGCCGTTGGTTTTCATTATGAGATAACATCATTACCATATTTTTTATTACTGAAAAAATTAAGAAAGAATAAATCAGAAAATAGCTAGATTTAGTCTCAAAATGCTAAATGATTTCACTTAAAATAGACATAAATCGTAAGGATTCAGAATTCAGAATCTAGAATGAACAAAGCTGACAGCAGTTTGAGTGGTAATTTTCACCCAATATCAATACTTTAAATTCTTGATTTGACAATGTATTCCTATTGCTGACTCCTAAATTCTGACTTCTGACTCCTGACTCCTGAATTCTTACCATAAATCTAACTTTATAGCCCTAGTAATACCTTGATAAAACTCTATTGATTCCAGAGCATAAAATTTTTAGTCTTGTCAAAGCGTGACTAAGACGAATCAACTATTGATTATTACTTTTTTTACAATCTGAGGAAGTCTTATTAAAATTCTACCTCTAGAAGGATGACAAAAGCAAATATAAAGTTGCTCTTATTGGAACAATAAAGATATCAGCAGTTAATAATTATAATTTGCTACAAACATTTTACTTTTTACTTAGTGCTGGGTTTACATTGTAGGTGGTACTGGAAAATTCAAGCTTTAAGTTTATGCAACCACATAT
Organism: Nostocaceae cyanobacterium; assembly: GCA_035298905.1. Taxonomy (GTDB): domain Bacteria; phylum Cyanobacteriota; class Cyanobacteriia; order Cyanobacteriales; family Nostocaceae; genus DATGXB01. The sequence goes on along the minus strand of DATGXQ010000447.1, from coordinate 6,548 downwards.
TTCTCCAGGGTTAAAGCGTCGCCAATTTTTGCTTCAAGCAGCAATGACCGGCGGTAGCATTATAGCAGCAAATACCTGGTCAAAATCCAGTTTTGCCCAAACACCGGCTATCATTACATCTGAGAAAATGCGCCCGGCTATCCCCTATGGTGTAGCAAGCGGCGATATCAACGGTAACAGTGCGGTAATTTGGAGTCGGACTAGCCGCCCGTCCAAAATGATTGTAGAATATGCTACTAACGAATCTTTCCGTAACAGTCGCCGCATAGTTGGGCCAGTTGCTACTGCAAATACTGATTTTACCGCCCGGACTTATTTAAATAATTTGCCCAAAGGGCAAGACATATTTTACCGTGTGACTTTTCAGGACTTAGCTGATAATAACATATATAGTATCCCTGTTACTGGTCATTTACGCACAGCACCGGCAGGGAGAGGAAAAGATATCTTTTTTGCTTGGTCAGGAGATACCGCAGGTCAAGGTTGGGGTATTAACCAAGACTGGGGAGGAATGAAAATTTACGAATCTATCCGTAGACTAAACCCTGACTTTTTTATTCATTCTGGTGATAATATTTACGCTGATAACCCGATTGCATCTGAAGTCAAGTTAGATGACGGCAGTATTTGGAAAAATATCACCACAGAAGAAAAGTCCAAAGTCGCAGAAACTTTAAAAGAATTTCGCGGAAATTATATCTACAACTTGTTAGATGAAAATGTCCGTCGTTTTAATGCCCAAATTCCCCAATTAGTACAATGGGATGATCACGAAGTCAGAAATAATTGGTATCCTGGGCAAATATTAGATGATCAACGCTACACAGTTAAGGATGTTAATTTATTAGCACAAAGAGCAAAACAAGCTTTTTTAGAATATACACCTGTGCGCTTTGACCAGAAAAATCCTTTAATTTACCGCTCTTTTAATTATGGTTCATCACTAGAAATTTTTATGTTAGATGAACGTAGTTATCGGGGGATAAATTCACCGAATAACCAAACTGTAGCTAGTAAAGAAACGGATTTTTTGGGTAATACACAACTGAGATGGTTAAAGACTAAATTAAAAAATTCCCCAGCGACTTGGAAAATAATTGCTAGTGATATGCCTATCGGTTTAATAGTGAAGGATGGTGCAAGTAATTTTGAAAATGCTGCTAATGGGGATGGTCAAGCTTTGGGTAGAGAATTAGAGTTTGTAGATTTATTCCGCTTTATTAAACAGAATAATATCCGCAACGTAGTTTGGTTAACGGCGGATGTACATTATGCTGCTGCTCATTATTATGACCCCAATAAAGCCCAATTTCAGGATTTTAAACCTTTTTGGGAATTTGTAGCGGGTCCATTAAATTCTGGCACTTTTGGCCCTGCTAAGTTAGATAATACTTTTGGCCCGGAGGTAAAGTTTCAAAGTATTCCTACAGATATGAAGCAAAATCTCCCGCCTACTGCTGGGTTTCAATTTTTTGGTACTGTAAAAATTGACGGGAAAACACAAGTTTTAACTGTGAGTTTGCATAATTTGATAGGTGAAAAACTCTACAGTATAGACTTAGAACCGGAAGCTTAAGGCAAGGGGTGCAGGGTAAAGAGACGCGGGGACGCGGGGACGCGGAGAAAGAAAGACAAAGTAAATTCTCCCCTCAGCCCTCACCCCTCTCCTTCGCGTAGCGTGTCGCAAAAGCGACTCAGCTATGCCGGAGGCTTTACACCGTGTCTCTCCTCATCTCCCTCATCTCTTTCATCTTATCTTGGTCTGCCCAGTGTAGTAATATATATAACAGCCTCATCAGGAGGAATACCCAAGACTTCGTTTACTTGGTCGTCAAAGAATCCACCGATGCCACTGACACCTAAATTGAGACGAATAGCGGCTAGATTGAGTTTTTGTCCCAAATGACCGGCATCCATGTGTAAATAACGGTAAACGCGATCGCCATATTGGGCAATAGCTGATTTTAAATCTGCTGTATGAAACAATACTGCGGCTGCATCCCTACCTAATTCCTGTCCTAAACAGAGAAAATGCAACTCTCGCCGGAAATTCTTAAAGCGAATTTGCCTTAATTCTTGTGCTTTTGGTGCATAATAGTAACAACCTACATCTAGTCCTTTGACACCATTTACAGCAATAAAAGTTTGTATTAAATTCAGATCAAAATAATCAGGATGAGGATCTAAATTTTGGTCTATGTAATGTTGTGATTGGTAGGTGAAATTAAGTAAGGCTTTGAGTTCATCCAAAGTTAAATCATCACCACTGTAAGCACGGGTAGAACGGCGTTTGTACATAGTAGCATCTAAATCTGCTAACTTTTCTCCCCAATGAATTGGTGTTGTGGCAGTGGAGGTTTTTTGACAAAAAGGAAAGTTATATTTATCCTCTAAAGACTTTTCCTGTTGTACTGTAGGTAAATTTAACTTGCCAGTTGTCCCAGGTAAAATTTGTGTATGTTGATGAAAATAATTCAACAATTCACCATCAGGAATATAGGGATAATTAGTTTCCGTGGCGGAAGGTAAAGCAGTGCGTCCAACTGGTAAATTTTGCCGGATATCTAATAAGTCAGCTAATGCTAAAACGGCAGTTGTTCCTTCCTGTGTGCTATCAGTGTAGAGTAAATCATTAATTGCTGTATCCACAAAACCGCCAATTAAATGGGGGCGATAGTCAGTAATTGCTCCAGCTAACTCGATATTACCCAATAAATGCCCTGTATCGAGAAAAATTCGGCGATAAGCCCTGTCTTCATAACGCCATGCAGAACGATAAAAAACCGCAGTAGTAATCAAGGCTAGTTGGGTATTTTCTAGGGTAGGATGCCAGAAACAAGCTGCTTGTAAGGCTGACCAAACATCGCTTTCCCAATAATGCATTAGGGAATGAGTGCGACATTGGTAGTTGTATAGTCCGGGTGGTAATAATGGCGTACCACGGGAGACTAGATAAACTTCTGCTGGGTACAGACCACCAGCACTAGGGGCTGATCGTAAATATACAGCACTACCCATAGAAGGCATTCTAGCTGTTAGTCCGTAGCTACGAAATAGCAGTAAAGAAAGTCTCCACCACCAGAGGGCATCAGGGTCATTAGCAAAGGGGGCAGACGTTTCTTGGAGATAGGGCTTGAGGTCAATGCTAGAACCAATTTTGTATTCTTTAAATGGTACAGGCTGTTTAGCCCAATCTAGCTTGGGACTTTTTGTAGCTAGGGTTTCAGGGTCGTATTTAGTACGTTCGTGATAGTGTTGAGCGATCGATTGTTGTAGTTCTGGCATAGTACTTTTATTACCCCAGGAGAGTCCTCTTTTTGATCTTGGCATTCATCTGGCGTATTGTTTAGTGTTAATTGGTACAATCCCTTAATAATAGTTATGGTAACTGCTAATAAGTGGGCATTTTTCAAAGTTAAAGCTTTTTTTTGCAGTACTATATTAAACGCAAAACTATCTCTCTCAAGATGGATCTGCGATGATAATACCTATACGTCAAACCTTAACTAAAAAAGATGTAACAATTTCTTACCTGGAGTGGCCAGAAGGTAAGAAACCTTTACTGTTATTACATGGTATGGCTGACCATGCTTTAGTGTGGTCTAGTCTGGGAGAGTATTTAGCAGCAGATTACCATATAATTGCCCCGGATATGCGTGGTCATGGTGAGAGTAGTAAACCAGAAAAAGATTATAGTTTTGAGAGTGCGATCGCTGATTTAGAATCACTCATGGATCAACTGGGATGGTCATCTGCTCATGTCATCAGTCACTCATGGAGTGGTAAACTAGCACTGATCTGGGCCAGACAAAATAGCGATCGCCTCAAAAGCATCACTCTGGTAGACCCCATCTTTATCTGGCAAATGCCCAGTTTCTTAAAAATCTCTTTCCCTCTGTTGTATCGTGTCCTGCCTTTTCTTAAAAGTATGGGGCCATTTACCAGTTATGAAGAAGCAGAACAGCAAATACGCAAATTAGGTCAATATACAGATTGGACTTCCCTACAACAGCAAGTCTTCCAAGCCGGAATAGAACAAAAACCCGATGGTAGCTGGGGTAGTAAATTCACAATAGCCGCCCGTAATGGGATTTTTGAAGCTGTCATGGAAGTACCGGGTTTCATCACTCCTATTGATATTCCCACCCTATTTATCCAGCCAGAAAAAGGCGTAAACCGTCAAAACTGGCAAATCCAACCCTACAAAACCAACCTAAAAAACTCCCGTTTCTGTCAAGTTCCCGGTAATCACTGGCCTTTTTTAACCAATCCTGAAACATTCAATCAGACTGTAGCATCTTTTCTTGCAGAACAAAATTGAGCAGCCTGATTTTGAATTTTGAATTTTGAATTTTTAACTTTGAATTTTTAACTTTGAATTTCCTATGAGTCTTTGCATTAATCCAGTTTGCCCCCAACCCAACCACCCCGACAACGACGAAAACCGCTTTTGTCAAAGTTGTGGTTCTCAATTAGAATTACTTGGACGTTATCGAGTGCTAAGGTTATTAAGTGATAAAACTGGATTTAGCAAAGTCTATGAAGCCTACGAACAAGACAGACCGAAAATTCTCAAAATCCTTAAAGAAGAACTATCTAATGATAGTAAAACAGTAGCATTATTTCAGCAAGAAGTAACCGTACTAGGACAATTAAATCATCCAGGTATACCCAAAGAAGAAGGATATTTTCAATATCAAACCAGGGCTGGTTTACTACTACATTGCCTCGTCATGGAAAAAATAGAAGGCCCCGACCTAGAGCAATGGCTGAGGCAACAACAAAATCGCCCCATTTCCCAAGAGCAAGCCATAGCTTGGTTAAAACAACTAATAGAAATTTTAGCCCTAGTTCATAGCCAACAATATCTACATCGAGATATTAAACCATCTAACATTATGATTCGTCCAGATGGACAATTAGTATTAATTGATTTTGGTACAGCCAGAGAAATAACTAGAACCTATCTGGCGAATAATGGTGGAGTAACAGCTATTGTATCATCTGGTTATAGCGCACCAGAACAAATGCGAGGTCAAGCCGTACCCCAATCAGATTTTTTTGCTTTAGGACGTACTTTTGTATTTTTACTCACTGGTTATCATCCTAGAGATTTATATGATCCCCGGCTAGATGTTTTACACTGGCGAAATCATGCCAATCATGTTTCACCCTTATTATTAAATTTCATAGATTGGTTGATGTCACCAGAAGTAAATCAGCGTCCAGCCAACACCCAAGAATTTTTACAGCGATTAAGAGAAATTGAACGACAATTAACAGTAAATACATCTGCCACAGTCAACGTAGTCGGACATTTAAAAACTGAACAATTACCCGCACCTGTAACTACTGAATCAAGTATTATTATTCCCCAGCAGCAACCAGAAAAAATGCCCCTCTTGGCTTGGTTTGCTGCATTATTAGTATCATTAGGATTACTCTGGTGTTTAGCCTTAGCAGCCAGAAATAACAAATTTGCTGTTGTGCCTCCTAATTATGGACAACTCCCAGAAAGAAAAGGACAGATTGATTATTTTCCCTATGAAGAAGGAAGAGATAGTCAAGGCAGAGTAGCAGAATTTAATATTGCTGTTTTATCTATTGAATACAAATGGCAATTAGGCAGCACATTCCAAATTAAATATAATGACCAAGTTATCAACCTAGATTCATTAAAAACTAATTTAGAACAAGAAGGAATCCAAAGAATTATGGAAAACCCCAGCGAGATTATCTCAGTGGGAACAGCTTCTTGTGAAGGTGATGTCAATGTTGAACAAAGCCGGGCTTTAGAACGTGCTAAACAAATTCAACTTTTAGGGAAAAAACTATTTAGTAATACATCTAGTGTTAAAGGTTATCGCTTATTAAATTTAGGACAATTTCAGAGGAAAGATTGTCAAGCCAATCAAGATTTAACTGCCTATCAAAGAAGTATAATTATTATTGGTGTCAAAAAACAATCTGAAGGTGTACTTCTTGATGAAGCCTTAAGAGATAGATTAGAGAAAAAGCCCTTTGCTGATTTTAAATTAGAAGATTATTCCTTGGGTTCTGCTGATAAATTTAAAACAATTCCTAGTAATTTGTAGATAAAGTAGGATGACAAAATCAGCCGATATTAGTACCAAAAAATTAATTAGCCTAGCCCCAGAAAATTGGGTAAAATGGGTAACACAAATTCCTGATATTACTACTGGAGAAGTCCTCAACTCAGAATTTCAATGGATCAGCCGGGAAAGTGACGTATTAGTTAAAGCCATAAGTCCCCAATATGGTGAATTTCTGGTTTTAAATGAGTTACAATTACGTTATAAACCTGAAATGCCAAAACGGATGCGGGCTTATGCAGCACTAGCAGAAGAAAAATATAACTTACCTACCTACCCAGTATTAATTAACCTTCTCAAAGAAAGTGAAGCCGAAATTCCTAACCGCTATGAATCAGAATTTGCAGGTTTAACCGCACGTCAAGATTATCGAGTAATTAATCTGTGGGAAGTTGATGTAGAAATAGTATTTAGTCAACCCATTCCCTCATTACT
>DATGXQ010000446.1:0-2802 GCA_035298905.1 Nostocaceae cyanobacterium | reverse complement strand
GCGTCCCCGCGTCCCCGCGTCTCTTCCTCCTGCCTTCTGCCTCCTGCCTACTGATTCAGCACTTGAACAGCAGCAGCAATACCAGCACCAGGGGTAAAGCCTTCGTGGCCTAGTTCTGGTAACACTACTTCTAGTGATGAGATGCAGCTAAGGATATCCCGATCGCTCACAAAACCCAAGTGACCAATACGGAAAATTTTGTTGCTTAAATGGTCTTGACCACCAGCCAAAGCAATATCAAATCGCTTTTTCATTAATGAGCGAATTTTATCTGCTTCGATCGCTTGGGGTGCTACGGCTGTGATAGCGGGACTAGCATAACTGTCATCTGCAAACAGAGGTAAATTTAAAGCTCTGACGGCTGCACGGGTGGCATTTTTGTGGCGTTCATGACGAGCAAAAATTGACTCTAAACCCTCTTCTTTCATTATCCCCAAGGTGGTGTGTAAGGCCACAATTAGATTTACGGGTGGGGTAAAGGGAGTGGTGTTTTTAGCAGATGATTTGCGATACTTACCTAAGTCTAAATAGTATTTGGGGATTTTGGCGGTTTTATAAGCTTCCCAAGCTTTGGGACTGACAGAGACAAATCCTAAACCGGGGGGAATCATGTAACCTTTTTGGGAACCGGAAGCAACTACATCTAACCCCCAAGCATCCACAGGTACATTAGCAGCACCCAAGCTAGTTACGGCATCGACAATAATTAAAGCTTCTCCATGTTCTTTGACATGGCGGTTAATGGTTTCTAAGTCGTTAATTACACCAGTAGAAGTTTCACTATGGGTAATAATTACAGCTTTGATTTGCTTTTCTTTATCAGCTTGCAGTTTTTCGGCAAACTTTTCTGTGTCTAAGGGTTTTCCCCATTCAGCCTTAACTTCTTCGACATTTAAACCAAAGGCTTGGGCGACTTCTACCCAACGTTCACCAAATTTACCATTAGAACCAACTAAAACGCGATCGCCTGGGGAAAGAAAATTGATAATTCCGGCTTCTGCTGCACCTGTCCCACTAGCTGTTATCATCAGTACATCGCTTTGGGTTTGGTGTAACCATTTGAGGTTTTCTGTCACTTCCCCAATCAAGTTACTAAATTCACTTGTGCGATGGCCGACTGGGTGCTTGGCTAATGCCAGTAAAGCAGCTTCTGGTACTGGGGTAGGCCCAGGAATCATTAGCATCAGCTTATCTTTCATGATCTTTTTCCTAAAAATCCAATAAATTGAAGAAGACAGTAGGCAGAGGGTAGCAGTTCAGAAGGATATTCTGACACCTGCGACGGGATGAGGTTTGCAGTTTGCCACACAACCAAGTGAGCTTCGACTTAACCTGGAAAAATTTTTAAGATACAAAATAGCAGTAAGTCTGTTTCTGGTGATTTTTGCGGGCTAATAAGTAGATAACATCAAATTTATTGCCGATTCATCTATAAGTTTTACAAAAGCGTTTATCTAGAATCTCACAAATTGGAGTGTAAGTACAATCTTTTATAAAATTTAATTTTCCTTGTCAAATCTATCCCCTAGAAGTCTACAGAGTGACAATCAAAGCAACTTGACCTAAAAAGGCTGAGTTGCCGATTGTCAAAAATGACAGTTAGTATCAATCAGATGTGACTGTTTTTTCTCCATGATGATTGATTGACCAACGGTGTTCAAAGGCTACAGAGGAGTTGGCAAAACTTTCTTCTAGTCGCTTTTGTTGTGCGGCTGCTTTTCTGAGAGTAATGATTAACTGATTAACCTGATTTTTTAAATCTTGGTTTTGACCAGTGGCAATCATGGTTTGTTTTTCTAGTAGTTGAAGTATCAATTCGTAATGAATGGGCGAAGGTAGAGGAATTGGCTCCATGCAGTTATGATTTTAGGTCTAGGATTTTGTCTTTTTCAGATTGTTACACAGGATGGGGAGAGGCAGGGGGCAGAGGAGACACGGAGACGCGGAGAAAAGAGACACGGGGACACGGGGACGCGGGGACAGACAAAGACTCTTATTTCTCCCCTCTCCCCTCTCCCTGTCTCCCCTCTCTTCTTCTCCCATCTCCCCATCTCCCCATCTCCCCATCTCCGCGTCTCCCCACCTACCCATCTTCCTATCTATGATTACGGAAAAGATTAGCGATCGCTAGTTGGGGATCTGGTTGTTTAACTAAGGATTCGCCAATTAGAACTGCGCTAGCTCCAGCTTGCTGCACTATGCTTAAATCTTCTGGTGTGTGCAGTCCTGATTCACTGACGATCAGAATGTTCTTTTCCTTTAATTGTTGACCTCTAGCAGAGAGTAGCTGACAGGTGGTTTGCAAGTCAACGCTAAAATCTTCTAAATTACGATTATTGATACCTACTAAAGCCACGCCATCTAAAGCTAACACGCGATCGAGTTCTTCCAGATTATGAACTTCGATTAAAACCGCCATTTTCAGGTTATTGGCAATTTTCAAATAGTACTGTAAGTCTTGGTCGTTGAGGATAGCAGCAATTAATAAAACGGCATCTGCACCGTGCAGACGGGCTAAATAAATTTGATAGGGATAGATAGTAAAGTCTTTGCACAATAGGGGCAAATCTACAGCCTGACGCACCAAGGAGAGATTTGCAAAGCCGCCTTGAAAAAATTTCACATCGGTCAAGACAGATAGACAACTAGCCCCACCTGCTTGATATGATTGAGCGATCGCCACTGGGTCAAAATCTTCCCTAAATACACCTTGGCTGGGAGAAGCTTTTTTTACCTCAGCAATCAGTGCAGGTTGAGTTTTCCCTTGGCGCAAAGCTGCCACAAAATCACGGGTGGGCGGTA
>DATGXQ010000445.1:0-17945 GCA_035298905.1 Nostocaceae cyanobacterium | reverse complement strand
CCCCATCACTTAAGTAGCGATCGCACGGGATGGGAAACGTCTCTTTTTCCGCGATCGGTCCGGCTACCTTAGCATAGGTCTGATCAGCAATTTCCTTGGCTGACCTTAAATGATCAGAATTTGTCAACACAATCCAAACTACACCACCGAGGGATTCTAGGTGATGCCAATCATGGTTTGATAGGGCTACTGGATCAATTAAGATGTTACCTTGTGGACGAATCCAAGCAAACCCATTAAAATCAATGTTCCTGGCGGGGTTAAAACAAGCCCAACTGTAAAGATCAGAACGGTGTAGAGCTTTCATGATGATTGTAGCGTAGAACTTGCGATCGTTTTTTTATCAGCCAGCATCAATACTCTACCAAGAATTTTGGCGATCGTTGAAAACTTTCCCTATTCATCTGAAAATCGACTATACTACTGTAAGTCTATAAACTTATTGTACTTTAAATTTGGTCTAAGATTAAGTAGAGGTGTAGAATCATCAGTATTCACATATCAGCAGGTAGTGGCAGGTTTAGTAGATAATTCTTGCTCAAACTCAATAATTTACCTACAAAACCTGTCCCTACGGACAACTTTTAATAAATTAATTACTGCTTGTATATATAAGGGGCAATTATGGCAGCTTATGATCATATTTTGCAAGCAATTGGTAAAACCCCATTAATTAAACTCAACCACATTACAGAAAATCTTTCCTCTACCATTTACGCAAAAGTCGAATATCTCAATCCAGGGGGAAGCACTAAAGATAGAATTGCCTTATCAATGATTGAAGCCGCAGAAAAAACTGGACAATTACAACCAGGTGGCACAATTATCGAAGCAACTGCGGGAAATACAGGTGTAGGACTAGCATTAATAGCAGCAGTTAAAAAATATCGCTGCATTTTTGTCATGCCGGATAAAATGAGTCAAGATAAAATTAATTTACTCAAAGCTTATGGTGCAGAAGTTGTAGTTACACCCACATCAGTACCACCAGATTCACCAGAAAGTTATAACGGTGTAGCGGAAAGATTAGCTAAAGAAATTCCTGGGGCATACAGACCAAATCAATTTGAAAATCCTAATAATCCTCTAGCTCATTATCTCACAACTGGGCCAGAAATTTGGTCAGATATGAATGGAAAAATTGATGTTTTTGTAGCCGGAATGGGAACAGGTGGCACAATTTCCGGTGTTGCTAAATATCTGAAAGAACAAAATCCTAATATTATTATAGTTGGTGCAGATCCAGAAGGTTCAATTTTATCGGGAGATAGCCCCAAATCTTACAAGGTTGAGGGAATTGGTGAAGATTTTATTCCTAAAACCTTTAATCGTCAATTAGTTGATGAAATGGTACGTGTCAGCGATAAAGAATCATTTAATATAGCGCGTCGTTTAGCACGAGAAGAAGGTTTATTAGTCGGTGGTTCTTGTGGCACAGCAGTAGCCGCAGCTATAAAATATGCGGCAAGATTATCAGAACCAAAGAATATTGTCGTATTGTTACCAGATACGGGTAGAAATTACATCAATAAAATTTATTCTGATGTCTGGATGCAGGAAAATGGTTTTTGGGAAGGAATACAAGCGAGAACAATTAAAATTGGCGAAATTCTCTTACAAAAAACTGATTTTCCTTCTTTAATTGCCGTTAGTCCCCGTGATACTTTAAGTACAGCTACCAACTTATTACAAAAATTAAATATTTCTCAATTGCCTGTAATTGAAAACAATTATGTAGTTGGTAGTTTAAATGAAGCTTCTTTGATGAAATTTTTACATGATGGGATCAATTTCTCTAATCAAGAAGTTTCCGCAGTTATGGGTAAACCTTTACCTTTACTAGATGAACAAGTTGATGTTTCCGAAGCTTACAGAGTGCTGTTATCTGGAACCACAGGAATTATAATTACTCGTGATGATCAGCCAATAGGTTTAATTACCAGAGCCGATTTAATCAAATATTGGATTAGTCAAACTCAAGGATCAACAAGAGAAAACAATGGAATTTGAGACTAGAGCGATTCATGCTGGACAAGAACCAGACCCCCAAACAGGTGCAGTCATTGTACCAATTTATTTAACTTCAACTTATGAACAAGAAGCCATTGGCCAGCACAAAGGTTTTGAATATTCACGCACAGGAAACCCCACTCGTCAAGCTTTAGAAGAGGCTTTAGCATCTCTAGAAAATGGGAGATTTGGGTTAGCATTTGCCTCTGGTTTAGCCGCTACCACGACCGTATTAAGTTTACTAAAAACGGGTGATCATATTGTTGCTGGTGATGATTTGTATGGGGGAACTTATCGCTTATTAGAAAAAGTGGTCAAAAATTGGGGTGTAAATACGACTTATGTAGATATTGATGATATCTCGGAGTTTAAAAATGCTATTCAGCCAAATACTAAATTGATTTGGGTTGAGACACCTACAAACCCACTGTTAAAAATCATCGATATCGCTGCACTAGCAAAACTAGCTCATCAACATAATTTAATTTTGGTAGTTGATAATACCTTTGCTAGTCCTTATTTTCAAAAACCTTTAGACTTAGGTGCGGATATTGTAGTTCACAGCACCACTAAATATTTAGGTGGACATAGCGATATTATTGGTGGTGCAGTAATTACCTCCAATGAAGAAATATATACACCATTGAAATATTATCAAAATGCCATTGGTGCGATTCCTAGTCCTTTTGATAGCTGGTTGGTGTTGCGGGGAATTAAAACTTTAGCAGTGCGAATGCGGGAACATGAAAAAAATGCTTTATTTCTAGCCAAGTTTTTAGAAACCCATCCCAAAGTAGAGCGCATCTATTACCCAGGTTTGCCAGATCATCCCCAACATCAACTAGCAAAAGAGCAAATGTCCGGCTTTGGAGGGATGATCAGCTTAGAGTTAAAAGGTGGTTTTACGGAAGTTGAAAAGTTTGCTTCCCACTTGAAGTTATTTTTATTAGCTGAAAGTTTGGGAGGTGTAGAATCATTGCTGTGTTACCCCGCAAAAATGACTCATGGTGCTTTACCATTAGAGGAAAGATTAAAACGGGGAATTCAGGACAATTTAGTTAGACTTTCAGTAGGAATTGAGCATCATTTAGATTTACAAGCTGATTTAGAAAACGCTCTGTCTTCAGATTGATGAATCCTAATTAATCAGTGCTATACGTAAACCAAGGTTTAAGATTACCTTGGTTTTTTTGTGCTTAATAAAAATTAATCATACCTTGAGCAGATAATGTCAAGAAATAATGATTTTTTTGTCAAAAGTATAACTATTTATTGTCTGATTTAACTAAAAAACTAGATGGATAGATAAATCTCTACTTAAATAGGGGAGTTTGTAAACCCTATTTAGTAATAATTCCGTTAAAACACCCCTAGATTAAGTAGGAATTAAGCCTAAATCCCGGTAATCATATCGGAATTGTTGCTTTATAATTGTTTGCATAAAACCCCATTGACTACCAAAAAAATTGAAACTAATGTAGTAATTAGTCCAGCCAAAGGACTAAACAATACACATCAAGAAATCGGGAGAAATTAATATGATGATGATGATGACTGAATCTATGACTTCCGAAATGCAAAATTGTATGACAGCTTGCTCGGATTGTCATAAGATGTGCATGTCTACCATGACTTACTGCATGAGTAAAGGCGGTAATTACATGGACATGAGCCTGATGAGTATGATGCGCGATTGTGCAGAAATGTGCATGATGTGCATGAGTATGATGATGGGTGGTTCTGAGTTTATGGGACGCACCTGCATGTTATGTGCGGAAATGTGCGATCGCTGCGCGATGACTTGTGAGAGAATGTCCGATGATTCCACAATGATGGAATGTGCTGCTGCTTGTCGCAGATGTGCGGAAGCTTGCCGATCCATGCAAATGATGCCTGCTTAATATCCTTAACCAGCAGAACTTTCTCTGCAACCTAAGATTCAAGCGTCTGGACTCAAACAGTCTGGACGCTTGAAGTTTTGTAAAGAATTGTTAGTTTAACTTTGAAAATTAGTTTGAAGAATCAAAAGTGAAAAAATAGCATCACAACCGACATCCTAGTAGTGATAGTATGCTGGTGAATAGCGCAATAGCTTATATCTAAGGGTAGATGAAACAGCTAAAGTCCCGTTCTCAAGACTTGCGAAGTCTATTCGAGAACAATATCACCATTGAATATGTAGCCGAACCCCTGAAATCTGTACAAGCAGACACGGATGTTGAGGAAGTGTTGCATTGGATGCAGGTACGAGATTTTGATGTAGTTGGGGTAGAAAGTGAGAATATGATCAATGGTTATGTAGAGCGCTCTAGCTTAATACAAGCCAAATCAGGAAAGTGTAGCGACTATCAAAAGGTATTTAATGCTCAAGAATTAATCGCTATTTCCACACCCTTAATGAAATTATTACCGATTTTGCAACACACTCCACGCTTGTTTGTTTTAGACTGTAATCAAGTAAGTGGAATTATTACTCATGGTGATTTACAAAAAGCACCAGTGAGAATGTTATTATTTGGGTTAATAACATTACTGGAAATGAATTTATTACGATTAGTCAGGCTTTATTATCAGCAAGATGCTTGGCAAAAAGGATTAAAATCTGATAGAATCGAAGCCGCTCGGCGTTTGTGGCGGGAAAGTCAAGAAAGAAACGAAGCTACTGATTTATTAGATTATATCCAATTTTGCGATAAGCGAGAATTAGTTTTAAATCATCCTGAATTATTCCAACAATTAGGCTTAAAATCAAAGCGTTCTGCTGAACGTTTTTTAAAATCTGCTGAACATTTACGAAATAGATTAGCCCATTCTCAAAGCTTAGTTAGTGGTTCTTCTTGGGCTGACTTAATCTCTCTTGCAGAAGCAATGGAAGAATTATTAATCCGATGTGAGGAAATAGAGTAACACCACAAAATTCACCCAAAATTTGCTATAGTAACCGTTACTTGTTATTTAGTTTATTCTTGGGTGATAATAGTGTTAGAAGAAAGAGAGATTGTCAAGATTTTTTTAGGTATATTGCTATTATTAGCTATGCATACTGTAGCTATAGTAATCATCTACGCTCTGGGTTTAGTTTTAGACAAAATATATTCTTTTGATGGTTATCTAGCTCTAATAATTTGGACGGTTGGCGCTGGTGGTTTTTTTATCTGGCAACTTTTATATGTAACTCCGACTTGTATGTTTCTTTATCAGCAAAGACGAAGAGAGATAATGAATGGTGTAATAGTTGGGGCAGTGCTGACAGCATTATTTAATGGTGGAATTTTCGTATTTCTATTGGGTCGATAAGCAAATTATACGAATTAAAAATTAAAAATTAAAAATTAAAAACGTTAGATGTGATTTAGGTTTCAGGCTTTAAATCTGTGACTAGGTTTTAGAGAATGGGTAGTCGTGTATTCATTTACTCTAGATTTATACTAAAAATCTGAAATATTTACACAAAAATACCACAGGATAGAATTACAGCAGATTTCAGGTAAATGAGGTACAAATTTTAAGAACAAAGCTATATACCAAGAGGCTTTCAACCCTGTTCCCTGTTCCCTGTTCCCTGTTCCCTGCTGTAACTTACATTAGTGCTGACTTGAACCTTTCAATTCAGGGAAAAGTCTAATTATACTGTGATAATACTGTGAGAGAAAATTTACCTCTCCAGTAGCTAAAATGGGTAGAAATTATGATAGGTGATACATCAAACCCTGTAGATTCTTCGGTTTTAATGCCGGAAGTTAGAAAGAAAACTAGGGTTAAATGGCTAGTTTGGTTATTTGCTGTTTTACTTGTAGGTGGTATTGGTTACATAGCTTATCAACAGGTTGTTGTGCTTCCCAGTCAACAAGCTAAACGTCGAGTGCCGACATCTCCAGTAGAAAGACGAAGTTTACCAATCTTAATTACAGCTAATGGGACTGTAAAACCCGAAAGGTCGATTAATATTAGCCCTAAAAATTCTGGGATTCTCAAAAGTTTATTGGTAAAAGAAGGTGATTTTGTTACTCAAGGTCAAATCATTGCCTACATGGATGATTCCAACCTACAAGGACAACTCACTCAAGCCAAAGGGCAATTAGCACAAGCAGAAGCCAATCTTAATAGAATAAAAGCAGGAAATCGACCTCAAGATATTGCCCAAGCTCAAGCACAGTTAAATGAAGTTGAAGCAAATCTGCGTAAATTATCAGCAGGAAATCGACCTCAAGATATTGCCCAAGCTGAAGCCAGATTGAGAAGTTCTCAGGCTAATTTAACTAAAGCAGAAGATGATTTTCGTCGGAATCAACAACTTTATAATTCTGGGGCAATTTCCTTACAAACTGTCAACCAAAAAAGAGCTGATCGTGATAGCGCTCAAGCTCAAGTAATTGAAGCACAACAAGCTTTGAATTTACAAAAAATCGGTTCGCGTCCAGAGGATATTGCTCAAGCACGGGCTGTAGTGGAACAGAGAAGGCAAGCTTTAGAACTTTTAAAAGCGGGTTCACGTCAAGAAGAAATTGATGCTGCTCGCGCTCAAGTAATTTCTGCTCGTGGTTCATTACAGAGTATTCAAGCTCAAATTAATGATACAATTCTTCGCGCTCCTTTTGATGGTTTGGTGACGAAAAAGTTTGCTGATCCAGGAGCTTTTGTGACTCCTACAACTTCCGCTAGTTCTGTTTCTTCCTCTCTTTCTTCTTCGATTTTATCTCTGTCTTCTAATAATGAAGTAGTGGCAGATTTAGCAGAATCAAATATTGCTAAAATTCGTCTAGGTCAGAAAGTAATAATTAAAGCTGATGCTTATCCTGGCAAGACTTTTGAAGGTAAAGTTAGTCAAATTGCTGCTCAGGCAACAGTAGAACAAAATGTGACCAGTTTTCAAATTAAAGTATCTCTAGATGACCCAGAAAGACTATTACTTTCGGGAATGAATGTAGAGGCTAATTTTAATGTTGGTCAGTTAAATAATGCGCTAGTTGTTCCCACTGCGGCAGTAGTGAGAAGGCAAAATGCGACAGGTGTATTTGTCATGGGTGCAGATGAGCAACCCAAATTTAAACGTATTGAAACTGGGGTGTCAGTGAATAGCTTTACTGAGGTGAAATCTGGACTGAAAGGAGATGAGAAAGTATTACTAAGTTTCCCACCTGGTTCCAGAGAGCGATCGCAACCTAGAGGTGGAGTTGTTCCCGGTCTTAGTGGTGGTGGTCGTTCTGGGAGGTAATTTAAACATGGTGAAAGTTATTAATCAAAGTAAAAAAAATCACCAACTGCCACTAATGGAAATTTTATCAATGGCAGCAGAAGCACTTTGGAGCAATAAATTACGCACAGGTCTAACGATGCTGGGTGTAATTATTGGCATTGCTTCAGTAATTGCTATTAGTTCCGTTGGTCAAGGTGTGCAAAAGGGAGTTGAGCAGCAAATACAAGCTTTAGGAACTAATGTTTTACAGGTTTTAGCCGGCTCTGCTAGAAGTGGGAATATTATTCAAGGACTAGGTTCAAGTAATACATTAACTTGGGAAGATGCAAAAGCGATCGCTCAACAAGCACCATCAGCAGAATTAGTATCAGCCTATTTACAGCGTATTTCTCAAGTTGTTTATAGTGGTCAAAATACAGCAACAACTATTTATGGTACAGACTTAAATTACCCAGAAATTAGAAATACTTTTCCCCAACAAGGAAGATATTTTAATCAAGATGAATTAGATTCAGCTAAACAAGTAGCAGTAATTGGCCCTACAGTTCTCCGCACATTATTTGGCTCTGATGTTGACCCCATCGGTCAAACTATTCGCATTCGCGGGGAAGCTTATGAAGTAATTGGAGTCATGGAACCTAAAGGTTCTCAAGGGCCATTTGATCGAGATGACCAAATTTTTATTCCTCTAACAACTATGTCAAGGAGATTAGTTGGTAATAATGCCCTAACAGGCATATCAGTAAATGGAATTTTAATCAAAGCCAGCACAGAAGAAAAATTAGAAGCAGCACAGTTTCAAGTTACCAATCTTTTACGCTTGCGGCATAACATCTACCCACCACAAATAGATGATTTTCGCATTACTAACCAAGCTGATATTGTGGAAACATTTAGTAATGTAGTCGGCTTATTTACAGTCATGATTGTAGCTATTGCTGGTATTTCTTTAGTAGTTGGTGGTATTGGTATTGCTAATATTATGTTAGTTTCTGTAGTAGAACGTACTAGAGAGATTGGGATTAGGAAAGCAGTGGGAGCAACCAACTCAGCCATTCTCAATCAATTTTTAGCTGAGGCGATCGTTATTTCGATTATCGGCGGTGTAATTGGTATGGGAAGCGGAATTTTAATCGCTTTTGCCTCTGCAAATATTTTCAAATTTCCCTTTGTCATTTCCTTTTTATCAATCATTCTTGGCTTCGGACTCTCCTTGGTTGTAGGTTTAGTAGCCGGAGTCATCCCAGCACGAAATGCTGCTAAATTAGATCCAATCACTGCTTTACGTAGTGACTAGAAACAATTAAAAATTAAAAATTAAAAATTAAAAAGTTTTCAAATTGTCCTATAGAACACATAATGACTATTTCTTGTGAGTTGGGAATCTTGCCCGCCATTCCTAAAACTAACACAATATCTCTTAATTTTGAATTTTGAATTTTGAATTATTATGGCTACAATGATTTGGCTAGAATCTATTACTAAAATTTACCGCTTAGGAGAAATGAATATCCCCATTCTCAAAGGTATAGAACTTGCTATTGAAGAGGGGGAATATGTCGCTATCATGGGTGCATCAGGCTCAGGGAAATCTACATTAATGAATATCATTGGCTGCTTAGACCGTCCCACTAATGGGAACTATATTTTTGAAGGAAGGAATTTAACCAGTTTTGATGATGATGAATTGGCTTATATTCGCAATCAAAGAATAGGTTTTGTGTTTCAACAATTTAATCTTTTACCACGAGCCACAGCCTTAGAAAATGTGATGTTACCGATGGTTTATGCTAACTTACCCAAGCCAAAACGCCGACAAAGAGCATTAGAAGCATTAGAACGTGTGGGATTAGGACAACGCATTAATAATCGTCCCAATCAACTATCAGGAGGACAACAACAACGAGTAGCGATCGCTCGTGCTTTAGTCAACAGGCCAGCTTTAGTTTTAGCTGATGAACCAACGGGAGCATTAGACACAGAAACCTCCTACGAAGTGATGAATTTATTAACAGAATTAAATCAACAAGGAATTACCATTGTCATCGTTACCCATGAAGCCGATATTGCGGCTCAAACTAAAAGAATAATTCGTGTACAAGATGGTTTAATTGTTGGTTAATTAATCAGAATTTTACAGGCAAGTATCAATATACGTAAGAATTCAGGAGTCAGGAGCGGAGCCGGAGACGCTCCGCCTCCGGTCAGAATGCTGATCCAATCAGGAATAGATAGTAGTAATATTTCTGGATAATAATTCAGCTTGACTGTAAAAGTCTCTTTAATGCTGAATTCTGGATTCTGTATTCTGAATACTTACCAATATACTTTTAGTTATCTCACCTACTAATTAATGACACAGTGCATTTTAACGCAATTTAGCTATTAGCCCGTTCCCGTAGGGTTGCCGTAGGCTAATTGATTTCAGGGCGTTTTAACTTTAAAATGGTAGATGCTGTAATCTTCAGTAGCCAAATCTAGCTAACACTAAAAAAAAGAAATTTTTCCAGAAGTTTACATGAAACAGAATTAGATAATAATTAAGTTTCAAAACCAGTTTTACTTCTGATTCCTGACTTCTGACTCCTGAGTTCTGAGTTCCTAAAACTTATGCAAAGAATCACTTAGCTGAGTTCCTGTATAATTGGGCATCCACCCTTCTACAGTAGTAAAATAACGAATCACTTTAAAATGTAAAGATGCAGCAGGACTAGACCAATGCTCAACATTGGCGGGAATATGCAAATAATCCTGCGCTTGAATCAATAACTGCACTTGACTACCATCAGAACGGACAAAACCATAAATCATCTCACCAGCTAAAAGGTAAATTGCTTCTGGTGCGGTATGAGTATGGTAGTTTTGATATGTGGTAACTTGCGCTTGCAGATTAGGCGAACCTGGATGCACATTCAACAAGTCACACCAAAGGTAATTGTTTTCTTGCTGTAGGAATTCAAATACACTGCTATGGAGTTCAACAATATAACGCTTTTCCGACTCTGTAACAGTATCCTGTTCCATTAAGTGGGGGAAAAGCAGCGATGTACCAGGTTCATAGTGCCTTAACTTGATTCCTAAAAGTTCCAGTTCTTGAACTATTCTAGTTAAATCGCTTTCGATCGCACCGTTATCGAGTAGTAGAGTAGCCATGACAAAACGATAATAATCTGTTAAGAAAAGTATACTGGACTTTGTGTTAACAAGCCACTATTTCCGACCGACGAAGTGGGGTTTGGGTAGGGAGACAGGGAAAGGGGAGAACCTTCGGAAATTGTATTTACTGCTAAGTTTCTTTAGTGAAATGATGCTTAAAGATACAATTAGGCTGTATCTTAGTACAAGTGAACTATAATTAATTTTCCAATGTCTGACCTGATTTTATTTTGGCATCGTCGTGATTTACGTATTACAGACAATACAGGACTAGCTGCGGCACAACAGAAAAGTACAAAGGTAGTGGGGTTATTTTGCTTAGACCCTAATATTTTAGAACGGGATGATGTAGCACCAGCTAGAGTAACATACATGCTGGGCTGTTTACAGGCATTGCAACAACAATATATTAAACTGGGCAGTCAATTATTAATTTTGCGGGGTAATCCTGTACAACTAATTCCGGCTTTAGCGAGAGAATTATCAGCCAAAGCGGTATATTGGAATTGGGATGTAGAACCATATTCGCAAAGACGCGATCGCGCCATCATCGACTCTTTGCAAGAAAAAGGAATTGAATTTCTGCACCCAAACTGGGATCAACTACTCCACTCACCGGATGAGATTTTCAGTGGTTCAAAGACTCCTTACACCGTCTATACTCCTTTCTGGAAAAATTGGAGTAGTAAACCCAAAGCCAAACCAGCAGCAACACCCTTGAGTTTACAAGGTTTAACAGATGCTGAATTAGAAATTGCTCAAAAAGCTGGTGCAATCTCCCTACCTTCTACTAAAGATTTAGGCTTTGTTTGGGATGGAGAATTGATTTTACCCCCTGGAGAAACAGCCGCCCTGGAACGTTTACAAGCATTTACAGATACCGCAATCACTGAATATCAAGAACAGCGAAACTATCCCTATGTTGACGGTACATCTCAACTCAGTGCCGCTTTAAAATTTGGTGTAATTGGTATTCGTGTTGTGTGGCAAACTACACTAACAGCATTAGAAAATTGTCACAGCGATGAAGTAAAAGCCAGCATCCACACCTGGCAACAGGAATTAGCTTGGCGGGAATTTTACCAACATGCTATGTATCATTTTCCAGAATTAGCCGATGGGGCATATCGAGATAATTTTAAAAATTTCCCTTGGCAGAATAATGAAAAATATTTTCAAGCCTGGTGTGAGGGCAAAACTGGCTATCCCATAGTTGATGCAGCCATGCGTCAGTTAAATGAAACAGGCTGGATGCATAACCGTTGCCGAATGATAGTTGCCAGTTTCCTCACCAAAGACTTGATTATCAATCCCCAATGGGGAGAAAAATATTTTATGCAAAAGTTAATTGATGGTGATTTATCTGCCAATAATGGCGGTTGGCAGTGGAGTGCTTCTAGCGGCATGGACCCCAAACCCTTACGTATTTTTAACCCAGCTAGTCAAACACAAAAATTTGATCCTGAAGGTGAGTATATCCGCCAATGGGTAAGAGAGTTGCGTTCTCTAGATACAGAATATTTAGTTACTGGCAAAATTCCCCCTCTAGAACTTCATGCCGTTGGTTATCCAAAACCCATTGTGGATCATCAAAAACAGCAAAATCTGTTTAAACAACTTTATCAACAGCAAAAGGTAAGTAATACTTAGTCAGGAATACTACAGTTTATTTTTGCTAACTCCTTGGAAAAAATGTACTTTTAACAACAAGTGTGCCATTTTAAATACTGCCCTAAAGGTACTTGACTTTTAACCATAACTAACAAGGAGTTAGTACGCTAAAAAACATAAATCAAAGGCTTTTTCCCGTCTCTCCTGCTTTTAACAGCTTCTTATATTTCAGTGTAGACACCTATTTAAGTCAGTAATTATCTATAAGTCAACTTTAAATAAACTTTACTAAAAAAAAATCATCACTTTCCGTAAAAGGCGCAACTCGGCTTGATGACTATATAAGAGGGGAGTGAAAACTCCTAATAGAACCAACTGGCTAGAGTTTTTGCTGTGTGTACTCGTAACTTGGTAGCAATAAAGCGGAAAATCTGCTTTCTCTACAAAATGCTATGGGTGGCTTGCTTCCTCCCAAGGGTACAGCAATGGCGAAACGCCCGCTTTCTTTAAGAGATGCTACACGTAGCTTACTCCCCCGCAGGAGTACGGCGATGAAACTAGAACTGACATCTCTAAAAAGTTAGTCGCTGAATAACTTTAGCAACTTATAGGAACAAGGCAATGGAAAATTATAATAAATCAATTACTTATTTTGAGCAAAATTTCAGTATCAAAGTTGCTACAACTCTGGCTGAAAAAGAATCTATTTATCGTTTTAGATATCAAGTATACAAACAACAAATGCGCTGGCTGGAACATGCAGATCACAAAAATAAAACTTTAATTGATTTGCTAGATAATAAAAACACTATTCTTGTATACGCCACTGACGAAATTCAAAATAAAGTTATCGGCACATTGAGAATTAATTGTCGAAAAAATAGTAACTTTAGATTTGAAAATCTCTATTCGCGTCAGGAATTTTTTCCTTACTTCCCCATTTTTGTATCTCATACTTCTCACTTTCTAGTTGACCAGGATTATCTAGCTCATAAAGTAGGGTTAGAACTATTGAAATTTGGATATTTGAAGTTATTACAAAAGGAAATCATTTTTGACTTTGTGAACTGTCCAAGAAATTTATTTAGCTTATACCAAAAGCTAGGTTATAGAATTTATAACCCTAACTATATTCAGCACGAAAATAGCAGCATACCAATGGTCTTATGCTTGAATGACAAGAAATACTTAAATAAAATCGGCTCACCTTTACTACCGATTTTAGAGAAATATATTGCTAGTCTTTCTGCTGAAAATAGTAAAAAATATGTGTTGACTGATCCTGAACCTGCGGAATTATTGCAGCAAATTATTGAGGAAAATTTTTCTTTTTTTACTAATCAGCAACCATATTACTCACTAGCCACAGCTTGATGTAAGCAATCAGTCGTCAGCTAAAATTCTGAGTAAGAATTCAGAATTCAGAATCCAGAATCCAGAATTAGAGAATTTGAGAATCAAGCTAAATGATTTTCACCAAATATTACTAATTTCTATTCTTGGTGTGATAAATATTCTGACTACTGACTCCTGAATTCTTACAATTCTGACTGCTGATTTTTTTATGTACATTCTCCAAGTAAGAAGTTATCAGCAATCAAATATGATTGCTATAGCAATCCTAAATGAAATGTGAACAAACTCAAGGTTACAAGCCTGGCCTTGTGGGGGTGAGGACACGGCATAGATCACATTTCGGTTTGACAACAATATTTCTAATGCCGTGTCCCTACTTTCAATTTTTATTCTCTTCACTGACTAACTACTATAAGTTCATAACTCAAATAGGAATGCTATATATAAACAATTATAAAAGTTTTCTGAGTGTTGATAGCTAAATGGTGACAGAATTTATAAAATAAATCTTTATTCAGACCCAAAAAAAGCACAATCTAAGTCAAAATGTGCTTTATCTATCAATTTATTTAAGTTTCTAAATATACAACTGCGGTTTATGTCATCACCTCTTGACCGTCCGCTAAGAATTGAATTTAGGCTACCATCTAATGATCCGCGTTTGTTGGCAGGGTTGGAGATGTGGTTGCAATTGGGCTTGATATCGGATGCCCAAGTGCGGCAGATATGTAGACAGCATTTTGTCTGTGAACTAGCTTTACGACCAAGAACTGAACTGCAACCGCAGGTAGTTACTGCAACTTCTACACCTGCCAGCAGACCATTAGTTGCTTATATAGACTCAGAACCGGAAGAAGCACCAAAAACACCAGCTAAACCCAATTTAGTTGCTTCGATGTTGCAGTCTTTGGGGGAAGAGTTAAGTGTTAGGTGGTTTCTGTTTTTAGGTTTATTTTTAGTCATCCTTTGTTCTGGCGCTTTGGCTGCCAGTCAATGGGAGAGATTTCCGGCGGCGGCACAGTATGGGGTGTTGTTGGCTTATACTTTGGGTTTTGGTGGGTTTACGGTTTGGGCTAGTCAGCAAAATAATCTCAGGTTAACGGCGCAAACTATACTAACTGCAACATTATTGTTAGTACCGATTAATTTTTGGGCGATCGATGGTTTTGGGTTGTGGGTAAATCCGGTAAATTGGATAGTAATAGCGATCGCTACTTTTCTCCTCTCAGCTACCACAGTTTTTCTATCCCAAAATCGTACCGTTGCCCCTAATTTCCCTGCTGGTAAGTTACCTCTGATAAATCTTTTAGGGTTGAGTCTTTTACATTTGGGTTGGAAAATCCCCTATTTCCCAATAACTGCTATTTATTTGGCAATGGTTGGGACAACGGCTATTACTGTTTATCAGAATGGCTATCAAAGCCCAAATTCCCCTAATTCTGCCCAAAATACCGATGAACAGTCTTCTAGCTGGAATGCTGGTTTATATGTTTCTGTTGTTATTTGCTCCTTATTAGCCTTGTTAGTTAGGGCTATTTTTGTGGCTGGGGTGAATGTCACCCATTTGGGTTTGGCTATAGGTATTTGTGGGTGGTTGCTGACTTGGTTAGTAGAGAAAAACCTCACTCCTGCCTCATCTCCCGCATCTCCCGCATCTCCCGCATCTCCCGCATCCCCCCTGGCTTGGGAACAACTAGGCGGAGTTTTAATATTTCTGGGTTGGTTGGTGACGGTGGTAACTCAACCAGGACAAGCTATAGCGGTGAGTGGTTTAGGCTTGTGGTTTTTTAGTCGTCGGTTACAAAGAGAGAGTTTACCGCTTGATTTTATGGCGGTTTTCTTTATTGGTTTACAGACAATTTGGTTGGGTTGGCGGTTAGTACCTGCTACAGTTCAGAATTTGATAGTTACTACCGCCACTACTATTACTAATTCCCAAAATGAACCTTGGGCTTTATTGAGTGTTGCTTTATTTCCCTATATCGCATTGATGTTATGGCTAACAGGTCGTTTCTACCATCAGGAAAAACGGGAGTTAGCGACTTTTGGGGAACAGTTAACCCTATTATTGGGGGTTTGTTTAACACTGATAGGGTTAGTAAATCCCAGTTTGCGATCGCTCAATCTTTTCTTTTCTACCATTTCTTTGGCTGTTGTCTGCCAGCGTCGCGCTTCTACCCCAAATCAATTGGTATTTTTCACCCATATTACAGGGGTGTTCACACTTTGTTCTGTGATTGGATGGCTATTTCCTGCCTTACCGCGAGAAATTTGGGCAAGTATTTTGTTAGCTTTGATGGTGGCAGAATGGGTATTTAGTCTGGGTGCAGGTGTGTGGCGGCGTAGTGCTTGGTATATTGGTTTAGGACTGGCTACCCTCAGTTTTGCCATATTGTGGACCGATGCAGAACTTTACTGGAGTTCTCATCTGGAAAAATATAATTATTGGGGTGCAATTTGGTTAATTACCCCAGTAACATTAACAGTTTTAGCTCATCGTACTAATGGAGGTCAACGCAACAATAACACCGTTGCCAGTATTATTGCTGTGGGATCTGCCCAATTACTAACTCTACCTTTACCAACTACAAGATTAATTGGTTTGGCTTTGGGGACTGGTGTAATGTTTATTAATACCCGCTACATCAGCACTCAAGTTACTGCGGGGCTAACAATTGGTTTTGGGTTAGGTTTGATTGCGGCATTATTGGATAATTTCGCTAATTTAGCGATTTCTGGGTGGTTGATAGCTTGTGCTGTCACCATTTCCACTTTATGGATAGGACGAAAGATTCTTTTACAGCGAGATCAAGAATTAACCAATCTTTATGCTATTGCTGGTGATAAATGGGCGATCGCTTTGTGTAGTGTCGAGTTAGCAGGGATGACAATACACTCATCCTTAGTTTACCAAGGTTATGCCCCGTCCGGATTTTTCTATTTAATCGCTACAGCTATCACTTTAGCAGCAATTATTTATCGCAGTTGGCGAGAAGCCACAGATATAGCCTTTTATGGCATTGGTTGGTGTTTGGAATTATTAGCGGCTGAGATATTGGGATTTGGGGAATTTTCGATTATAAAAGTAGCGATCGCTAACATTGCTTTAGGTTTAGCTACTCAACTATTCGGGGAATGGTGGCGCAGACGTTTCCAATTAGCCAGTTTACCAAGTAGTTTTCATATCCTGCCTTTAATTTATGGCGCACTTAGTCTCATCTTCCGAGTTACCACCTTTACATCATGGACTGGTTTAGCTTCTTTGGGTGTAGCTTTAATTTTTGTTGGTGTAGGTAGACGTAGCCCAGCATTTAAACCCCTAGTTTACTTAGGCATCATTGGGATAACAGTATCTGCTTACGAACTACTGTTTTATCAAATGTTACTAGCTTCAGGTGGTGCAATAGGTGATGGTTTAATTGCTATGGCTGCCTTGGGTACTGGGATTATGGGCGCTTATCGTGTTCTGACACCTTGGCTGCTTAACTATTTTAACCTCACACGCCAAGAACTAAAAGCGATCGCTCATATACATTGGGCGTGGAGTAGTTTGTTATTTATAACTGTAATTGCTGTACCTGTAAAAATTAACTTTTGGCTGGGATTAGGAACAGCTTGCTTACTAATTAATTACGCCATTTTACAAGGCAGAACCCAAGTTACAGAAGATACACCAATCACCAGAACTTGGAGAATAACAAGTGATGAAATTTGGGTGTATTTGGGTTTAATAGAAGCTGGTGGTTTAAGTATTTATTTACAAAAACTGCAAATAGCCGAAGCTATAGCCCAACAACTATTACCCTGGCAAAGTGCGATCGCTTGTGTTGTTGGTTATTTTCTTTACATTCTCCCTTGGCAAAATTGGGGTTGGTCAAAAACACCTTGGCAACGTGCCGCCTACATTTTACCCGTCATCAGCCTATGGCAAACCAAAACGCAAGTTTATCCCCTGACCTTAGTTTTAGTGGCCATTTATTACGCTTTCCTGGCCAAAATTGCTACAAGATGGCGTTTTACTTACATTAGCCTAGCCTTAATTGATTGGGCTTTGTTTAAGTGGTTTAATCAACTAGGTTTCACAGACTCCCTGTGGTATGTTACACCCATCGGCTTATCACTGTTATACATAGCCCAAGTAGATGAACAACTCCGACAACCGCAATCTAAAGAAATCCGCCATAATTTACGCATGGTTAGTATTGGCTTAATCTGTGGTTTGCCAGTCTTCTTTCATCAAGATTTACCCTTGATACCAGGAATGTTCAGCCTCATTGCCATCTTTGCCGGTTTAAGTTTACGTGTACGGGCTTATCTTTATATTGGTTCAATTACCTTCATTATCACCAGTATTTATCAATTGGTGATTCTTGGCTTTCGCTATTCCTTATTAAAATGGTTGATTGGGATATTAGTCGGCATTGCCCTCATTTATATCGCTGCTAATTTTGAAACCCGTCGTCACCAAATCAATTTATTAATTCGTAGTCGCAGTAACGATTTACAAGAATGGGAATAGTAGAAATTAAAAATTAAAAATTAAAAATTAAAAATTAAACCTAAAAATTGGAAAGCTACAGTCTTTTATCGCCAACCCTGTAGGGGCGGGGAAACC
>DATGXQ010000444.1:0-5230 GCA_035298905.1 Nostocaceae cyanobacterium | reverse complement strand
AAATTAAATACATGGGGGCCAGTTACTAAACTGGTTAATTGGGCTTTTTCCCGCTCAAATTGTTCTAAAGATAGGAAAGGTAAACCCAAAACTACCACAATTTCATCTTTGAGTTTAAAGTAGCCAGCACTGGCTAATACTTTAACTAGCGCGTCTTCTACTTTAGATTGGCCAACTCCTAAATTAGCACCAAAGTCAGCTGCTAATTGACCAACAGCATAGCCACTGCCTTGATACTCTAGCCACAAATCCATTAAGGGGTCGGTGGCTTTGGCTTCAAATACGCCGCCGCGTACTTGTTCTATGGACATTTGCTTGACGTTGGCAGGAATGAAAGCCACGGTGTTGGGGTCGCGGCTAACACAGGTTTTGGTGGAGGTGCGACCTAAATCAACGCTGAGGATATTTTTCCCACCGCCAATGTTGTTGGGTTTGGTAGCAGCATTAATGGGTACGTTAGCCGCCACTCGGTTCATAGGAATAGCGGCGGCATTCATGGGGTTGGCTGCTGAAGGTTGGTCTGTCATGAAAGCTCCTAGTGCTAACTTACCTGTAACAAGTTATCATGCTCATCTTACAAAAATGCGAGATCATAAAAATCTTAGGCTGATTAAGTGTAGCCTGTAATACGTCATCAATTGAGGACTGGCGATCGCTAATGGTGGTCTTCGCCAAAGTAAACCTAGCATCATTTGGCATAGTGTAAGCCATATTAGCCAATATGTGATGCCTGATTTCATAATTTAGTATTTTTACGCTTGCGTCGCAAAATCCACACGATAAATATCAACACTAAACCGCCTAGCACAACCTTAGATACGGGAGCTAGATATTCGTCTACAAGATTATACTGAGAACCTAACAAATATCCTGAATATGTCAGCAACCCAACCCAAGCCGCACTACCCAAGGTTGTATAGAATAAAAAGGGAACTATCGGCATATCGCTTAAGCCAGCAGGTACAGAAATCAAAGTCCTGATACCAGGCACTAGCCGACCGATGAGTACTGCTTTACTGCCTTTGTTATTAAACCAGTTTTTAGCCTTATCAATATCTTTGCTAGAGATAGTTAGCCACTTACCATACTTGTCAGCCAACTTTTTTAAACGACGTTCTCCTAAAAACTTACCAGGATAGTACCAGACCAGAGCGCCCAGAACAGAACCCAACACTCCAGCTAAAAATACGCCAATAATATTGAGTTTTGCACCTCCTGGTTGATGTGGACTAGCAGTAAATCCGGCAAGGGGCATAATCAATTCTGAGGGGATGGGCGGAAAAAGATTTTCTACGAACATTAACAGCGCGATTCCCCAGTAGCCCAGAGAGTTGATAGTATTGGTTATCCATTCAAGCATTGAGTGGCTTCCTGAAATTGCTGCTTTGGTATCATGGTTTCTTATTCTATTAAAAGCATCAGAATTTAGTTCGCCACAGCGACCTGATCAATTTTGATGATTCTGTATTGGTGGACTTGTCTAGACCCCTGGTAACAGGCTGATATTGAGAATTGTTTGAATGAGAGTATACAGCCATTTGGTCAACATCAAGCCTACTAGCTTTGCTAGTATATGATTCTTCACACACAATTATTGTTGGGTGCTGATTTTTGAAC
Organism: Nostocaceae cyanobacterium; assembly: GCA_035298905.1. GTDB lineage: Bacteria > Cyanobacteriota > Cyanobacteriia > Cyanobacteriales > Nostocaceae > DATGXB01. Next base: position 3,613 of record DATGXQ010000444.1, on the reverse strand, counting down.
AACTATAACAGCGATCGCTCTTGAGCGTCATTCCTCAACCCAAATTTCACCAGCTAAGAAACTGCCTATGCAATAGAAAAGAGGGAGACAAGCAACCCAAAATTGCCAAATTTCCAAATTTCCCGATTTTGAATTTTGTTGGCGAAGCCTTGCCGAAGGCTATTTTCAATTTTGAATTTTCAATTGCTCCCTCTTCCCTGAAGCAACTCCTAGATTGTATGAGTTAGAGATTGTACTCTGGCTTCTGATTGCCAGTCTAAGGGATTCCAAACTCGTTCTTCTAGAGCCATTTGCTCAATTAAACTTGCCAATCTCAATGCTTTTAGGGCTTGCTCACCACCCACAGAAGGTTGATTCCCACCCCGTACACAATTGACAAAATGTTCTAACTCAGCACTGAGGGGTTGAATATTACTGGTATAAACCTTTTCAATTAAGCCATCTTGTCTGTAATGACGATGATCATTGATAGGATTGGTGTTTTGGCGATGAATCAAGATTTCATTCTTGAGAAAATCAGCCTCAGTGAATGAATTGCGACAATGAGCAACTAAGCGCCGAATTTTCCGATGGGTGACTTTACTGGCGGTAAGAGTGGCGACAATGCCGTTGGCAAAACCCAAAGTGGCACTCACATAGTCTAAATACCCAGAGTCTAGCGATCGCGTCCCACTAGCAGTTAATTTCACCACAGGCGAAGCGGCTAACTCTAACAGTAGGTCAATATCGTGAATCATCAAATCCAGCACTACGGAAACATCATTAGCCCTGGCTGAATAGGGACTCAGACGATGAGCTTCTAGGGCTAAAACTTCTTCAGTTTTTAGCACTTGAGAAAGTTCTCTAAAAGCTGGATTAAACCGTTCAATATGCCCAACCTGCAAAATACATTGCGATTCAGCTGCGGCATTGACTAGGGATTCTGCCTCAGAAATACTAGCGGCGATCGGCTTTTCAATTAAAACATGAATTCCTGCTAACAAACAGTTGATACCAACTGCATAATGTAAGCGCGTGGGTACGGCAATGCAAATTGCTTCTATGTGGGGTAGCAGGTCACAGTAATCTTCAAAAAACTTGACTTTGTATTTGCTGGCAGTTTCTAACCCACGTTCAACATTAATATCAGCCACACCCACCAGTTCCACATCTTTCATTGAACTGAGGACGCGGACATGATGTTGTCCCATGTTACCCACCCCAATCACACCTACGCGGATTGGTCGTAGTTGGTTGCGCTGTGAATATAGATTTGGTTCTGCCACTGATATGCTATCTTGCACTATTGTTCTCTCCTCAACCACCAAATTTAGAGACGCTATGATCGTCGGCCTTTATACTAAAATGCCAGAGGCGATCCGTTTAAAACCATCCAGATGGTAACATAATGATTCTATTTATGAAGAATTTCTAAGTTTATAATCAGTTCCCACTCTTTGGCTATCTTTTCGATAGATATTCGATAGATAGCTGTCCATTGCCTGAGTTTTAGTAATTTAGAGACAAAACAATGTGTTTTTTTGTTGACTTCACAGGCTATGTAAATTTTATGGGAATTTATCAGGTCAGAGCTAGTACTGCAAAGTAGGATTCAAACTTCAAAATTCCCACAGCTGATCAGGAAAGCTTTTGAGAAATTTTGCCTGTTTGGTCTACTTACGCTGTACTGTGCTAGGTAATTGCTCACTAGGATCATTACCTAATTGTCACCTTTACCAATCCAGCAAAAACAGGGTTTGAAAAGTTACAAAAAAATTTGTATCTCATACTGAAAGTATAATCTTCAGCCAGATGGTCGCACAAAAATATCATTCTTGACATTAAGAATTTATTAGGTTGCATTTGTTGATTGTGCCACCTTTTGGGTAAAACTGGTTGTGGGAATTTTTTGGTATTGGGGATTAGTGATTGGTGACTGGGGATTGGTGATTGGGAAAAGATTACTTCCTCATCCTCCTGTTCTCCTCTTACCCCTTACCCCCGTCTCCCTTCTCTTCTTATCGGTTCTTTAGGCAGTTGGTATAAGTAATTTGATGAAAGCCGTAATTCTCTTGTCTGGTGGTTTAGATTCTTCGACTGTGCTTTATCAAGCCAAGGCAGATAACTGTGAATGTTATGCTATTTCCTTCGATTATCAACAACGCCATCGGCGGGAATTACACTCAGCTGCACTGGTTGCTCAAGCTGCTGGGGTAGTGGAACATCAACTGGTAAATTTTGATTTAAGGAAATGGGGTGGTTCAGCCCTCACAGATGATGCCATTGATTTACCTCAAGCCCGTTCGGTGGCACAAATGGGGCAAGATATTCCTGTTACCTATGTACCTGCTCGGAATACAATTTTTTTGAGTTTTGCTTTGGGTTATGCAGAAGCGATCGCCGCCCAAAGAATTTACATTGGTGTTAATGCTCTTGATTACTCTGGCTATCCTGATTGTCGTCCTGATTATCTCCAAGCAATGCAAGAAGTCTTTCGTCTAGGAACTAAGCAAGGACGAGAAGGCCAAGCTATTAGCATTGTAGCCCCATTGGTAAATTTGAAAAAAACTGAAATTATCCAACTAGGCAACCAGTTAGGTGTACCTTGGCATTTAACATGGTCTTGCTATGCTGGCAACGAAAAAGCTTGTGGTGTCTGTGATTCTTGTCTGTTAAGGTTAGCAGCTTTTAAAGAATTAGGCTTGACAGATCCGATAGAGTATGATTGATGCTGTGGGGCGATCGCTCCACCCCAATTAAAAATTAAAAATGTAAAATTCAAAAATTTGCGGATTTACACATTTTGGGTTTTACGTTGACATCTGTTGCAGATACAGCAGGGAACAGGGAACAGGGTTGAAAGCCTCTTGGTATATGGCTTTGTTCTTAAAATTTGTACCTCATTTACCTGAAATCTGCTGTAAGTTTTTAATTTTTAATTTTTAATTTTTAATTTTTAATTTTTAATTTTCTTCAAGTCGCTTAATCTGGATTTGATGTAGACGGGGACCAATTACCGAAACTACTGTAAACTCTAAATTATCATAGGCGAAAATTTCCCCTTTGGCGGGGATTTTCTGTAACTGATAAAGCAAAAAGCCGCCTAAAGTTTGATATTCTCTGGTTAGAGGTAAATTTAGATGTAAGACTTGATTCACTTCCTCTAGGTTAATTTGTGCCTGTACCAAAAAAGTCCGCTTGTCTAGCATTTGAATCAGCAGGTCTTCATCACTTTCTGCTTCACCGACACTACCGATAATTTTCTCAATTACATTTTGAATCGTTATTAATCCTACTGTTCCACCAAATTCATTGACCACTAGAACCATAGCCGGCTTTTCTTGCTGGATCATGGGTAATAATTCCCTTAAAGGGGTCTGTTCTGGGACAAACCGAGCGGGACGCAGCCAAGGTTGGATTTGTGCGTCTAGAGTTAATTTATGCGTTGTTAAAGGTCGGGCTAGGTCTTTAAAATAGACAACACCGAGAATATCGTCTAAAGATTCGCCAATAATCGGGTAACAGGAATGACCTGTGGCTGTCATCTCCTGCAAAAAATCTTGGAAAGTGGCATTTGCTGGTAAAGCCACTATACCTGTGCGGGGAATCATCACATCTTGGGCGGTAATATCCC
>DATGXQ010000443.1:0-2470 GCA_035298905.1 Nostocaceae cyanobacterium | reverse complement strand
TAGAATTCGTGGCTATACAGGCCAAGTCCGCCTACGCGGACTAATGAAAAATCAAGGTTTTCAAACCCACGCAGGTGGCCTTCCCTACGGGAAGCCGCTACGCGTCTTGCCTGTGTAGACGCGGTTTCTAACCGCCCATTTTCCGTTAAGTTGACACTATAGGCAGTCGTGATTGGGAACAGTTTAAAAGTTTAGAAGCTGACTTCGTTAATAGATATGGTATTGAAGCTTGGCAAGAGGTCTTTAATTTTCGCCTCAAACCAGCACTAGACAAGGATTCTGACAGATGGTTGTTGATACAGTGGTGTAGTGGTGGATTTTCAGTGAAAAATATTGTTTGAGGGGTGTAGGGAAATTTCTATCTCCCCGCATCTCCCCTCTCCCCTCTACTTATGCCGCTTCTGATGCCATTGCCAGGCATGGGCGACTATATCTTTGATGTCTAGGTAGCGGGGTTGCCAGTTGAGGATAGTTTTGGCTTTTTCGCTACTACCTATCAGGATAGGAGAATCACCAGGCCGGCGATCGCATTCTTTGACCGGAATCTCTAAACCTGTCACTTCTTCGGCTGCGGCTATGACTTCCCGTACTGAAAAGCCGTTACCATTCCCTAAATTAAATACTTCACTCTCTCCACCATTGAGTAAATATTTCAGCCCTAAAACATGGGCATCGGCTAAATCATTCACATGTATATAATCACGAATACATGTGCCGTCTGGTGTGTCGTAGTCTGTGCCAAAAATCGAAATGGCTTCTCGTTTACCTAACGCTGTCAGCAATACCAAGGGGATTAAATGGGATTCTGGATTATGATCCTCGCCTAACAACCCACTAGGATCAGCCCCCGCCGCATTAAAGTACCTAAACAGAACTGATTTTAAACCATAAGCTACATCAAAATCAGCCAAGATCCTTTCTACCATTAACTTAGTAGCACCATAAGGATTAATGGGATTTTGGGGATGATCTTCTGTGAGGGGTAAAAATTTGGGTACTCCATAAGTGGCACAAGTGGAAGAAAAGACAAATTTCTTGACATTAGCTGCCAGCATGGCCTCTAGGAGTGTGAAAGTACCTAAAACGTTATTGCGGTAATATTTAATCGGGTCTGTTACTGATTCCCCTACGTAGGTGTAGGCGGAAAAGTGCATCACGGCAGTAAAGTTGTAGGTATGAAATAGATCATCTAACAGAGAGCGATCGCTAATATCCCCCTCAATCAGTTTTACCCGCAAAACCTGGTCTACTAAATCCCGATGCCCATACACCAGATTATCCAGTATTATCACCTCATAACCCGCTTGCTGGAGGGCAAGCACTGTATGAGAACCAATATATCCAGCTCCCCCTGTGACTAAAATGCTATGCTCTCCCGGCGACATAGTTTTTCCTTCTCAGTTAACGCTACTCAAATTAATTTATTTCACTAATGCTACTTAAAGATTCTGGAAATTGCTAAATAATAGACGCAGTGTTAAAAAATTGCACTAAAATCACTACGACACTAGTCTTTGGGTGTGAGGTTTGAGATGTTTTTAAGTCAGCTAATGGTGCAATTATGGTTTGACGACGAAATAAGTCTACTCCCCGCGTCCTCTAGGCTTGTCGCATCAGAACATTAGAGAGTGAATTTATGTTTCCACTTCTAAGCCGAGTACTGCTGTGGCTGTTAATTGCAGTTGTGGCCTATGCCCTATTCCAACGATTGTATCCAGCTGGAAGTTTTGTTGGTAGAGTAGCTCTAGGGCTGGTAGCGCTTATTATCGTCTTGGCGTTTGTTAACCCCACTGAACCAGCAGTGTCTTCAATATGGCGGTTTGTTTCTTTTCCCCTTAAACCTTTGGGAGCATCAGTACTAATGTTGGGTGTTGCTGCCACAAAGATTCAAAAAGACGGAGGAATCAAAGCACCTGGAGGATACCTCTTGGGCTGGGCGCTGGTGGTTTTGTTCCTATCAAGTACCCCAGTAGTAGCCTACTTCTTAGTTAGATCACCAGTCGGAGCAACGGCTAATATCAACCTCGATACCGCCCCCTCCACCACATTGGTAGCTATGTTACCCACAACTACCACCTCTAACATCTTACCTGTGGAAGAGAGCAGTCAGGATGTTATTGCCCTCAACCCTCTAGATGTGAAAATCGCCCCTTATCTCCTACAAAGACCACAAGATATTAGATCGCGGGGTCTGCGACTAGAAGATTTCGTCCCTAATGCAGAAACACTGCAACTAACAACTCAAATTTGGGAAAGTTATCTGAACCAGATTTACTTTTTCTTACGTGGCCGCTAGTGAAGGTAAATCCCTAAATTATTCACAACAGACCGCTTTACTATGTACCAGTAAGCGGTCTGATTTTTTCAGGAGATTAGGCAGGGGGCAGGGGAGCAGAGGAGACACGGGGACGCGGGGACACGGGGACGCGGGGACGCGGGGACAGAAAAAGACTCTTATTTCTCCCCTCTC
>DATGXQ010000442.1:0-26779 GCA_035298905.1 Nostocaceae cyanobacterium | reverse complement strand
TGCTTACCTTTGCGTTCCTCTGCGTTTCCTCTTGACTTTAACATTAATGTCAAGGTTTAGCTTAAAAGTAGTTATCACATTTACAACCCTCATGCTTTACCCCCAACAATTACAAAAATTCACCAAAGAACACGGTGACGCAGTAGCAGCCATACTTTGCGGTTTTCTTCTCTTCCTTGGCTGGCTAACTTTACATCTTGGCTGGCTGGGTTTAGCCTTCCTTTTGTTACCATCAGCTTATGTTATCGGCGGTTATGAAAGTGCAAAAGAAGGACTGACTACCCTATTTAAAGAAAAAGAACTCGATGTAGACTTATTAATGATAGTTGCTGCTGTAGGTGCTGCTACTCTCGGTTTATGGCAAAAAGAATACCACTTAATTATTGATGGGGCGATTTTAATTCTGATTTTTGCTGTTAGTGGTGCGTTAGAAAGTTATGCTATGGGACGTACAGAAAAAAGTATTCGCAGTTTAATGAATTTAACAGCAGATACGGCGCGGGTACTGCGGGAAGGAAAGGAAGAGATTATCCCTATTTCAGAATTACAAATAGGTGATGAAATTATCGTGAAACCAGGTGAATTAATTCCTACAGATGGTTTAATTATCTCCGGTTATAGTACCATTAACCAAGCAGCAATTACAGGGGAGTCTGTACCTGTAGAAAAAACTATTGGTGAGGAAGTTTTCGCAGGAACATTAAATGGTTTTGGGGCTTTAACTTTGCAAATCCATAAACCTGCGGAAAGTAGTTTAATTCAGCGAGTAATTAAATTAGTAGAACAAGCACAAAATGAAGCACCGCCTTCACAGGAATTTATTGAAAAATTCGAGAAAAATTATGCTAAAATAATTGTCATTGCTGGAGTATTATTAACAACTTTACCGCCATTTATTTGGGGTTGGACTTGGGAAACTACTATTTACAGGGCGTTAACTTTTTTAGTGGTGGCTTCTCCCTGTGCTTTAATGGCGGCTATTATGCCTACTTTACTATCAGGAATAGCTAACGGTGCAAAAAAAGGGATTTTATTTAAAAATGGCGCACAGTTGGAGATAATCGGAAAAGTGAGAGCGATCGCTTTCGACAAAACTGGTACACTAACTACAGGACAACTCCAAGTCTCCCAAGTCCTACCGGCGGAAGGCTTTAGCGAAACCGAGGTTTTAAGGTTTGCAGGTGCGGTAGAGTCTTACTCAGAACATCCCATAGGGAAAGCCATCACTCAAGCTGCTAGTAAGTTAAGTTTTGATAAAGCGGAAGAAGTACAAGCTATTCCCGGAAAAGGAATATTTGGAATAGTTCAAGGGAGAAAAATCATTGTCGGGAAGGTGGTTTTTGTACAGGAATTTGTCGATAATTTATCTACTCAACTTTTAACCACAGCACAAGCTTGGGAAGCGGAAGGTAAAACGGTAGTTTGGGTAGCAGAGAACGCTACAGAAGGAAATAGAAAATTAGTAGGTATCATTGCTATCGCTGATGAAGTGAGACAGGAAGCAGCAGCGACTATTCACAGGTTGCGGAAGTTGGGAATAAAAGAAATTGTAATGCTAACCGGCGATAATGAAAGAACTGCTCAAAGTGTGGGTAAAATGTTAGGAATTGAGCGAGTTTATGCCGAACTTTTACCAGAAGAAAAATTAAATGTTATCCGCACCTTACAGCAAGAATATCAAACTGTGGCGATGATTGGGGATGGTATTAATGATGCACCAGCTTTAGCACAGGCTTCTGTGGGTGTAGCGATGGGTGCGGCTGGTAGTGATGTGGCCTTAGAAACCGCAGATATAGTATTGATGGCGGATAAATTGGAGAAGTTAGCGGTAGCTATAAGTTTGGGTAGGCGATCGCATTTTATCATTAAACAGAATATAGCGATCGCTCTCGGTTTTATTGGTATACTGCTCATCAGCAACTTTCTGGGCAATATTAACCTCCCCATCGGTGTAATCGGACACGAAGGTTCAACGGTTTTAGTCACTCTTAGCGGTTTAAGGTTGTTGAAAAATTAACTTATATTTCTTTTTTTATCTCCTGATTTAATTCATCTCATAATTGTAGGGACAAAGCATTGCTTTGTCCTTTGTGATATCCTAAAAAACATCTTTTATTAATTCTCGCTATTTTAATTATGACAGACTTTACTAATTATCTTCAAGATTTACAAGAAAATATTCAGCGTGGGGGAGAACGCAGTCATTACCCAGCACTAAAAAGTTTAATTGAAAGTTTAGCGATTGGCATAAATGCCATTATTGAAGAAAAAGGTAATCAAGCGGGAATACCAGATTTAACTATCAGAAAAAATGATGGTATTTTAATCGGTTATATCGAAGCCAAGGATATTAATGTTAATTTAAGTAAAACCGAAAAAACACAACAATTAAAACGTTATCTAGAATCGAGCATTGGTTATAATTTGATTTTAACTAATTATCTAGAATTTCGTTGGTATGTCGATGGAGAATGTGAGAAAAAAGCTAAATTAGGAGATTTTAAACAAGACAAAGTTACTCTTGTTCAAGATACAACAGCAGTAGCAGAATTATTGCAATCATTTCTTACTCAAAAAGCCAAAGATATTAATAACTATGATGAATTGGCTAGAGAAATGGCAGCTTATACTAAAACTATTAGATATGCTATTGAATCAGCCTTAATTTTAGAAGAAAATAACGAAAGTGAGAGTAGAGAATTACACCAATTACAAGAGACTTTTAAAAATCTATTACTTCCTGATATAGATAATGAGCGTTTTGCTGATATGTACGCTCAAACTATTGCTTATGGTTTATTTACTGCTAGAATTGGTCATGCTCAAAACCCTGGACAATTTGCTTTTAATCGGATAACTGCTAGTGCATATATTAGTGATAGAATCCCGTTTTTGAAGGGTTTATTTGATATAGTTATTGCGACTGACAGCCTTAGCACAATTCACAAATCTATTGAACTTTTAGTAGATTTGTTAAATCAAGTTAACATGACCAGCGTGTTAGAACATTTTGGTCGAGAAACTCGCACAGAAGACCCAATCTTTCATTTTTATGAAACCTTTTTAGCTGAATATGAATACTCATTAAGAAAAAGTAGAGGGGTTTATTATACACCAGAACCTGTAGTTAAATTTATTGTGCGTGCGGTAAATGAGCTTTTAGATCAAGTTTTTGATTTAGATAATGGGTTAGGACATCGTAGAGTGACTATTCTTGATCCCGCAACAGGGACAGGAACATTTTTATATGAAGTTATTAGACAAATTTACCAACATCAACAAGACAGGTTTGGAGTCAGTCGCTGGGATAATTTTTTAAGAGATAAAAAACTTTTAAAGCGGTTATTCGGATTTGAAATTTTAATGACTCCCTACACTATAGCACATTTAAAGTTAGGGTTATTATTAACAGATATCGGGTATAAATTTCAACCTCATGAAAGATTGCGAATTTATTTAACTAATGCGTTGGAAGAAGGAATCAAACAAGCCGATTTAATTCTCAGTCAAATCATTGCAGAAGAAGCTAGTCAAGCGGGAGAAGTAAAAACAGAAATTCCTATTATTGTGGTGTTAGGAAATCCCCCTTATTCTGTCAGTTCCCAAAATGAAAGTAAACGGAAATTTGTGGTTAACCAAGAAACGCGATATTTAGCAGATGTAGAATATACAGGAACAGAATGGAATAAAATTTATAAAACTGCTAAACCAGGTTCAAATATTACCGAACTAACCCATATTGGGGAAATGTTAGAACGTTACAAAGGAAGGGTAAGGTTAGAAGGGGAAAAAAATATTCAGCCTTTAGATGATGATTATATTAAATTTATTCGTTTTGCTCATGATCAAATTGAAAAAACAGGATATGGTATTATAGGTTTTATTACTAATCACTCCTATATTAATGGTTTGATTCATCGCGGAATGCGAGAGGAGTTATTAAAATATTTTGACCGACTTTATATCATGGATTTACATGGTAATTCTTTATTAAAAGAAACTGCACCAGATGGAAGTATTGACCAGAATGTATTTGATATTCAACAAGGTGTAGCAATTTTAATTGCTGTGCGAGAAAAAAGCGAACCTGATTATTTTTCCAAGGTTTATAAATCTAGAGATGGTGTAAAAGAAATGGCTGAGGTTTATTATTATGACCTCTGGGGAAGTCGTGAATATAAGTATGATTTTTTAGCAGCAACTAAATTAAATGATGTAGAATGGATAAAATTACAACCAACTCAACCAAATTACTTTTTTAAACCTACAAACACTTCTTTAAGCTTAGAGAAAGAATATCAAAATTTCTGGAGTCTTCAGGACATATTTATAAGTTTTTCCAATATTATAGAAACAGGGAAAGACAGCGTATTAATTAATTTTGATCAAAATCAAATTAAACTACTTGTACAACAACTAGCTAACCCTAAAATTCTTGATGAACAAATTGCAGAAATTTATCAAATTGAAGATTCCGCAAACTGGAATTTTTTTAAATCTCGCTTATTAATTATCAAGGATGGTGTTAAAGAAGAATTAATTAGTCCTGTATATTATAGACCATTTGACATAAGGTTTACATACTATCATGAAATTTTAAGAAGGAGACAGGAAAAGGTTTTAAGAAATTTATTACAAGAAAATTTAGGTCTTTTAGCAATGCGACAGGTAGCAACAGGAGATAACCAATACACGCATTTTATGGTCTGTAAGCATATTGCCGATAATCGTTGTTTTTTTAGTAACAGAGGAAGACCAACTATGTTTCCTCTCTATACTTACCCAAATACAGAAAACTCTCAAACCAGTCTTTTTATAGAAAGAACTCCTAATTTATCCCCAAAATTTTTACAAGCTATCAAAGAGAAATTAAATTATACTCCCACACCAGAAGAAATATTTTATTATGCTTACGCTATATTTCACAGTCCCACCTATCGCACGAGATATGCAGAATTTCTCAAAATAGATTTTCCGCGTCTTCCTTTAACCAACAATAGAGAACTATTTAACTCTTTAACTGTGATGGGAGAAGAGTTAGTGAATTTACATTTATTAAAATCGGAAAAACTCAATAATTTAATTACTGTTTATGAAACTTCAGGAAATAACCAAGTGACTGAAGTTAATTATAACTCAGAACTACAAAGAGTGAAAATTAATAACCAAAGTTATTTTAGTGGTGTTCCTTCCGAACTGTGGGAATTTAAAATAGGTGGCTATCAAGTTTTAGAAAAGTGGTTAAAAGATAGAAAAAGCGCAAACCGAATTTTATCACCTGATGAAATCACCCATTATCAAAAAATCGTAGTGGCTTTACAAGAAACTTTGCGCTTGATGCAAGAAATTGATAATTTAATTCCCGCTTTCCCTATTGTATAGATTATCATTTAATGATGATAAAATGATCTGATTATACAGGGCTATTTTCTTCTTGACATAGAAGCCCTAAAATCAATTTTGGGCTAATAGCTCAAGTCCGTTAAAACGGACTAAATTCATAATTAATAGTCGGCTTGAGTTATTCTATGAGCATGATAGTTTATTCTGGGGTAGAATGAATGAGAATGAAATAACTATGATAAATGATTATATCATAACATAATTTAACCATTTGTTTAAAAAATGACCAATCCGCCCACAGAATTTGATTCACCTTGGAAAGAAATTATCCAGCAATACTTTACCGAATTTATCCAGTTTTTCTTCCCCCAAGCCTATAGAGAAATAGACTGGAATCAAGGATTTGAATTTCTTGACCAAGAACTACAACAAGTAGTTAGAGATGCAGAACTAGGAAAACGACTGGTTGATAAATTAGTGAAAATTTATCGCAGTGGTCAAGAAGCTTGGGTACTCATCCACATTGAACTACAAAGCCAAGAAGAAACCGATTTTACAGAGAGAATGTTTGTCTACAACTACCGCATTTATGACAAATATAGAAAACCTGTAGCTTCTTTAGCTATTCTCGGAGATGAAAGAGAAAACTGGCGACAAAATCAATTTGGCTATCAATTATTTGGCTGTCGGGTAGATTTCCAATTTCCTGTAGTCAAACTGTTAGACTATTCTCAACAGTTGTCAGCACTGGAAACAAACCGCAACCCCTTCGCTACGGTGGTTATGGCACATTTAGCCGCATTACAAACCCGCAATGATAGAATAGAAAGGAAAGAAAGAAAACTAGCACTGATTAAAAGATTATACGAATTTGGCTTCGAGCGAGAAGACATCATCAATCTTTTTAGTTTTATTGATTGGTTGATGACTTTACCAGAAGAACTACAACAAGAGTTTCAACAACAATTACATGAGTACGAGGAGGAAAAAAGAATGCCTTATGTTACCAGTGTTGAACGTTCTGCTATTCTGAGAACAGAGTTAAAAGGGCTGTTAGAAGCAATTGAATTAGGTTTAGAGTTGAAATTTGGTAGTGAAAGTTTAACTCTCTTACCAGAAATTTCGACAATTAAAGATGTAGAAAAATTAAGGGCAATAATTTCCGGGATAAAAACGGTGAAGACTCTAGAAGAGTTACAGCAAATTTATCACGAATGGATTTAACCAGAGAAAATCCTGATTGAGAATAAAATCAAAGACGTTGCTGAATCAGAGTATGATTTTTGAGTAGAGACGTTCCATGAACGTCTCTACAAGGGTTTTGAATGTATGCAAAATTGTTTTCATCCCAAAAATCAGCAACGCCCTACTTTGATGTTCAACGCTTCACTTGATAATGAAGTAACATTACACTACTGCTATAAATCTTACTTTTAGTAAGTTCCAAATCAGTTAGTTTGATAGTTCCTGAAAAAAGCGGAATCCCTGAACCAAGTAATATTGGAAACAACTTGATAATTAACTCGTCGATTTCAGGAAATAGGGTTGCAGCTAAAGTACCACCACCACAAAGCCAAATATCTTTTCCTGGTTGTTTTTTCAATTCTTTGACAAATGTCACAGCATCCTCGGAAATGAGTTCTACATTTTCATCAGGAGTTTTTTTAATGGTGCGTGAAAACAGATACTGTTTCATCTGCGGATAAGGGTTAGTAACACCAATATTCAGCCCTACCTCGTAAGTCTTACGTCCCATGAGAACAGCGTCAAAATATTTGTTTTCGGCATGAATACCCATTGCTTCCCTGAGATGAGCCGGTATAGTTTCAGGAAAAGATTCTAAAAAATCGGTGATGTGGTCTCCTTCCATGGGAAAAAAATCAAAAGACCCATCTTCACGGGCAATAAAGTTATCCAGGGTAGATGCTACGTAATATGTGAGTTGACGCATATTTTAATACCTTTTTTTCCCATTTACAGTTTGTTTTTTGTTGGTATGATAATCATGGCAAAATAGGGTACTTCCTCCGGGTTAACCTCATCTAAAGGTATAATTCGCTGCTGGGTCATCGTTGCCCGTTCGATATATTTTGCCCGTGATGCCAGCCCCAAATCATGCAAAAGGTTGCGTATTCTGGTAAAGTGACGACCGAGTTTCATGATGGCTGCGGCATTTGTATTTAGTAACTGTGTAGTTAAAATCTCTGAGGGTAGGGGTGCGGGTAATACGGTTAAAACGTCGTTGTAGTAGGTGAAGGGAACACCCAAAGCTACGGGACAAGCCATCAAGGAGGATACACCAGGGACGACTTCCGTCTGATACTGTTCTGATAAACGGGTAAACAGATACATAAATGAACCGTAAAAAAACGGGTCGCCTTCACACAACACCACCACATCCCGTCCCTCGGCTAAATGTGCGGCTATGGGGGCTATTTCCCTGTCATAAATATCTGCGGCTTTTTCCGGTTCTAAAGCGCGGGGAAAATGAAAGGGTACTTCGATTTGGTTGGGGCTGAGATATTGGGCAACAATAGACCTAGCTATACTTTCTTTATCAATGGCGGAATGGTAGGCGACAACAGGGGCGGAACGCAATAACCGCAAGGCTTTGACTGTTATCAGTTCTGGGTCGCCAGGCCCCACACCCACCCCATACAACCGACCTTTATTCATTTACTCTACCTCCGTAGCCAAAGCGTTAACAGCAGCAGCAGCGATCGCACTTCCACCTCTGCGACCATGTAAAGTTAGAAATGGGACATTGCGACTATCGGCGGCTAATGCGGCTTTTGATTCTGCTGCACCCACAAACCCCACGGGAAAGCCTAAAATCACGGCGGGAGGCGCTACACCTTCGTCTAATATTTCTAATAGTCTAAATAAGGCGGTAGGTGCGTTACCGATAGCGATGACGGAGTTGGGGAGATGCGATCGCCACAATTCCAAAGCGGCAGCTGATCTAGTAGTATTAAGATGACGGGCGAGTTCTGGCACTTGGGGATCATTTAAAGTACAAATTACTTGATTATTTGCAGGTAATCTTTTTCTGGTTACACCTTCCGCCACCATGCGACAATCACATAAAATAGGTGCGCCATCTGCTAAGGCTTTTCTCCCTGATTTTACCGCCGTTTCTGAATAGGCTAAATCTGTAACTATATCTGTCATTCCACAAGCATGAATTAAGCGCACAGCCACTTTAGCCACGTCTTGAGGCAGAATATCTAAATTAGCTTCATCTCGAATAATAGCGAAGGAATTACGATAAATTTCTTGAGCATCACGGATGTAATTAAACATAAGAAGTTTTATCAATTTCTAAATAAATAATTCTTGCACATTTGCATAACGTCTGATAAATTCTTTAAATGATTCTTGAGCATTTAATCGTTTTTGTTGGTACAATTTTAATATTATCTCAATTAGAGCGGGTAATTCTACAAAGTCAACATTTGCAGATATTTGACGACCAAATTTTTGTAAACTTCCATCACCGAGATAAACATGATAACTTTCCAGATTTACACCCAGTAAAGTAATATCACTTTGCTGGTGTTGAGCGCAAGATTTTTCACAGCCGGTAAAATGGATATTTACGGGTGAATCTAAATTAATTTTCTGTTCTAAATATGCGGCTAAAGCTAAAGCATGATTTTTGGTATCAGTTGCAGCCGAAGCACAACCAGTTTTACCAGAACAAGCAATTAAAGCACTTTTTACATTACTAATTGAATAACTTAAACCTAAATTAATAATTGCTGTTTCCACTTCAGGAATTTTCTCTTGGGGAATATCAGGAATGATGACATTTTGCCAAGGTGTTAATCTGATCTGATTTTGACCATATTTCTCGGAAATATCGGCTAAACCCCGCAGTTGATAGCTTTCTAACCGTCCCAAGGGTAAAACTACACCAAAATAAAATAACCCGTTTTGGCGTTGTGGGTGAATACCAATGTGAAAACATTTGTTATTTTTTGATTTCGGATCTGTAGAGACGTTCCATGAAACATCTCTAAAATTTAATGGAATATCTATACAATTTAACGAAACATCTTGAAATTTTAAATTCTCTCTAACCGCTAAAAGATAGTTTTCCAAACCCAAATTATTAATTATTTCCCGTAGTCTAGGTTTACGCCGACTGTTAGAATCAGTATAAGCTAAATAAACATCTGCTAAAGCTGCTAAAACTGGTATACATTCATCTAGTTTTAACAAAATTCCTGTATGTTTTGGTGGTTCTCCTTTTTCCCCAAAACTGAGATACAGACGGAAATAAACATCACTGTTGACTAACTCGGCTGCTAAAGTGATATCATTGAGGCGATCGCTCACCGCAACCTTACCCCCACCATCAAAGCCAACACTAAACTTAGCCGAAAGTCCTGCTAAATGGGGATGAGCAACAATATAATCATCCCACGCTTGCACCAAAGGACGAGTATCAATTAACTCTTCTACATCAATACCTGCTGTCGGGCTAGTCATAATATTCCTAATTTGGTCTATATTAGGATTAATTGCCCCTATACCTACAGCTTGTAATTTCTGAAGTATTTCACTATTTATCCCAGTTTTAATTTCCCGAATTTGCAAGTTAGCGCGGTTAGTAACATCAACATAACCCCCGCCCAACTCCTCAGTCAAATCTGCTATTAAGCGACACTGTATAATATTTAAGATTCCCCCTGGTATCCGCAAGCGAGATAAAATCCCATCTTGAGCAGGTGTAGCATAGAATAGACCAGGACACTTAGTAGATGCAGACAGCAAAACAGACTCCTTCCCTGTGCAACGCAGAGAGTAGATAATCAAAGTGTGCAAAGACACCCTAGAGTTAGCATTCTGACTCAGAAACTAAATTCCTTTACAGCTGCGGCACAGTCCCGGAATCTAACCGGAGTTTCCCAACTCCAAGGTTAAAAAGTCTAGCATGAACTGGTATTCATTTGTTTGATTTTAAAAAAAAGTCATTAATTGTTCATCTCTTGAATTAAATTACTAATATTTATTCATACTTACCTATTATGATAATTTTACGGTAAACTAAATTTAATAATATGAAAAGAGACTCGCTTTTTTACAATATTTTCCAACAATATCCAGCTTTATTATTTGAATTACTAGAAAGTCCTCCAGAAAATGCTGCAAATTACCGCTTTGAGTCGGTAGCAGTCAAAGAACCAAAATTTGAAATTGACGGTGTTTTTCTCCCCCCAGAAACAACCGAACCAGGAATTGTGTACTTTTGTGAAGTGCAGTTTCAGAAAGATGAAAGACTGTACGAACGGCTATTCGCTGAATCATATTTATACTTTTACCGTAACAGAGAGCGTTTCCGCAACTGGCAAGCTGTGATCATTTATCCATCCCGCAGTGTGGAACAGACAGATATTGAACCGTATAGATGTAATCTAGAAAGTTATCAGGTACATAGAATATACTTAGATGAGTTAGGTAAGATTGAAGATTTACCCGTAGAGGTGGGTTTACTATTATTGACGACGCTTAAACAGGAAGATGCACCCGCAGCAGCCAGATATCTGGTTAACCGAACTCAGCAAGAGGAACGACAACCAGCAGCGAATAGATCCATAATAGAGATGATCAGCACAATTCTCTCTTATCAGTTTATTCGTTTAACTCGTGTGGAGATAGAAGCAATGTTAGGTATTAGTTTTCAACAAACTGGCTTGTATTTGAGTGTCAAGGAAGAAGGAAAGATTGAAGGAAAGATTGAAGGAAAGATTGAAGGAAAGATTGAAGGAAAGATTGAGGGTGAGAGAAACATTATTTTACGTTTACTAACAAAGCGATTTGGTGAAGTACCTAACGAGTTAAAATCTCAAATTGAGCAGTTATCTTTGGAACAGTTGGAAAATTTGGGTGAAGCATTATTAGATTTTGTCAGTTTAAATGATTTAGCAACTTGGTTGCAAACAACACAAATTACTCAGGAGTAGTCATTTGTCAATTTCTTCTTTTAACTCGTGTGGAGATAGAAGCAATGTTAGGTATTAGTTTTCAACAAACTGGCTTGTATTTGAGTGTCAAGGAAGAAGGAAAGATTGAAGGAAAGATTGAAGGAAAGATTGAAGGAAAGATTGAGGGTGAGAGAAACATTATTTTACGTTTATTAACAAAGCGATTTGGTGAAGTACCTAATGAGTTAAAATCTCAGATTGAGCAGTTATCTTTGGAACAGTTAGAAGATTTGGGAGAAGCATTATTAGATTTCGTCAGTTTAGATGATTTAGCGACTTGGTTGCAAATTCAAGAAGTAAATAAAGGCTGATAGTTAGTAAAATACTAACTCGATGGGTGGGTATGACAGAAAAATGGTTATCTATTATCGGTATTGGTGAAGATGGGTTACAGGGGTTAAGCGCGATCGCTCTTTCTCTCCTTGACCAAGCTACAATTATTTTTGGGGGAGAGCGTCATCTTGCCATGTTACCTCCCGAAGACCAACGTCAGAAAATCGCTTGGACTTCTCCCTTTAGCGCTTCAGTGGAAGAAGTGATTAATCTACGTGGCCAGTCTGTCTGTATTTTAGCAAGTGGCGACCCAATGTTTTACGGTATCGGTGTCACCCTCACCCGTCGTATTCCCATCTCCGAAATAACGATGATTCCCGCACCTTCAGCTTTTAGTTTAGCTTGCGCTCGGTTGGGGTGGTCTTTTACAGAAGTGGAAACTATTAATTTATGTGGTCGTCCTCCCGCTCTACTCCAATCTTACATTTATCCAGGTGCAAAACTACTGATTCTCAGCGAAGGAAAACATACACCTGCAATTGTAGCGGGAATATTGACAAAACGCGGTTTTGGTGATAGTGAAATTACTGTTTTAGAACGCATGGGTGGCATTCATGAAAGAATTTTACAAGCCACTGCTGCCACTTGGGAAGATAGAGAAATAGCAACTTTAAATACACTAGCTGTTGATTGTATCGCTGATGCTGACGTTTTGCCTTTAGCCAGATTACCAGGACTCCCAGACCAAGCTTACCACCACGACGGACAACTGACCAAGCGAGAAGTAAGAGCAGTTACATTATCTACCCTTGCACCCTTACCGGGAGAGTTACTTTGGGATGTAGGCGCGGGTTGTGGTTCAATTAGTATTGAGTGGATGCGGAGTCATAGCCGATGTAGAGCGATCGCCATTGAACAAAATGCCACTAGAATACAATATATTGCCGATAATGCCACTGCTTTAGGTACACCAAATCTACAAATAATTACCGGGAAAGCACCCGCAATACTTTCCGACTTACCTACACCAGACGCTATCTTTATCGGTGGGGGAGTTACTGCACATGGAATATTTGATACTTGTTGGCAAGCATTACGTCCTGGTGGAAGGTTAGTAGCCAATGTTGTCACCTTAGAAGGTGAACAGATATTGTATCAATGGTATGAAAAAGTAGGCGGTAGTTTCACCCGTATTGCTATTCAACGTGCAGAACCTATTGGTAAATTTTTAGGCTGGAAAGCCATGTCTCCCGTTACGCAGTGGATAGCACTAAAACCAGAAAAAATCTAAAAAAAAGCTAAAAATATCCGAAAATAGCAGTTTCTAACGTTACTGTATAGTTTGAAACCTTAATTAAATTATGCTCAATTTTTAATTTTTAATTTTTAATTAACCAATGTCTCAAACAGCACCTCCTCAGCCACCGGCGCGTCGTCGTTCTTTTCCATGGCTTATCTCAGTAGGATTAGTTGTAGCAGGTTTCTTAGGGTTTGGTTTTATTCTTGATCAACAGGAAAGTGAAAATTACAACAAAGGACTGAAAGCATATCAAGCCGCAGATTGTGAGACAGCTATAAAAGAGTTTGCTAAAGTATTAGAAGGTAAAGCAGAAAATAATACATCTGATCGTGTTATTAGTTCCAGAGCAAAAAAAGCAGAATGTGATATTTATCAAGATGCACTAACTAAACAAAAATCAGGTAAATTTTCTCCTGCTTTTGCTGGTTATGCTAATTTTGTCACTACTTATCCCCAAAGTCCTTTAATTAAAGAAGTAGCAAAATCAACATCAGAACTATTTACTAAAACTGATTTAAAAACCCTGACTCAACTAGACCAATGTAAGCAAATAAAAGGAGTTGCCGAAAGTAAAATAGTTCCAGATACCGATAAAAATTTACCACTTCTATATCAAAACTGCGGTCAATTATTTGAGCAAAATAAACAATACAGTCTAGCTATCCAAACCTACGAAGATTTTCTTACTAGATTTCCCAAACATCCCTTAATAGCAAACATTAAAGCCTCATTTGCAAAATCCATTGTTGCAGAAGCTAAACAAGCAGGTGCAGGTAATATTCCCAGACCCCAAAGTGCTGGTTATTCAGGTTCAGGTTCTACTGTAGTAGAAATTCGCAATGAATCACCAGAAAAAATGCGAATTGTTTTTAGTGGACCTCAGCCTCGTTTTGAAGAATTAGAAGGTTGTACAAAATGTGAAAAATTTATCAGTCAAGGGCCAAAAAGTTGTCCCAATAAAGGGCCTGTCGGACGCTATACCCTTAAACCTGGCAATTATGATGTAGTAGTAAAATCTATTGGTCAAGGGAGAGTTAGACCATTTACAGGTCAATGGTTATTAAGTGGTGGTACAGAATATAGGAATTGTTTCTTTATTGTCCAAAGAGCCGGTTAATCACGTAAAAATGTGAATAGGAAGCTATAACATGACAATATTTTTAGAAACAGAAAGATTAATTTTACGCCAATTTACAGAAAACGATGTGGATAACTTATATAATTTAGATAGTGACCCGGATGTTGTGCGTTTGGCTAGTCGTACAGGTAAACCGACAGAATATACAGTTATTAAAACAGAAACACTACCCAGTATTATCCAATATTACCAAAAATATGAAAATTTTGGTTACTGGGCAACCATTGAAAAATCAACTGCTGAATTTATTGGCTGGTTTCTTTTTAGACCAAATTTAGATAATCCAGTTATAAATGATGACGAAATCGAGTTAGGTTATCGGTTGAAAAAATCCGTTTGGGGAAAAGGTTATGCGACAGAAGCTTCAGCAGCATTAATTTTAAAAGGTTTTACAGAATTAAATGTTAAATGTGTTGTAGCCACCAGTTTAGTAGCAAACACCGCTTCTATTCGCGTAATGGAAAAAGTCGGTTTAAAATTTGAAAGATATTTTACCGAAAATAGGTTTTTAGGTGAAAATAAAGAAGCAGCAAAATATTCATTACATAGAAGTCAGTTCTTGCTATCTACTGAAATGAAGGAAAAATAAATCCTATCTAAATATTATTTATTTGCTATAGCTATGTTTTTAAAAACATATTCTACTAACTAGCGGATAAACTTTTAACAAAATCTGCGTGTTCCTGTGAACTTAAACCAGTTTGTAAAACTGCTTGTACCTTCACCATATCACCTGACAATAAAGCAGGTACATCTAACCATAAACCAGGCATAATTAGACTTTTAATAATTCCCTCAGCATCAGGTAAAATATTTATATATTCACTTTCAAATAGTCGAAACCAATTCAATTTATTTTCTAAAATTTGCCAAACAATATATTCTTGTACACCGTTCCGTCGATAGGCTTTTTTCTTATCATGTAAATCATAAGCTGCACTACTCGCAGCAATTTCTACTACTAATTCTGGCGCACCTTCTAAATAATCATCTTCTGTAATACGCGCTTTTCCTCCCAATTTTTCATCAATTATTAAAACTCCATATGGCTGAGGTTCGTTATCTTCATCTAATCTAATTGTCGGTTCAATTCCTAATTCTACACCAGGAGTAGCAATTTGATAATTTCCCAACCATGTTATAACTTGGCTATGAGGTTTAGCATGACGCTTGAATCGTAAAGGTGAAGACACGTACACAACTCCTTCTATTAACTCAGCTTTTTGAATATCACTTTCTGCATAACGTCGTTCAAATTCATGACGAGATAAGCGATCGCCACTTTCTAGAGGTATAATCTTTTTTGCTATTACCATTGCTGTTACTCCGTTTTAACCTTATATCTCAATCCTACTCACTCCCCAACTTCTCCCGCAACCACTTCACCGCACTGTCAATATCTGCAACTTGTTCTCCAGCCGGTACAGGTGGACGTTTCACCATTACCACCTTTATTCCCAACTCCCGCGCAGCAATAATTTTCGGGTAAGTTGCATCACCACCACTATTTTTACTGACAATGGTATCAATCTGATATTTGTGCAAAACCTCCCTTTCGTTTTCCAAAGTAAATGGACCGCGATCGCACAAAATTAAACCCTGTGGAATAATAGAATTAGGGTTAGGTGGGTCAATCATTCGCATCAAAAACCAAATATCCTGCAAATGTGCAAAAGTGCCTATTTCCTGTCTTCCAATCGTCAAAAATACCCGTTTAGCTTGATTTTCCAACGCTTTAGCCGCTTCCTGGTGACTTTCCACTTCTAACCAGTCGTCACCCTCCACCTTTTCCCACGCTGGACGGTTTAACATTAATCTGGGTATTCCTACCTGTAACGCTGCTTCAGCTGCATTAACAGAAATCTGACTAGCGAAGGGATGAGTAGCATCAATCAACACATCAATATTTTCTGCACGTAAGTAATCAGCCAAACCAGCCGCCCCACCAAAACCCCCAACCCGCACATTACCAAGGGGTGTATGAGGTGTACTGGTTCGACCCGCCAGAGAGGTGATCGCCTCAACTCCCGTAATATTCGCTACCCTTACCACTAATTCAGCCGCATCACCCGTACCACCCAAAATTAAAACCCGCAACATAACTTTACAATCTAGTTAAGACTGGGTATTCTGGCCAAAATGCCTTTTTTCAGAGGTTCTGGTCTTTCCGCCCAAGGAAGCAGACCATCAGACTTAGCATAATACTTACTAGCACATTCCAAAACAGCCCCAGCGCTATCTTCCACAGGTAAATCACCGAATAGATAAGTTAACTTACCCTCAGCCGCAAAAGCCACCACACAGGAATGACTACAGGCGCTCATACATTCTACCGCCTTAATGGGGAATTGTGAGTTTAACTCCCAATCTTGTGCTAAGGTTTGTAATTCTTGTAACAGCCTTTGACCGCCACTTTCACCGACACGCTTACCATCTTGCCAAACACTAGCACAGGTTGTACAGACAAACAGAGAATGAGTAGAGTTAGGAGAGTTATTAGCAGCAGTCATCTATATGCTTAGTGATATACAGTATTTCTCATTATATTCAAAAATAATTTACTAACAAGCTGCCCTAGTTTTGCCATGCCAATTGCTGAACTTTAAGAGGCCATTCATAAAGTAAATAAAATATTTAGGAAACAAGGCGACGTAACACAATGTGCGTCATAAAAGGCTATTTATAAATTAAATTTAAAGCAAAGGAAAGAGGTTAAACAAAAACAATACGATATTTATACAAGGTTATATATAATTCTGATTTGATTTTTGAAGATATGTAAGTTAGGCATTTCCTAGTATCTTTCGCTGTTATTCAGAAAATTTTTCACAAATAATTTAGAAGTCCTATATGTACTGACAGAGCATGTCTTGCAAGCCGTATTTAGCTAAAGTATTGTTGATAATTACAAAAAAATGTAGAGGCATTCCATGAAATGTCTCTACTTGAAATAAGAAAAAAAAGTATTAAGAATATCTACTAATTAAAATCTTAAACCTACGCCACCTTGTAAAGATAAAGCTGTCCCTCCTCCATTACGGTAAGCATCAAAAGCAATAATGGCATTACCAAAAAGTACAGTATTGCTATTAGGAACCATGTAATCAATACCTGGTTGGAGGGCAAAGCTAATTTTATTACCTACGGGTGTGGCTGAATCACCACCAGCTAATACCACACCAGCACCTACGTAAGCGTCAGTTTGCCAATTTAGCGGCACATCATAAGAAACTGTAGGGACAAGGGCTACACCATCAGCAACTAAGGCTTGCGCGCGAAAAGATACTGGTGATTCTAATAATTTATAACGGAATGCTAATACTCCACCTATATCTATACCATCAGTTAGCCCAATAGTGGGGCCAACGCCAACATAACTACCATAGGCCGCTTGAGCTTGGGCTGGTTGAGTGTTGATAGCCACACTTAAACCTAAAACTACCCCGATAACTGAACCTAAAAACAGAAGATGCTTCATCACCCTACTCCTGACACCAGATGAATTTTGCTAAGTGCCTTTAAACACTTCTGTTATATCTCAACAAATTGGCAAAAAGGGTGAGGGGAGACACGGAGACGCGGGGAGGGGAGACGCGGGGAGGGGAGACATGGAAGACAAAGATAAAGATTTTTATTTTCCCCTCTGCCCCCCCGCGCAGCGTCAGCGTTAGGATTTCTGCCAGTAGACCTCTGCCCCTCTGCCTCCCCGTCCCCCCTCTCCGCGTCCCCGTGTCTCCCCTCTCATTCCTATGGGCAACGACTATGTACACCACCTTGGGTACAGATAAAAGCTAGTTGCTTGGCATCTAGGTTTTTAGCGTCGTTAAAGTCCACTCCTTTAACTATGGCTGCTTGAGAACCAAGATCAGGGGTTTGCACAAATTGATCTGTGGGATCTTGTTTAGGCGGAAAAAGAACCGCTCCTTGCAAGTCTGCACCTGCTAAATTTGCTTCTCGTAAGTCAGCGCGGGTTAAGTCAGTGTTGCGGAGGCTGGCGTTTTCTAAGTTGGCAGAACGCAAAACTGCACCACTTAGACGGGCTGCACTGAGGTTAGCACCACTGAGGTTAGCATGGTCTAAGTAAGCTTCTGATAGGTCGGCGGCTTGCCAGTCGGTTTTGGTTAAGTTGGCGTTAAATAGTTGTGTGCCAACTGCGGAAACGCGAACTAGACGAGCAGCGTATAAGTCGGCTTCTATTAATTTAGCGTCGGTTAAGTCTGCGCCTGTAAGTAGGGCATTTTCTAAAACTGCATTCCGTAAGTCGGTGCTAACTAGCTGAGAACTGCTTAGGTTAGCCCCGATTAACCGGGCTGAGGATAGGTTGGCGCGGTTGAGGATAGAACGGCTTAAGTCGCTGCGGTTGAGGGGGACGCGACTGAGGTTAGCGTCGGTGAAATTGACTTGTTTTAGCTGGGCTTGACTTAAATCAGCGATCGCATCATCATAAGTATCCCATCTCCCATCTTCACCTATACCCCGGAAACGCGCCCCTTTAAAACTACCTTGGTTAAGATTGGCAGATTTAAAAATCACACCTGATAAATCAGTATTATCTAGCACGATACTAAATGCAGAAGATTCGCCGGAACTGTTACCTAGTTGGGCTTTACTCAAATCCAAATCTTTAATTTTGCCACTATTGACAGCTAGGATTTTATTGATTACTTGCTGGTTAAATATCAACTGTCTTTGTCTAAATTCCCGACTGGGATTGTTACCTACAGCATTTAACTCACCGATAAGAAACTGATTCATGCGTTTTAATTCTTCAATGGCTGCGGGGCCGGACTTAACTAAAGCTTGCTGAACTGTTTCTATAGTTGTAGGTTCGGTTTCTTTTGTTAACAAATCAACTAAAAACTTAATCGCCTGTTGGTCATTCAATCCACCCATAGCCAAATATAATTTTTGGCGTTCCTCAATGGACATACCAGGGTTAGAGTTGACCTGTTTGACCAACTCTAAAAACTTTTGGCTGTTGACTTGTTGATTTCTCCGGGAGCTTTCCTGGCTTTGGATGTAAATTTGTGTACTAACTAAAGTGGATAATACCGCAATCATGCTGGCTAAACCAACTAACAGCAAAGTCAGGTTAGGGTTACGCCGACTTACAGCTGTAGTTGTTGGTTGTCCCGTGGTACTTTCTCCTTCACTTCCAGCAGGTTTTTTTACCTGCCGACCGACTTTAGCATCTACGGCATAAGTCCCAGCTATGACATCATGGAAGGCACGACGGCGTTTTTGGGTAGGCCAGCCTAGTGCTTCTCCAATCACCATTAATACAGCTAAAGAGGTAAATAAGCCTAAGTTGGGAAAAGCAAAGCTATAACGCCACAATAAATAAGCAATGGACAGAGGAACAGACCAACGCCCCAGTCCTTCCCTAACTACTACAGCCCCTAAACCTGGTGCTTTTCCTTCTTCATTAACTACCCGCACTCCCAACCAACGTTTAGGAATAGTGCTACCAGTTTTACCCAGTAAATATAATTGCCACCATGACAGGCTGATGGGTGCTAGTAAAGCAACTGTCCATAGGATATTGGTCGGCCAGGCGACATTAGGATTACCATAACTTACGGGCAGAGCTAAAGGTCTGGCGATCGCTCTTTCTGTAGTCACCAAGATTGGATTTAACGGCACTCGATTCAGTTCTGTTCGGGAATTGGCATAAACACCTAAGCCAAAGGGAACTAGCCCACTGGCGGCAACTAATGTCATTTCTATAGCCCAAGCCGCAAAACGTCTAGGTACAAGCGGCAGGACATTAACTTTGTCTGGATCTTTAGAGCGACTAGATTGATTATTATTTCCTCTGATACTTGGAGTCGTCATTGCATAATTCCCTTTGGTTTTAATAATTACCGTAGTTAAAATAGGCTATTGCTTATTTTGAAAGCTATTAGAAACAAAAAATTTGTATCCAAGATACACTAACCCTGCTAACAGTGCCAGACTAATGACGGAAGAAACTAGTTTAAATACCGTTTGTAGCAATAAACCACTTAATAGCATTGCCACTCCGGTCACTACTAGCTTGTTTACGACTGATAAACCACCAAACCAAGTGCGAAATCGCTCTAAGTACAACTTCCAGTTAGCAAAACCAACGGTCGGGGTTCTGGTTTCCTGTGGGCTGGGGGTAGTACTGGAGGAATTAATCTTGGCTTCTAGTTCTCTAAGACGACGTTGTAGTTCTTCTTCTGGTTGAGAATTCATAAATTTTTCTACCTTAGCTGAGACACTTACTTCCTATTTTTGGCGATCGCACTCGCCTGGTATCCCGCGATCTTCGGTGGGTCTTTTGCCCTTACCTCCTGCGGGCTTAACCCATCGCGTCTGTGATTGTAGCTGTGATTGTAGCCAAAGTCTGTGTGTGCAAAACTCTTATTTTCTCAAGTTATAGCCCGATGTCTATCCAATTTGTCTTATCTTCTGTCTGCCGATGGAACTTCCAAATAATGCCAGGAGGTGCTGGCCAGATTTTTCTCACCTCAGCCAGTCATTTCAGGAACTTTTGTGCAAATTATCTATTGATGAAATACTACTGAGTTAAAATCTCAACATAGCGACGAAAGGTTTATTACAATTTGTGAGCAAACCTGCAAATAAAAATTTATACTAAAAAATATGGAACAATGACGCTTTGATTACGTCTCAGATTCCAGAATATGCATAAAAATAAATATCCTGATCAGAAAGCCGGGAGCATGAAGTTTATGAAAATTTTCAGGCTGTTGACAATTGTTCCCGCAAGCGCGGTAATTAGCCTGTTATTTAATCAAGCTACTTTAGCACAAACGCCAGTAATTCAAGTCAGCCGCAACCTACCAGCTGAATCCTTGATTTTAAATGGTAAATCTGGTGGAACAGTACCTAGTAATTGTGGAAATATTACTTCTGTACCTAGTCAAGTAATTGAAGTAACAGAATCTCTGCCTTACTTACGGTTAAGCGTTGAGAGTCCCGGAAAACCAACATTGCTAATAGATGGGCCTGGGGGTCGCTTTTGTGTGATGTCAGACGATTACTCTGAGACTAGACCAGAAATGGCGGGTTACTGGCAACCAGGTATTTACTCACTGTATGTAGGCGAATCCTCAGCAAA
Source organism: Nostocaceae cyanobacterium (assembly GCA_035298905.1). GTDB lineage: Bacteria > Cyanobacteriota > Cyanobacteriia > Cyanobacteriales > Nostocaceae > DATGXB01. Next base: position 5,627 of record DATGXQ010000442.1, on the reverse strand, counting down.
ACAGTATAACTATAAACTCTCAATTTCCCAGCAGAAGTAGAAGTAAGCTTCAGAGGGGAGATGAGGAGAACAAGTCACTTTTATTGTTCTCTGTCTTCTCATAACCAGTAGCCAATAACTAATCTTCTAATGATTTGGCTTGAACCTCAACAGCTGTAACATCAATTGTTCCTTCTGGTGCAAAGCGGCGAATTTGACTATTTTGCACTACTAGCTGTTCTCCACAGTTAGAACATTGCAGTGTACTATTATTCAGCCCTGTAACTTCGTAGTTACATACAGGACACTGGCCAACAACTATATTTTTTTGTATCCACCAGCGTAACCCGAAAAACATCACCACAGGGGCTAATGATAAGACAGCAAAGATGATGAGGAGGGAATTAACTAACCAGCCTAAGCCTAGAGAAGCTAGCAGCCAGATAATTACGATGAAGGTTAGCCAAGGGCGGATTTGTTCCAGATTCAATTGTAAGTTTCTAAGGCTCATTTCTGACAGTAGTTTTGCTCTAACTTCTAGGATAGCGAGTTTAGAAGCTGGTCATTGGGCTTTTGCCGTGAGCATCAGCCAAACGGTTATCGGTGATGAGAACTAGATAAAAGCAGTAATTTTTGTAGTTGTTGTTGGAAAGCTTCTATCCCAAATATAGCGATCGCTTGTTCTCTTAGCCATTTTCCGTTACACCTTTGATCTTGACCCTGTAATATTTCTATACAAGCGGCAGCCACAGCTTGGGGGTCACGATGGGGTACTCTCCAGCCTAGTTTACTGTCCTGTAAGGGGTCGGCTGAACCATCAGCATCACCAGATAATACTGGTATACCACAAGCCATAGCTTCCAAATAGACGATGCCAAAGCCTTCTTGTGAGGGCATAATGTAAGCATCCGCTAGGCGATAGTGTAGCATTAACTCTTCTGTGGGGACAAATCCGGCAAAAATGACGCGATCGCTAACTCCTAAATCTTTGGTCAATTGTTCTAATCTGGGTTTATCATCACCCCTGCCAATGACTAAATATTTGACCTCTGGAAATTCTTTGAGGATTTGGGGTAAAGCCCTGATAGTTACATCTACGCCTTTGTAAATATCCCCAGACCATAACCTGGCTACGGTCATCAATACTTTAGCATTTTGTAAACTGTATCTCTCTAACAATGCTGGTGATTTTTCCCCAGGAGTAAATTTGTCCCCATCAATGGCACAAGGTAACATTCTCACTTTACTACTATCTAGACCATTCACACTACAGGCGCGATCGCGGCTATAGCGACTAATAGCCCAAATAGCTGAAGCTGAAGCTAAAGCACTTTTTTCAGGATTTTTTAGGGGTTCCCAAAACTCTTTACCATAAGTCAAGACGGTATAGGGAATTCCCAAGGGCTGGCATAAAGTTTTGATTAAAACTGCTAAATTAATATGACCACAAAAAACATGTGCTGGTCTGGTGAAGAATAAACAGCGCACCAAAGCCAACACTAACTTCATTCTCGACTGTTGCGGCGATTGACTTTTACAGTAATAGAACCTTAAATTTTCTGACTCAAAGGGATTATTATCACTAGAACTATCCCTTAATAAAAACACCTCCGTCTGAACATCTAAATTTAACTCCCCATAAGCACGAAAAATGTCCTTGACATAAGACTGAATCCCACCCTCACAATTAAAAACCTCTAAAAACACAAATACATATTTGACTTTCTCGCTGGCTTTGTCATCTCTGGTCGGTTTTTTTTTCAATCTATCTAACAGCATTTTGAAATATTTTAGATATTATTTTAGGGTTGAAGTAAAAGGTGCAACTTTCCCGCTTTGTAACCGTTCTAAATCAGTTGTTACCATTTTCTCTAACAACTGTGAAAAATTTACTTTGGTTTCCCAATGTAATTGATTTTTCGCTTTATTTGGATTAGCCACAAGTTGGAAATGTTCATCTGGTCTGAGCAAATTCGTATTAATTTTTACATATTTTTGCCAATCTAAACCAACACAATCAAAAGCTGTAGCTACTAATTCTCTGACTGTATGTAGTTTACCTGTACCAATAACATATTCTTCCGCTTGATCAGCTTGTAACATTCTCCACATTGCTTCTACATAATCGCCCGCAAAACCCCAATCGCGTTTAGCATCTAAGTTACCCATTTCTAAAGTTTGAGCTAAACCCAATTTAATCGAAGCTGCTGCCAGAGAAACTTTGCGAGTCACAAACTGGGGAGGACGCAAAGGCGATTCATGATTATAGAGGATACCACTACAAGCAAATAAACCATAGCGTTGGCGATGATGCACCATTGTCCAATGAGCATGTAATTTTGCGGCTGCATAGGGATTTTTGGGACGAAAGGGAGTTTCTTCATCTTGAGGGGCAACAGAAACATCTCCAAACATTTCTGAACTGCTGGCTTGATAAAAACGGGTAGATAATCCTGCCTGACGGACTGCATCTAGTAATCTGGTAGCAGTGCCGGTAATGAGATCCAGTGTTCCCAAAGGATCATGCCAAGAGTCAGGAACAAAACTAGGTGCAGCTAAGTTGTAAATTTCTTGAGGACGTAATTGTTCAACAGCAGTTAACAGTGCTGTGCTATCTCTTAAATCTACTGTGTAGACTTCTACTTGCTCTCCCAAACTGCCCAACTTGACCAAATTATTTTGTCGATTTGGAGGTATTAATCCCACTACCCGATAACCTTGCTGGAGCAGCAAGTGGCTGAGGTAGTAACCATCTTGACCAGTAATTCCTGTAATCAGGGCTGTTTTAGTCATAAGTTTGGTTTCTAAATCTTCTGTTTTGGCTAGAAAAAGAGGAAATAGGCTCTGGAACGATTTTTTTCGCTCAATCGCTCAACTAGGATTTACCCATTAGCAAGTAGAGGCGGGTTGCCAAACCCACCCTTACAGCCTATGCCTATGGGCAAGCTGCGCCAACACCCTAGAGAGCCTAATTTCTAGGTGTTGGGTTGCACGAGGTTAAACACTGGATTCTTTGCCTTGCTGATAGCCGATATCTAACGGCTAAATGCTTACTATATTGCTAATTTTTAGTTTTACAGCAAAATTCAGGAGTCGGGAGGAGGCTGTGCGGTCTTCTTTCAAAGGGAGAGGCTAGTGCTAAGGGGAGCGGTGAGCGGACTGCCTTCGTCTCTCCAAGTGGGTCAACTGCCGTTCAGGAATCAGAAGTAAAACAAGCTTGATATCCGGCTTTGGGACTTAAATTGTCTACCTCACTCTCATCCAAACTGCTGTAACTTAAACGCTATTTTTAATATAGGCACTAAGTCTTTTTTTACACAAATTTGATGATTTTTCCCAAAATTGCCTAAATTTATACAAATTCTTTGCAATCTTTTTACAAATCTTTATTAAATATTTATGTGTTTAGGTGATTTACAGCAACAGTGTTAGAGAAGTGAAAAAATATCAGGGATGGAGGAAATAAGGGATAAAAGACTTTTATCTATTTCCTTACACCCTGACTTACAGCAGGTTGCAAGTAAATGAGGTACAAACTAAAAATCACAATTCAAGCAGCAAGCGGATTTCACTCCTGACTCCTGACTTCTGAATTCTGAATTCTGCTGTAACCGTGCGGTTCAGCTAAAAAATACTTAACAATTATTAAACAATTTCTATCAGCACTTCGTTCATAGGCGACGCGATCGGCTAAACGTCGGAGGAGAAACCAGCCATAACCGCCTACTTGGAGTGTACCTGGTTGTGGTTCAGCGATCGCATCAGGATTAAAAGGTTTGCCATAATCCCAAATTCTCATCTCCAATCGATCCAGCCATAAACTAACCTCTATTTCTATAGCTGTTTCTGGTGGGAGAGTACGATGAGCGTGACGAACAGCGTTGGTAAAACCCTCTGCTAGTGCTAAATTGAGGCGATACAGTTGACTGTCTAGTTGACTGTCTGACCAGCCAAGCTGAGATACATGTTTTAGACAAAATTGCTCAAACCATTGTTGCACTTGGTTTAGGAGCTTCAGGTCGCTCTTCACCGTCAGATGGTCTTGCTGCACTATGCTAAGCATTGACCGTGACTTAATTGTAAATAGGTAGAAATTTTGGGTACTGCTTGTTTAATGATTGTTAGAGATTTGGGAGTTTTATTTTTGATCCCAATCTGACGTTACTCATACAATGCTTTGCACTAGCTCTGGGAAAAGCTAAATCCAAAGCCCAAGGTTCACAAACTAGTTCTTCGATTGTAGTGACAATCAGATTTATCAACAACTTATCGCACTCAGGAAAAATTGACAACTGCTCAATCACCCCACTCCGTTAGACCGTTTTCCTTTGAGGCTGCTACAAACAGGTAACAGAAGACAAGGAGTAGCGAACAAAGGGAAGTGATTTGTACTAGCCATTTAGAAATTTGGTAGTAAGGGTATTAAAGCTGTTAACAAGTTGGCTGGGTGGCTGTGAGCTTGGCTAAACAATCAAGATGCAACCTTGAATAAAGAATTATATAACAATCTCAATAAAAGTCTAGGGTGATTTTGGCACTTCATTACCACTTGTTACAGACAAAAAGCCGCCTGTGCTTTTCAAAAGCATATTCCCAAAGGTATCAATCAAAAACCTGACAGTCAACTTTTTTACAGGCGGCTGATGGTCAGATGAGCTTACTTCGGTCTATGCTGATGAAAATCACAGGCGCAACAAAGCTTAAGCTAAGTTTCTAGCTATCTAACTTAGAACAATCCTAAAGTCAAAGATTTGTCTAAGGGGAAAGCTGCACCGATACCTAGCCACACGGTAACAAGAGTACCAAACAGGAATACTGTGGTTGCTACTGGGCGGCGGAAGGGGTTTTGGAACTTGTTCACGTTCTCAATAAAGGGAACGAGAATCAATCCCAAAGGTACAGAAGCCATTGCTAATACACCTAAGAGTTTGTTAGGTAAAGAGCGGAGAATTTGGAATACAGGGTACAAATACCACTCTGGTAAAATTTCTAGAGGAGTAGCAAAAGGATCAGCAGGTTCGCCTACCAGTGCAGGGTCTAGCACGGCTAGAGCCACGATGCAAGCAAAGGAACCCATGATTACTATTGGGAAGACATAGAGCAAGTCATTAGGCCAAGCAGGTTCGCCATAGTAGTTATGACCCATACCTTTGGCGAGTTTGGCTCTTAAAATAGGATCGCTCAGATCCGGTTTCTTTTGTGTTGCCATTTTGGAATGCGCTCTCTTGCTTAGGTTGGTTAAAGCATGGATGAAAGCCATCAGCTATTCAGGGGAGGAAACAGAAAAGCTCTATTCAGTTTTCCTCACTCACAGCTTCAGAATACTAGTGTTTGTTTATCACTGATGTTAAGAATGTTTCCTCAGTTTAAAACAAACTCCTACTATCTGAAAACGGCCTGTCACTGATAACTAAAAATTACAAGGGGCCGGAAATACCTTGTTTGCGGATCATTAAGAAGTGGAACAGCATGAATACTGCAATTAACCAGGGTAAAACGAAGGTGTGGGCGCTGTAGTAACGGGTTAATGTAGCTTGACCTACGCTAGAACCACCACGTAGTAAGTCAGAGATGAGAACACCAACTACGGGAATAGCTTCGGGTACACCACTAACGATTTTTACAGCCCAGTAACCAACTTGGTCCCA
>DATGXQ010000441.1:0-3494 GCA_035298905.1 Nostocaceae cyanobacterium | reverse complement strand
ATGTAAAAATTCACTTACCTTCTGATCAATTGATTCAGCAGTTGAGGGAATAATATCAGTTTTGACAATTAATGAAGATAAGTCAGCTAATTGATGTGAGAATAATTGATTAACTAAGCTCCGAATTGGTGGTAAATCTGAATTATATTCTCTTGTATCTGTATGTCGCCCAACCAAAACAGACCTATCTACAGCTTTCACAAATTTAAGATTGGAAAGCTCAGGATTACTTTTAAGTAAGTTATTAATTTCCTCAGTTGACCAAAACCTCATTTTCATAGGTTGCTTGTAAATGGCTTCTGAAGATAAATAACTAATGCTATAATCATGGAGATATGGGGGAACAGCATCAGAAGTTTCTAGCCAATATTGCGGCCATTCCAATGAAAATCGTCCCAATAAATCCAATATGACTAAACTGCCATGACCAGCAACACTAGCAATTTCTGATAGTATTTGCAACAATTGTGAGTCATCCAAATAAGATAAAGAACCGTAAGAGGATAAATATACATCGAAGTGTTTCTTCCATGAACCCAAACCATTACACAAATCATGTTCATTAAATTCCACATTCGTAATGTTATTAAATAATTCCTTACCTTTTTTAATCATATCTGGATTGACATCTAAACCCACATAACTAAACTTTTTTGATTGAAGAAGAGGAATTAGTTTATAACCCTGTCCAGTTCCACATCCTAGATCCAAAATTCTAATTTTATTTCGGGTGGAATACAGGGAAAATAGAGGAGATTTTAAAACTAATTGAAATAAATAATCTTCCCAAATATTTCTTACATAATCATGCTTTTGATTTGGACAGTTTTCCAAATTATAGTTTCCGTCAATTACAGCTTGTGAGTAAACAGCTTGTACAGTCATATATTTCTTGTAATTTGTAATTACTTAGCCCAATTAAAATAAAATTTTAATTTGATTCATCCAGAGAAATAATTATTTATTTTTAAATTTAATTGTAGGTAAAGACATTTTTGAATTAAAATAGACTTTACAAAGTATTAAATAAAAAGAATGGTAGTAAAATATAAACTAAGTTAGGGGTTATAATAAATATACTGAATAAAATTTGGCTGGTGCAATCAAAAAAAAGATTGTCACTCCAAGTAAGTATTCATGCAGAATAAATTAAACAACTCTTTTTACTATTCCCCGCGACGCACTGAGCGCAGTCGAAGTGTTCCCCGTTCCCCGTTCACTCTCCCCACATATAGACAGTAAAATTTAGACAGCAAAAACCCCCCTCTAGCACCTCCATTAATCCACAAACGTTATAATTCTTAAATTAGTCCAAAATTAGTCCAGCAAAATTTTTATTGTCTAGAAGTCTTCCAGCACAAGCTTTTTAGCATTTGCTTTACCGACTTGTAATCGGAAGGTCGTCAGTTCAATCCTGACTGCTGGCTTACCCCCTGTACATTCGCAAATTAAATGTCGCTCTTCGCAAATTAGTGTCTTTTTTCTCAAATTGATGTCGCGTCGGCTGTTTTTTAGAGTCAATCTAAGTTGGCGATGTTTTCGCAAATTAATGTCGTTTTTCCTTCTAGAATGTTACAGTGTCACTTGCAATCAAGTGTTAACACAATAATATTACTTCAACAAGTGAATTGATACTTGTGCAAAACCTAATTCTTATACATAAAACATCAGAATCAAATAATTTTTAATTTTTTGTTTTATGTTTTTAAATTTTAATATGCTTACAAGTCGGATGCACCTTTCAACCCTCTCCCATTTGACAATATTTTTGTAGCGCAATTTTTGTAGCGCAAAGACGGATAAACTAAGGTTTGGTATGGGTGCTGCTACTACCGTTTATATGGTAAATGGCAGGTACAGAGTAGAAATGTCAGTTACTACTAAAGGATTAAAAATTAAAACTGATATTGATAAAAATGAGCGATGCAAATTACTAGAAATAAACAATATGCAAAACAGACAAAGTAATAAATCTGGCAATTGAATCTATAGTAGGATGCGTCCCCCAACGCATCAGAATAACAGAAAAGGTGAGATTATTTATAGTTCATGCGTTATATCATGTCCGCATAAAAACTTACGATTAAGCTCCAGTTTTCCGCCACCAATGAAAACTGGTCAAGCCACGAATTAAATCTTGCTGTTGAAGTAAAGATTGACATCGCTCAAATAGGACATCCTCTAACTCTTGTAACGTCTCAAAGGAACGATTAGCAATTGGTTCATCCACCAGCGTCCAAAGTCTTTCCGCAGGTTGTAATTCCGGTGAATGAGATGGTAAAAATGTTAAGTGTAATCCTTCGGGAAGCTCTAAATCCTTGCTGGTATGCCATCCGGCTCGATCAACAGCTAATAGAATCCGTTTATTAGTACCTAATTCAAATTCCTGAGCAAAATCGGCTAAAACCTGATTAAACAATTCTGTATTTACATAAGGCAGTATCCACCAATATGTTTCCCCAGTCTTAGGATGTACAAAAGCATACAACCATAACCATTTAAATCGCTTTCTTTACATCCGCTATTGGTGTTTCCCCTTCTGGAACATAAACTCTTCTCAGCACTGGTTTGAGTCCTAAACGATGCTCATCTTCCGCCCACAACTGTATTTCTGCATCTGGGTAGCTTTTTTGTAGTTCTTGTACTTCAGTGGCAATTTTTTTTTCCAAGCTTCTTGTTCCACAGGGTCGCTGTTGGTGTGACATGGACGGGGAACTCTCAACCTAAAAGTCATCTGCCGCAATATTTCCCATCCCCTTTGTCTGCTGATCTTTTTTCCTGTGACTTCACTTAACCAATCTGCCACCTTCCGCCCATTCCATAATCCTCCATCTGGTGCTTTCCCTTGTAAGACTTGCCACAGTTGAGCTTGATGAATATCATCAATTAATGGTTCAGCACCTGGATTATGCCTACGTCCATCCCCTAATGCCTCTACACCTAACTCGTTATATCTTTTCACCAATGCGTAGATCCATGTTCTACTGTAGCCTGTGATTTCTTCTACTTCTTCTGTCTTCTTCCCTTGTGCCAGTAACCAAATGATATGATACTGACGACTTTCTACTCCTTGTTTTGCTTCCCGGTAACGTTGCTCTAGCTCTTCCACACTCAGATGTGTTGCTACACTAATTCTTTTCGGCATTGGCTAAAAGTTGTACTCTTCATCTTTATTATAAGCGATTATCCGGACTTGATATTAGTTGGTGCATTATTTGGTGCGTTAGGGAACGCACCCTACGAAATTTGATTACAGGTTATCAGGATCTACTCCTAATTCTCGCAATTTTTCTGCTAGTTTTTGAACACGTTGGGCTTCCTGTTGCACTTTTTGGGCTTCTTGTTGCGCTCTTTGTTCAGCAAATTTAGCCCTTTGTTCTGCAAATTGGGCTTGCTGTTGGGCGGTGTTAATCTGTTCTTCAGGTGTAGGATAACGCTTTCCTGTTTCGTCGTACCAATATAGCCATTCTCGTGTTAATCCGCAATAATTACCC
>DATGXQ010000440.1:0-17091 GCA_035298905.1 Nostocaceae cyanobacterium | reverse complement strand
GTTGTATCCCCTGTCCCAAGACACATAGAAAAAATGCTAGGCTGCTGATGAGTTTTCCTTGATGGCTGCTTGGTAATGGAGGTTTAATCCTGATGTTCATATGATTCCTATTTCTAGCGATCGCTGCATGTTAGAGTGAAGGAAGTAAATTCACAGAAGTATAATACTGGAGTGGGGTAAATTAATTACTACTCCAATTGCAAGTCTTCTTCTTGCACTATCACCTCAATTCCTCGTATATCTTGGTAAATTAACTCTACTCGGCGGTTGCGGGCATGATCTAATCTGGTTGTACCTGCGGTTCTCAGTTGCCTTTCGCCAAAGGAACGAATGGTCATTCTTTCGGGAGCGATACCCCGACGAATAAGGTAATTACGGACTGATTTAGCCCGACGTGCTGCCAAGTCTAGGTTATAGGCATCGCTGGCGCGGATATCTGTATGTCCCTGTAGTTCGACGATGATAGAGGGATTTTCTGTTAACACTTGGGCGATACGGTCTAAAACTTTGGCACTGTCGGGGCTGATATTGTCTTTATCTAGGGCAAAGTGGACATTGTTGGGTATGGATAGGCGGATGGGTGGAGGTGGTATTTCTGGTGGTGTTTCTGGTGGTGTTTCTGGCGGTATTTGGGCTACTGGTGGGGTAAGACATTGAGGTGAATCTAATTTTTCTCCCCTCACCGCGTCACCGCGTCCCCGCGTCTGATTTAGGGAACGTAGCAAGGCAGGATAGGCGGGTTCTGATGTGCCATACTGGGGATGAGTGGCGATCGCACTAATTCTCTCTCCCTCAGTAAAGTTTTCTAAATTTAAGCTAAATCTACCTTTCCCATCGGCTTTGGTAGTAGCTACGGGTTGATCTAACACTCCATATCCTGCATAGCCACTGACGCGATAAATATCTATTTGGGCATTTGGTTCGGCTATCCCATCAACTCCCACGGTGGTTTTATTTGTGGAGAGAAATTCTGGACTTAAAAACTGGGGTGTATTAATCCCCGCATTAGCTGTATCTTTTCTGCGGTTGGGTGAGTTGCGTTGAGGGTTAGGGCCATCGCCGTTTTGATAGTCTTGGACTCCGGTGTTATGTTGAGCAATCAGGTCTATACTCAATCCTTCCAAAGCCGAAAATAGATTATCTTGAATTAAGTTGCGATCGCTCTGGGGATATGATGTAACTACTACTCCCGCCCCTGCTTGATAGGTAATCTGATTATTTCTTACCTGATGGTCATTCCCCATCAAATACACGGCCGCCCGGCGAAATCTCCGCCCATTGGATTTAATCTGATTTTCAGTAATATTTGTTGCCCCTTCCGGCTTAAATAAAAATATCCCACTGCCATCATTACCACAAATCAAATTAGCTCTAATGGCTGATTTGTCAATCTTTCCTTCTAACCGAATAGCATCGGGTATACCTGCTAAACCATTAGCCACCAGAATATTATCTAATACCTGCATTCCTGGTGCTTGAATACCTGTAATAATTCCACTGCCATCATGATAGGAAATGCGGTTACGGCGAATAGTTGTACTAACTGCATTAAACACCGCAACCCCAAAGGCAGAGGGTGTGACTGGCATCTGCTCATCCGGGGTAATACCTAACCAATTATTTTCAATTACTACATTTTCTGGTGGTCGATTGGGAAAATTATCTGGATAATCAATAGCTGGTGGTTTAACTGCAATGGTGTGGGGAGGGATGTATGTATGAGCGATAAAAATATCCGCAGGGGGCGTACTTTCCGTTACTTTATGATTTACGGTAAATCCATAAAGGCTTAAACCGCGAATAGTAATATTATCAGCTAGAACCGTCAAACCTCGGAATACCTCTGCGTTAGGTTCTGAGGTAATACTAACTACAGGCTTAGGAATACTAATCTCAGATGTGGGTGATGTTTTAGCATCATAACCGGGCTGAGTTGTACCGTCGATGATTAAACCAGCCGCATAGAGTGGGGGTAAGAGGGCTTTGAGAGCAATAGTGGTTTGTTGGGGTGGTAAATTAAACTCAATGCGGGAATTGCCATTTGGTAAAACTTGAATTTGGGCTTTTTCTGCATCGCTTAATTGCTCTGGTTTTAAACTACCATTAACAAGGGCGATCGCTTCTCGCAAAGTCAAACCCTGATCAGCTTGAATCTCCCCATCTTGATTACTATTCACTACCACTTTCAAGGCTAAATTGCCAGTCTGACCAACAGCGAGATGCTGTGGTATTAACAGCGACAATAATAATCCTGTCCCAATATAGATTTTTCCCTTTTTCATCCATCCAAATAGGTTGGATATGTCTGTAATATTCCGGTTGTTAAAACGTATAAATATTTTCATAGCTTCGACTGTTCTGCTGCCCCCGACTCATTAACTACCTGTTTAATTAAAGACTCTTGTTGTTGGGGTGGGACAACTCTTTGTCGTCCAAAGCCCTCAAATAATTCGTCAAGTTTGAAAGTTAAGCCCAAATAAGGCCCATTGGCAGAACGCGCACCGGAAAAATCGCGGTCATCAATATCACCAAAGGCATAACCAGCAGACAGACGCAGGTTCGGTGTCAGGTAATAGCCAGTTTCTAGGACAAAACCGGTTTCCGTATACCCATCTTGACCAATCCACCGCGTTTCCCCGACTAAATCCATGTTGTAACCTAGACGGTAGGTGGTGCGGAACTGAGCCAAGTTAACTGTACTTGTTCCTGCCAAATCACTGGCTAGGTAAGAGGTACTATTCCGCAGTGCATATTTACCATAAAATTCCCATTGCCAGTTTGGTGCATAAATCGTTTCTAGCGCAAAGGTATGATCATTAGTCCCTGTACCACTACCAAAAAGGATGGTGTCAGGAATGGTAGAAGGATTTTGGCGATATTCATACCGCAATAAGGCGTTAAATTTATCACTGTTGGGGTCGCGGTAAGCTAAACCCAGTTTGAGGTTAGCGGTATCCCCTAAACCGGTTAGTGTTTGATTAGAGGAATTAGCCTGTTGATAGCGGACTAAAGCCGTCAGAGATGGGGAAATTTTCCCGGTGATAGCTCCAGAAATGACATTATTAGTTCCAGAGGATGAAGTGCGTCTCTCATAACGAGCGCTGGCTTGAAACCCAGGATTATCGCTATATTCCAGCCCCACACTATAGCTATCACCACCATCAAAACCAATGGAGGACGCAGCTTGACCATAGGTATAAGGTTGGGCATAGGTTTGACTGGCTGCATTCCGACCAAAGAAGCCACCAAAAACATGTTCATAAGCCAAGTTCAGCCGTAAACCCGGTGCTATTTTCCAACGGTTATTTAAGCCGATCGCCCCTTGAGTAGTAATTTCATTAGCTCCACCTAAAATAGAGTAACGACCAGTCAAACTGGTATCTGTGCCTAGCTTATGTTCTCCATTGATATTAAAGCTGGTAATAGAATTACCGCTATATTGACCACTGTTATAAAACTGTTGGACTAGGGAAACATTGATACCGGGAATTGCTGCCCAATTTAACCCGAAAATAGTCCGGTCTGGGTAAACAGTGTCATTACTACTAGAGATAGTTAGCTCATTTTGGGCTTGGAAGGTGAGGTTGTTAGTGATAGGCAGAGTCAGACGCGATCGCAACTGGTCAGAACTACTTCGCAATCCATTGGCACTAATTCTATCTTCCCGGTCTCGATGTATCCAATCTAAATCAAAAGTAGACTGACCAAAGCGTTGCTGCACTCCCGCTAAAATCGTCGTCAGGGAATTATCTACCTGACTACCAGGGATAGCTTCTAGACGTGGTGAAAATAATTCTTCAAAGGTATCTAACGGCTGTGGGGCAATGCCAAAGTTATCTTCGTGGTCATATTGTAATTTGATACTTGTTGTCTCTGTGACTTTGCCTAATAATTGCGCTCCATAACGAGTTTGTCCAGGGACAAAGCTAATGGTGGCATTATTAGCAAAAGCCGTGTCAGCAAACCGATAGTAAGCCCGTGCTTGCAGATTCTTAAAAATCTGTCCCTCGGCTTCTACCCGATAAGCTTGACTGCTGACACTACTGGCGGTGTCTGTATCATTGGTAGAATGGGCATATTCAGCAGTTAACTTGCCTTGAGAACCCAAAGAAATGAGCGCGTCTGCACCATAAAGCTCAAAGTTCCGCGTTCCCAATTTTTCCTGTAAATAACTAGCTGCAAACCAGCTTTCTTGGTTGGGAGTGCGATCGAGGTTATATTGTACCCGACCTGCATAGATATAATTATCTGCACCTGGGGAGTCGTATTGATAGGTACTAATAATGCGTCTAACTAATACCTGTCCAAATTCATCGACATCAGTCCGCAGAATTGGTTCTCTAAATAATAGAGTTCCCCGGTCATAATCAATTTCATAATCTGCACCCCGGTTTAATTGTTGACGCTTAATTACTGTCCCTGGACGATTTAATTCTTCTAATTCTAAAAAGACGTTTTCACTACCGGGAGTAATTAACCGCCGAGAAAGGAAATAATAACCGCTAGTACCATCTGGTGCTAATGTATCCCGTTGGAATCCTTCTAGTTTATTCCCATAAAAACCTGTAAGTTGCAGACTTCCTAAGTTGTAGTTAGCTTTAAAGCCATGTAATTGCCTAGTTGTGGCTGTAAACTGCTGGGAGGTACGCGCAAATTCTTCGGTGTTGTAGTCCCCCCACATAAAAAAGTCAGGACTAACACCTGCAATGCCCCTAGAACGTTCTAAACGCACAAATACGCTATCTATGGAAGGGGTAGTCACATTGACAGTGGAACTATCCCCATAGACTGGATAGTTTTGCTCGCTAAACTGGAAAGTTCTAAATAGGCGATTATCACAATTACAATCTTCATTGAGACTGCGAGAACTGTTGTAAGCACCTGTAAATAACCATTCCCCAAAAGCACTAGTAGCAAATATAGAAGAATTAAAATCAAGTGTTGTACTGTTGTCCCTGTCCGCCGGTAAAAAGTCGCGGAAACTCCCATAATAATTAGTGCCTTTCCCACCCAAGCGTAAATCTATTACCCCTGTCACCAAACTGGGGCGTAAAGCCGTTTCAAATTGCATTTGGGTAAAGGCTTCCAATGCACTGGAAATCGCCCGAATACGCACAGTTTGCGCTTTTAGGTTTGAGCGTAACTGAGCAGAAAACTCTCCGGCTTTAGCTTCTACCTGAAAGCCTGGTTCATCTGGTTTTAAGTCTGCACCAATAAACTCCCCAGCCGTGGGGAACAAAGTAACAATACCATCACGGTTGGAACGGTTGCCCTTTTCATCTACCAATTGACCGCGAATTGTTCCTGTAGACCTACCATCAGCAGGAATACGAGCTTCTACTGCTTCAAGAGTTAATTTTTTTGGTTCACCCCGCACCATGACCCGCATTGGTACAGGTTCTTCTTTACTCCCTACGATTTGAGCATAGATGGTATTTTCCCCTTCTTTTAAGGAGACACCGTACCATGTCTGCGTTATCAGGTTGGTACTGGCATCGGTTTCCGTCCGTCCGATTAAGGAGGGATCTACCAACTTACCATTGACCACCAATTGCACCTGTGTACCAACAGGAAATTGTAAAATTACGGCGGTTGCTGGTACATCTACTACAGCCTCAGATGTTGGTGAGAGAATTTTTACCGTTGTGGTGGCTGGGGAGTTTTGGGCGATAGTGGTCGGTAATGTTGTGGTAGCTGAAGTATCATTAGCAAATAGAGAAAACTGTGTTTTTACTGTTTCCCGATTCACGACAGTTGTCAATAATGAACTGTCAGTTGATAATTCTGATAGTGACAATTTACTATCATTGCTATTGTTAGCTACATCAACTTCTGGAGCTAGTAAACCAACTTCCAAACCTGCTGGCGTGAGGTTTTCGGAAGTGCCATTGTTGACAGATTTAGCTGTGGCTAGACCTGAAAAAAGTGTACAAGTTACAGTAGCGATCGCCCCCAGTAACTTCAGGTTAAAAATCGTGTGATTGTGGAGTCTGGGTTTCATTTGGTGACTTGCTCCTGATAACTGGGAGTAACAGCGAAATTCATCCTCACCAAACCACCTGGTGCTAAACGAACTAAACGTGATTGGCTATTACGTTCGCTAAATTTGCGGTTGGGAGCAAGGCTATAACCAGGTAAGCTGCTTAAATCCAGTACGCCTGTATGATTTCCTGGTAATACGTTAGCTACGGAAAATAAACCATTAGGGTCAGTAGTAATGCGGTTGCCATCCTGCATATAAATCACCGCATTTGGTACTCCTGGTTCTCCTGGTTGTTGCTCACCATCAAAGTTTTTATCTACAAATACCCGACCGATAATTGTGCCACAATCGCTCACTATCCCTGGTCTGACTTTTAGTAGGTGTGTAGCGGGGCCGTCCTTGGTACTAAATCCATTGTCTGTCCTCTGGGCATTGACGATCGCACTATTGCGACCTGTTCCCCGTTGAGCATCATTGGTTAGTTGGACTGCATAGGCAATGTTTAAAACTTTTTGGGTGGGAATAGTCACATTAGCCGAAAACTTGACAGTATTGCCATTTTGTGTTGCAGTCACTGTAACTGGTTGACCGTCTAATTCTCCCCGCACAGATTTAGAGACAAAATTAAACCCTAGAGGGAGAGTATCCGTCACCACCACATTATTTAAACCTGTATCAGCCAAGTTTTTCACCGATACTCGGTAAATAGCTGTATCACCAGGTTCAGCCGTAGCGCGATCGCCTGCTTTGATAATCTGCACCTGATTTGCTTGACACAAATTTGTGGAGAGTTGGAAAGCTAACAAACTCAGTCCAGTTAGTTCTGCATTGGGAATTAATACCGTAGTTCCTTCTACAGAAGTCTGACCTGTAGTATTAATTGGTTCTCCATCTAAAGATGTAGCCAAATAGCGGACTACATTATTACCACCGGGATTATCTAAAATTTGAATCTTAATACGTCGTTGTGTGTAAGTAGAAGAACTAGCCGGAGGATTAATCACAAAAATATATGCTTTTCCTGGTGCTGTTTGGCCTCTACTTGGATCAAGCAAGAAATTATAAATACCAGGCGGATTATTTCTAATAAAGAAAGGGTTACTATTTTCGCTATTGGGTGTTTGTCCACGGGGAATATTATTGTTAGGAATATCCGGTAATTCTGTCCGGGTTAGTGACACTAATTGTCCTAATTCTGTTCCTGTTGGATCACTGGGATTTGTTTCATAAAGAGCCACAGAAAAGCCAGTGTAGTCGGGTAAAATTGCCCCAGCACAGCCGACAATTTTGCCAAATGGGTCAACTAATTGAGTCACAGTAGAGGTATTTTGAGCAGAATTTACCTGAAAGACTACTGCCTTACCATCAGGATCTTGAGGATCTGTGTAGGAATATGTGTAACTAGCTTGGTTAACAAAATTTCTAACCGTTGTAATTTCTGCTTCTTGTCCTGCTGTTGGTAAAGATATGGTAGTTGGCAATAAACTTCCCAGTAGCATAGCCACAGTTAATCTTTGATAACAGCGACCACGACACTTAATTTGCTGGCGTTGGTGAAGACGACTCACTGAATAACTCTCCTGTGGGATGTCACCTGTTTTCCTCTCAACACTTTTGGATTTATAGGCTTGAGTAATTGGTAATTTATCACACAAAATTACCAATTACCCTAAGAGTTGATCATGCTAGTTTCTACTAGCGCACTTGGGTTTGATAAGAGACTTTCACAGTGGTTTTAGCTGCTATAGCTGGGACTTGAAAGCGCAGGTGAGTATAAGCACTAGCGGGTGCAGGTTGAGTTGTAACTTGACCATTGGCCAATTTAACTTGCACGGTAGGATTTTCGACAAAATTTCGACCGCCATCAATGCTATAGGTCACTTTGGTCGTAGGATTAGCATTAACTGACTTTAAAATATACACTGTTCCCTTGGGAATAGGTTGGTTAACAGTGATATTTTTTAATTGGCGATCGCTCTTATTCTCCCCACTTAAGGTATAGCGCAATACATCCCCTGGCTTAACTACCGCTTGACCCTTCAAGGCTTGCCAGTTAACCTGTTGCTTACCTTGCTGATCCTTAGTTAAAACCTGCTTTTCCGCTTCCAAACGCAGTTGTAAAGCCGATTCCTTTTGAGGACTCTGTGCAACTGCGCTGTTAGATTGCCACCAACTAGCTAACCCTGGCAAATGAGTAGTAAATGAGACTGTAGTCAGCAGTAGACTTGTTCCGATTCCGGCAATAAAAATCCGTTTCATCTTCATCACCTCTAGCAACTTACTACTAGTTAACCTTACGTTGGAAGATAAATGTTCCTGTTGTACCAGGAGCAACTGGGTTAGTTAGGGTATTAATATACTTAGTGACATCATTAGCCGCAGTAGCACTAGCATCACCACTTTGTTCACCACCAAGAAGATTAATAGCCGGGTCGCCACTGAAGTATTGAATTGTTCCTGCTCCCTGAGCCGAACCAAGAACATGACTGGTATCAATTACGCCATTTGTAGGTGCATTGTCTTTCGCCCAGTTATTTGGTAATGCTGTACCATCTTCCGTAATCACCACATTACCAGCATTTAAAATCACATTATTTGTGCCTGAAGCTGGTTCAGAAATATTCTTGTACTGAATTACGTACTCAATAATATTTCCAGGTGCAGGAGACTTCTGTGTTGTACTCAAAGTACCATCTGTACCTTGAACGGCTGGGCCAGTTCCTTGTAAAATCCGTGACTGCTTGAGCAGTTGTAAGAAGCCAGTGTATACCCGGTCAATAGTAATATTAAAGGCTGCGTCATCAACCAAACCATTAGCATTAGCGTCGATAAATGCGGTGATGGGTACAGGGAAACCACGTTCAAAACCAGGATCGGTTGAAAGTGTTGTACCAGCCGGTAGGTCAACATCCACAGTATAGTCAGCTGTAGTACCCGTGGCTACTCCATCAATTCGTACTGGGTTAGTAGCACTAGTACCCGTACCATTGGTGAACGTAAAGACACCGTTATTGTATGTATAAGTAGCAGTTGTAGCCCCATTATTAGCCGATATAGTCACAACTGTACCGTTAGGCAAATCACCTGCATTAGTCGGTGGTGTAGGCAGTACAGAGATATTCTCTGGTTGAGAACTATCATTTCTAACGGTGTTAGTGAAATTCACTACATTCGGATCAAATGTTGTCCCCGGAGTAGTATTGGCCGGAACATTGGAAGATTTATTGGTAAAGTCGTCATTGTTGTTATTAGGCCCAACTGCTGCGGGGAAACCATTTGGACCGTTGAGAACTGCGGCAAAACTGATTGAAAAGACGTTAGCTTCACCACCAGGGTTTGCACCAGGGTTATTAGTATCACCACCATTGTTACCACCAGTATCTGTTCCGGTGTTGTTGAGGTCAGTTGGGTCAGTTTTCGGGTCAGTGATAAAACCATCAGGTACAGTAGGCGGTAACTTCTCTGGTACACCATCCTCATTATCATCTGTGCCTGGCGGGGGTGTCATATTACCCGGAGGCCCATCAAAGTTACTGGGATTTTGATCACCCGACTCATCCAGTACAGGTGCGTTTGTTTCTGGTGTTTTACCAAATACTTGAGCGATGTTGGCTATAGTTAGAGGTGCAGTCTGTCCTGTTCTGACTTTTAATTGAATAGAGAAGCTGGTTAATTGTGCATCAGCAGCCGGCAGGTAAGTACTCGGATCACCATCTGTAGTAGGTTTAATAAAACCGACACGAGTGACTGAAGACAAAGGTGGTGCTGTGGTTGTCCAGGTAGCAGCATTTGCAGGTGTTGTTACAGGAGTAGTAGAATAAACTACAGTCCAACCACCAGGAGCAGTGGGGGCTACTGATAATTCTGTGCCAAAAGGAATGGCATCAGAAACTAAAATATTAGTGCCGGGAAGACCGGGAATAACAGAACCTGCTAAAGCTGAGGGAGTAATATTCTGCCCTGTATTATCAGTAGACCTAACTTGTAGACTCAAGTTGTAGTTGATAGTATCGTCTGTGATATCTGTTGGCGTATTGCTATTGCTATAAGTACCACGAGTTTTGAGGATGGTAGCCAAAGAATAAAACTTCGGAGCAATAGTTATAGAAGCCGCCGCACTACCTTCTACTACACCGTTAGCTGGTGAACCTGTAACTTCTCCTGGTACGGGACTAGGATCGAGGTTATCTACCGTGTAAACGTCTCTAGCATCATTAATTGAACCATTACGGGGTGAGTTAGCGTTAGTTTCAGGAGGTGTAGTTTCCCCTAAAACAACTTTAACAGTTTGACCAGGTGTGACACCGGAATTTATCGTTACTACTACCCTTACCTGTACCGTGCCATTGACTGGTATTGAAGGTGTAGTCAGTCCACCATTAAGAGTTGTCCAGGGTTCCTGATCATTAGCCCTGTATTCTAATCTTTGTACTGTGCCTGGTCCTGTAATACCAGCTTGATTAGGAATTTGGAACCTTGTGGGGTCGTTACCGATATTGGTGACTGTAAAGGGGAAAAATACAGTATCACCCGCTTGGAAAGTTCCAAGATTGTCATCTACAGGTGTTCCAGCCACAACGGAGATTCCAGCTACTTCCGCAACGGTAACAGTTACCTGGTTAGAAGTAGCTTGAATTGGCACGTTGGGAACATTTGGATCTTCGTAAGTGGCTGTTGCTTGGTTGTTGATGGTTGTACCAGCCGCAGTTGGTGGTGTAGTTTGCGCTAAGACCGGTCTGACAAACGGAAATAAGCCCCCAGCGAGGAATGCTGTTGCTACTAGGGAACGGAACAAAAGCGATCGCTGATTTTTTGTAATTTTTGTAGTTTTTGTATATTTTCTAGCACGATTCATTGTACAGATAAACCTCCAAGGGGCTTGTTACTCTACTAACAAAAAGCTCTAATGAGCGGATTAGTCTGCGTGTAACTAATTTTGATTAAATTACACAAATACATAGAACAGTGGAAGCCAGACTAGTCAGCAAAAATTTCTGCCAACGACTGGCGTGTTTGACTTTCTAGCCTTCTCCCAAGAGCTTATGGACTCTTTTTACATCGGCTTTCTTATGTCAATTACTTAATAAGTCGCATCTTAAACAGTGTTAATGCTTAGGTAAGCTTGTATTCCCTAAGTATAGTAAAATAAGATTACCCAAAATTGAATCAGTTTGAGCCTAGTAACTACAAGTTTTAACAATTTATATTAAACTACGTGCATTTACTTGAAAAGCTGGAATGGTTAAAATTTAGAGTCAGTAAAGTTAGGGTCATTAATCATTGGCAATACTGCTAAAACATTTAAATAAATATACGCAGGAATATAAAACCTCAAACTTATAAATACAATACTTGCTTGATTAAATCAAATTGAAAATAACTTAATCCTATTTTTTTAAGTAACTTTGCTGGGAATTAGAAAATATAAATTTACTTTCATACTTGCTTTTTCTCATTCGGGGATTTTGTGTTGATATTTTGGACTGTGTTTTCAGTCAACTGTGAGCAGTTAAAAATAAAGCTATTACGCCTTTAGTCTACTTTCCTATCTCCAGTCAAGATTGTTGATTGCAACTACAGCAGAGGACTGGAAAATTTTTAAGACGAATTTTGAATTAGTTAACACACCGGACTCATTCTTTCCCAAATGGAAGGAATGTGGTATGGCATTGTGAAAATAAAACCCGACTAAAATAGTCGGATATATTTGACGTGTATTTTTACTCGTGATAGTATGCTTTCCACAGTTGACGGACATACGGGGAAAGCTAGTTTTATGACTCAGGCGATCGCAAATCACACACAAACCAGCAACGCTACTTTTACAGCCCTCAAGTGTAAGGAATGTGGTGCAGAATACGAGCTGCAAGCCAGCCACGTTTGTGAGTTATGCTTTGGGCCTTTGGAAGTGAAGTATGACTACAACGCCTTACGTCGTTCTGTAAGCAGGGAAAAAATTCAAGCCGGGCCGCTTTCTATCTGGCGCTACCGCGACTTTTTGCCCGTTGCTACTGACAATGTGATTGATGTGGGAACCGGTATGACTCCCCTGGTGCGTTCCCAACGTCTGGCCCGTCGCCTGGGTTTAAATAAGCTTTACATCAAAAATGATGCCGTCAACATGCCCACCCTCAGCTTCAAGGATCGGGTGGTTTCAGTCGCATTAAGCAGAGCGAGAGAATTAGGTTTTACGACTGTTTCTTGTGCTAGTACCGGGAATCTAGCCAATTCTACAGCTGCGATCGCCGCTCATGCTGGTTTAGATTGTTGTGTCTTCATCCCCTCTGACCTAGAAGCTGGTAAAGTCCTGGGTAGCTTAATCTACAGTCCTACCCTGATGGCAGTCAAAGGTAACTATGATCAGGTAAATCGTCTCTGCTCAGAAGTTGCTAATACACATGGTTGGGGTTTTGTCAATATTAATTTACGCCCTTACTATTCTGAAGGTTCTAAAACACTAGGTTTTGAAGTAGCAGAACAGTTAGGTTGGCAACTACCCGATCATATTGTCGCCCCCCTAGCTTCTGGTTCCTTATTTACCAAGATATATAAAGGTTTCCAAGAATTTGTCGAAACTGGCTTAGTAGAAGCTAAAAATGTCAGATTTAGCGGCGCACAAGCAGAAGGCTGTTCCCCCATTGCTCAAGCATTTAAAGCCGGAAGAGACTTTATTCAACCCGTAAAACCCAATACAATTGCTAAATCCATTGCCATTGGCAATCCCGCAGATGGTGTTTATGCTGTCGAAATCGCTCAGAAAACTAACGGTAATATAGAGTCTGTTACCGATGCAGAAATTATCGAAGGCATCAAACTGTTAGCCGAAACTGAAGGCATTTTTACAGAAACAGCTGGCGGAACAACTGTGGCTGTGCTGAAAAAGTTGGTAGAAGCTGGCAAAATAGATCCAGACGAAACTACCGTCGTTTACATCACTGGCAACGGTTTGAAAACCCAAGAAGCCCTACAAGGTTATATTGGTGAACCTTTAACCATTGAAGCCAAACTCGATAGTTTTGAACGGGCGCTAGAAAGATCCCGCACACTCGATCGCCTGGAATGGCAACAAGTTCTAGTTTAGTCATTAGTCCTTGGTCACAAACAACTGACTATTGACTACTGACCAAGGGCAAACAACAACTGACCACTGAAAATTTACATTAACTATGGCCGTAACTGTTTTAGTTCCCACTGCTCTGCAAAAATTTACAGATAACCAAGCTGTCTTAGAATGTACTGGCAGCAGTATTGCTGAATTATTTGATTCTTTAGAGCAAGTTTGTCCTGGTATCAAAGCGCGATTGTGTGATGAAGAAGGGAAACCCCGCAGATTCTTGAATTTGTATGTCAATAGCGAAGATATCCGCTTCTTAGAAGGTACAGCCACCCCGCTCAAAGATGGTGATGAAGTAAGTATTGTCCCTGCGGTTGCCGGTGGTTGATACAACAGGAGGCAGGAGTCAGAATTTAGAACTCAGGAGTGAAAGTCTCTTGATGTTTGAGTTTTGATTTTCAGTTTATTCCTCATTCACCGACAATTTGTAGTATTATTTATTTCCTACGTCCCTCATGAGTTGGGGGATTTTCACCTATTGAGCAGGGGTTAGCTGTTGCTGCCACTCTTCATTGTTGTCGATATTACTTAAGATGATCCGCTTGTAAGGTTCATCTGCTAATTCAATGGTTAAGAAGTTGTGAAAACCATTGTTTCTGCTCACATACCAAAACTCTTTACCCTTATCTGTGTAGTATGTGCCAGCTTTAATTAAACCGGGGACAAAACTACCAGGTGCGCGAATCTCTTTCCAATTACTTTGGGGTGCGTCTGTGGTGACTTGGGTAATGTGAGTTAAAGGTATTTGCCAAATTTTCTGAAAACGTACAGATAGTAACTGCTCTTTTAAGCTAAACTCGATTTGCAATTTGTCATCAACTATAGATAGGTTCATAATTACCCCTGTTTATTGACCCAATCTTTGGACTAGCTGAATGGGTAATGATAAATTCTTAACCAAGATTTCTCTTCGAGAATGATCATAGAGAAATTAAATATCATTAAAGCCAATATTTAATATTAATTTAACTCGATGGATGAGTAGGATTGAGCTATAGCAATCCTAAATCATTTATGAACTCTAATAGTTCCCTGTTCCCTGTTCCCTGTTCCCTGTTCCCTTCTCTCCGCACGTCA
This sequence comes from Nostocaceae cyanobacterium, assembly GCA_035298905.1. Taxonomy (GTDB): domain Bacteria; phylum Cyanobacteriota; class Cyanobacteriia; order Cyanobacteriales; family Nostocaceae; genus DATGXB01. Next base: position 2,917 of record DATGXQ010000440.1, on the reverse strand, counting down.
GTTCACAACTCAGATCGGATTGCTATATGTAGCCTATTATTTAACTTGATGGTAGAAGCTAATAGCAAAGAAAATTTACCAAAAGTGAGTTTAAATTTATTGCTCAGATCCTGGATAGCGATCGCTAGACTCGATTATGTCAAAATGAAAATGATAAGGTGAGCAATGGCTCTAAAAGCTAGATAAAGGATTGACCTGAGCAATGGCAGACCCAACCAATCATAATCAAGCGGGAGAGGTAGCTCCCAACCGCAGCGAACCCGTATCTACCAGCCTTCCTACAGCTAATAAACCTGATACTAACGCACCTAAACCTGACGCTACTGCCAAAGCTCCCAAAAAGGAAAAAGCTCCGGCTGTTGAAGATAAGCCATTTGAAGAGTTTATCCAGCAAGATTACTTACCAGCTCTCCAACAGGCTATTGTCAAAGAAGGAGTACCAGACGTACATCTGACTTTTGCCAAGCAGAAATACCCGATCATTGGATTTGATGCTGCTGGAGAATGCTGGCAGATTGTTGGTAGCTTCCAAAATGGAGCGCGGCAATTTAACGTTTATTTCCCGGATGCAGATATTCAAGGGAAAAAAGGGTTCTCTTGCCATGAAGGTAAAAGACCTAGCACCCTGGAGTCCTTCTTAATTGATGAGCGCAAAACCACACTAGAGTTGTTGGTATCTCGCTTAGTCTATCGCTTGAATGGTCAAAAGTGGCTAGGTAGGAATTAGTTATTGGTCATTAGTCATTAGTTATTACTTGATGGTTTTTGGCTAGTGACCTTACAAGTCATGAAAATGATAAGTAACGGCTCCAGTTGTGGGGTCGTTATCTATTCTGGCGTAACCTGATTTGAGTATTTCCTTCAGTGCAGCTTCTACATCTGTGAATGTTGCTCCTGTAGCTTTGACACCTTGAGTCACAGTTAAAGTTCCACCTCTGGCTTCTGCTGCTTCAATCAGTTTAATTACTAGTTCCTGACCCTTGGGTTGATAAACTTGGGAGTTAACTGTTTGTGGAGAAATAGGTACACCAAAAGGAGACACACCTGCTCTTAGTCTCAACTTCGTCTCATAATCTGCCACAATCTCAGACATCAGAAACAAATCGACAATTTGTCCAATTCCGAACAATCCCCCTGTGAGCAGCCACAATACTCCTGTAGCCATCTTACCGTTATATAAACGGTGCAAGCCTCCGAAACCAAAAAATAAAGCTGCACTCAAAGCGTAAGAGATTGTTAAACGTTCTGTATGTTCTTGGTTATCTAGCTTCATCTTGTGTTTTCACCTTCAACTGTTCTGCTGTTTTGTTGCATCATAGTAGCTAGAATATTTGTTAAATATTGGTGAATCAATCATTTTTGAGCCAGCAAAGTTACCCTTAGAAGAGACTCAAGGGCTTAATTAACTACCGATTGCTGCTTCCTAATTCCGTATTAGCTAAGTTTTGTGGGAAAAGTTATCAAGTTAGGACTGACACGAGTGTCATATTGATAGCGTGAATAGCTATTAGCTGTATAAAAAAATAAAAATATCAGGTGGTAGCCTGTTGCGTCAGTCCTTATGAACCTACAGCAGATTTCAGGTAAATAAGGTACAAATGTTAAAAACAAAGCCATGTACCAAGAGACTTTCAACCCTGTTCCCTGTTCCCTGTTCCCTGTTCCCTGCTTTCCAAGATGAAATGTAGGGACATTTTATCAATCATCCCTACATTTCCAAAGTTTTATGGCTGTCAAATCAATACAGCCGTTATTTAGTCAGCTAAACCCGACTTTAGCTATTAGCAAGAGAATAAATTCTGATGCTGTTTGGCATGAAAAGCCATTCTTGAGCAAGATTCAGATGATGGCAGATCGCATTATTTTAGTTGAAGCTGAGGCGATCGCCACAAGTCATAGTTGCAATTCTTCACAATGCAGATAACAAGTCAAAAACTTACCACTAGCTTTGATTGAGTTGCTTCTGCATATTCAAATTCTCATCAATATTTTTCCCATTGGAAAACACCTCCTTTTAGGTGTTCTTATTGACAGCCTAGAATTAACTTGCGTGTTCCCAGTCGCTAAGTAATTCCTGTTGCTGCTTTTGCGGTTTAGTTTTGCGGATAGGTACTTGAGGAGTACCAATGTCAACTCTAGAAAAAGAATTCTTTTTCTTTTTAGTGGATTTGGGCGATTCTAGGTTAGTCATAGCTAGATAAATTGGTGAAAAACTTGAGCCTATATATATATCATCTCTCTTTTGTACCTTTATTCAGGAAAAAAAAGCTTAGTTTTTTCTTATCAATTCATTTTTCTATAGAAGATAGTCATTTTGTCGGCTTGGCCACAGAAAAACCGCGTCTTTGGGGTTGCAATTGGGCTAACTTTACTTGAAAGTTTATCTTATCAATCATCCCTCCACTCCTGGCTTCTAAAGTCCAGTTACCAGGTTGTAAATGCCAAAATATCGCATTAGTTGATTGACTAGCTAACTTTGTACCATTTAGCCATAACTCTAGGGGATGATTTAGAGTTCCTGCAACCTTAAATTCTAATTTTTGTTCTGCATCTGCACCGGGATATAATAAAAATAAATCACCATTATGGGGTGAAAGAATTTTTAACTGATGAGAAATCAATTGTGATGGTTGCTGTCTGGCTAACCACTCATCATACTCAGATGACAAAGCAAAATTTTTGGGCTGTTCATAAGCGATTTTATCTTCTGGGTAGAAATATTCTTGAACAATTGAAGGGCAATCAGGTGTAGGTTTTAACCCCGAATTAGCGCAAATAAGTAATTTTACTAAATTAGGAGGCGAGGGAAAATTAGCGGGCGTTTTGTGTTCATGCAGGTGTAACATAATCCGGTTCCACAGAGGTGCAGCCCCGGTCACACCAGAGACTTGGCGCATGGGTTCACCTGTGAAATTGC
>DATGXQ010000439.1:0-3756 GCA_035298905.1 Nostocaceae cyanobacterium | reverse complement strand
GGTTGGGCTGTGGTAGGCTGTCCGCTAGTGCCTACAGTGCCGATTTTATCGCCTTTTTTGATTCGTTGACCAAGAGTAACTAGAATACCATCAAGTTGGGCATAGCGGCTTTGCATTCCCCCAGCATGGTTAATAATCACCACTTTGCCGTAACTACCTCGCTGTTCTTGAGCATAAACGACAACACCAGGGGCGATCGCTTCCACAGGAGTTCCTACGGGTGCTAACAAATCTACACCACTATGGAAGAAAACTTTCTTTGTATTGGGGTCTTCTTGCCACCCATAGCCCAAACCGACAGCAGCCTGATTTGGTAAAGGATAGCCAGATATAGAGGATTTAGATGGATTAGGAGTTGTAGGAGGTTCAGCTAAAATTCGACTTTGTTGTTTAACTTCTCCTGGTACAAACACCACTCTGGGATTTTTCTGGCAACCATTCACCTCAAATAACGTATCTGGACGTACTTTATATTTTGTTGCCACCTGTCGCCAAGTTTGACCTCGTGGTACTTGAACCACAAATCCATCAAAAGGAGGAATTTGCAGGACGCTACCCACTGTCACCACACCCTTACCAGTAGCGGGATTGATGTCAACAATGGTTGCTGGTGAAAGATTATAACGTTGGGCTATGCTCTCCAAAGTCTCACCACGATTAACTTTGTGGCTTTGGATGCGAGCCAGAGCCGGTATCGGGCAACCAGGTACAGCAGCCTTTACCTTTTGGGGTTGCGGCAGTGTAGACAATAGCCCCAAACAGCTAAGTAAGCTACACAAGAATAATGAACGATAGGGAAGATTCATGTACACAATTCAAAATTCAGCTTTGACAATGCAGCAAAATAATCAAGGTCAGCATCCTGAAACAAGTGGAAAGCGCAAGCGGTTAAATAACGCTAATTCTAAATTTTAGACGGAATTTTTTAATCTGGGAGGGGGATGAGGAGACAGGGGCAGGGGAAAGAAAAATTTCGTTCCAATACTCAATACCCCATACTTTACAAAACCATAAATTTATTTGTCCACTTACCGTTTACTTGACTACACTTAAAAGTTAGTAACTGCCTTGCTGTTTTGAGAAAAAGTATTTTTATTACTATGAAGTTATCCTGGAAGCAGTTAGCTGTTTATCTGTTTTTGGTGGCGATCGGTGGTGGTACAGGCTTATTGAGTAGTCGGTATCTATTTCCACAAAATCGATCATTTCAACAGTTAACAAATGTCACAGCAGCTTTACCACCCGAATCTGTATTTTCCAATTCTGGTAGTGGATTGGCTAGTACTCCTGATGGAAATAATGTCAACTTTATTGCGATGGCTGTACAGAAAGTAGGCCCAGCAGTAGTAAGAATTAATGCTACTCGAAAAGTCCCAAATCCTATTTCTGACGCTTTAAAAAATCCCCTATTTCGCCGTTTTTTTGGTGAAGATGAGCAACCAATTCCCCAAGAAAGAATTGAGCGTGGTACAGGTTCTGGTTTTATTTTAAGTACAGAAGGAGAAATACTAACTAATGCTCACGTAGTAGCAGATACTGACACCGTACAAGTCACCCTGAAAGATGGTCGGACTTTTGAGGGGAAGGTGGTAGGAGTTGATACGATTACAGATGTAGCAGCTGTGAAAATTTCTGCTCAGGATTTACCCAAAGTCAAATTAGGTAATTCACAAAATTTAATTCCGGGACAGTGGGCGATCGCTATTGGCAATCCTCTAGGCTTAGATAACACTGTCACTATTGGCATTATCAGTGCCACAGACCGGACTAGCGCTCAAGTTGGCGTTCCAGAAAAGCGAGTCAGCTTTATCCAAACCGATGCCGCTATTAACCCTGGTAACTCTGGCGGCCCCTTACTAAATGCCCAAGGAGAAGTAATTGGCGTTAATACTGCCATTCGCGCCGATGCCCAAGGGCTAGGTTTTGCTATTCCGATTGAAACTGCCGCTCGTGTAGCTAATGAGTTATTTACTAAAGGTAAAGTTGATCATCCCTTCTTGGGAATTGAAATGGCAGACCTTTCTCCCACCAGAAAACAGCAGCTTAATCAAGAATATAAACTCAACATCAAACAGGATGTAGGTGTAGCCATTAAAAGAGTTTTAAAGGATTCACCAGCCCAACAAGGAGGGCTACTGCCTGGAGATGTGATTCAAAAAATCAATGGTAAATTAGTCAAAATTACTGCCCAAGTCCAAAAACTGGTGGAGGCCAGCAGAGTTGGGGACACCCTAGAAATTGAAGTCAACCGCAATGGAAAAATCCAGACTTTCAAAGTACAGTCGGGCAGTTATCCCCAGCCAAAATAGTCAATAAGTTACGGGTAGAGACACAATTTACCGTGTCTCTACTATTGACTATAGAATTTGACTATTGGTTGGATAAATGTTCTAACTGCATCCTCTGCTCCATCTGGCGTAGGAAATAGCCTGTCATCATAGCCGACGCTAACAGTCCCGCTAGGTTATCCCTGTCTGTAGTAATTTGCACATTAAAGTTCTCCGACGGGAGCATTCCCACTAGCCCTTGGACATTTTGGGAGATGATTTGTTTAATTTCCGGGCTGACGGACTGAGCTACACGGGCTAAAACTTCAGGAGATTGATGCTGTAAGTATTTGAGTAATTGATTGGGGTTTTCCCCAGAATGGTCATTTAGAAGTTGGTTAGGGTGTTCTTCAGAGTCGTCATGCAAAAAGTTAGGATCAAACACCATTGGCAATTTATTTTAGCTTAGTTGCTAATTCTACTTTAAACCATAGTACAAGGCTAGCGCATTTTCCGCAGGTTTGTATTTTAGTTATTGATCAGGGGGCAGGGGGGCAGGGGGGCAGAAGAGACGCTCTGACGCGGTGACGCGGTGAAAAGAGACACGGGGACGCGGTGACGCGGTGACGCGGAGAAAGAAATACAAAGAAATTCTCCCCTCTCCCCTCTCCTTGCACAGACGCTACACGAACACCGTGTCTCCCTTCTCTTCCTCATTCCTCTCTTCACTGCGGCTCTAACTCCAGTTCTAATTGTTGTTCTGCTGGGCTAGATAGGCTTTGGGGCAGTTGCTCAAGTTGTAGTTGGTCGATTTGAAAGTATTGGTGAAATTTGGGGGTAATCTGGAGAGCGTAGGAGCGAGAATCGTTGTCTCGGCGTTTGCGGACAAAACCTGACTCTACGAGTTCTTGGACGTGTTGGTAAGCACCTGAACCACGCAGGTTAATTAAATCACTTTGACGAATGGGGTTATTGAGAGCGATCGCGGCTAGTGTTCTTAAAGCTCCTACTCCTAATTCTACAGGAATTAGGGTTTGTACCAAGTCTTGAAAAGCTGGACGTAGTTGTAAACTGTAACCTTCTGGTGTTTCAACAATTTCTAAAGCACTATCTCGATGGGCATAATTATCCATCAACTCAATTATACCTTCTTGCGCTGTGGCGCGATCGCAAGCCGCATATTCGGCAATCTCGCTGATAGTTAAGGGTTTACCCTTTAAATAAAGAATGGCTTCAATCTTAATGGCTGTAGCTATAGTCATCTGGCAATCGGGCATTATGGCTGAGGGCATGAAGCATGGGACATTGGTCAAAAATACGGCAGATTCCAGCTAAATGAGGTACAAATGTTAGGGACAAAGCCTGATGCTAACAGACTTTCAAACCTGTTCCCCTCCGGGTTCGCCAGTCCCCCATCGTGACGGAGACCGCCTTGGCGCTAGCCTCTCCCTGCGGGAGAAGACGGGGGCTGGTCTCACCTGTTCCCTGT
>DATGXQ010000438.1:0-4324 GCA_035298905.1 Nostocaceae cyanobacterium | reverse complement strand
CCTTTCATTGCTGCCCCTAAGTCAGCATCCATGTCATCAGAATCATCATCTGCGACTAGGCTGTCAAGATTTTCTAAATCCTGATTAATATCTACGCTTTTTTCGTCTTCTAGAATCTTTTGTTTTTTAGCCAACTCATCTAAATATTGGTTAATGAGTTGTTGAAAGTCCTCTTGGGTGATCACCATGCGCTGTAAAGATAACCCTTGAGGACGTAAGATCCGGTTGAGGTCGTCGGAGGCTTCAAGATTATCTGGTGCAACCATAGCCACCAAGACATAAGGTGGATTATGATCTTCATGTTTTGATAGTGGTACTAACCGATGTCGCCGACAAATATCTACTGGGATGAGGGTTTCAATTAGGCTTCCCACCATCGTGTTAGCTATTTGGTTGACTTCCGGATCAAGAGATTCAACGCCGTATAGTATTTTTAGTTCAAATAATTGCTGTTTTTTGTATTCCCTAAGTAATTCAGGTGATAGTTGCTGCCCGGTAATGGATTCTAGTACTTCGGTTAAGGGTCTGCCAGATTTGCGGCTTTCAATTAATGCCTGTCGCATCTGTTCGCTATTGACATAACCAGACTGTACTAGTTTGTTACCGAAAGGCGAAAACTCTGTTCTGGTAGTTAGAGCGACGCTACGCCGTTGTGGTGACGAGTAAGTCATAAGCTGATGAGTAGGGGAAACCTCTTGTTAAATTATTCCCATGCTGTGGTCAATAATTCTCACTGATACTGCATCAAATTCCCGATCAATTTTTACTGTTGTTACTGCTTAGGGATTTTAGCGGTTAGTGAAGAATTTTACACACGCAGATGGTTAAATGTTTTACTCCTTACCAATTATAGTTGAATGTCACGAAGATAGGCAGATACGTAGACGCACTAAATACCAGGATTAGGAGTAACGAAGAAGAAGAAGGATAAACCACCAGAACCTAGATGTGCTAGGAGTCGTAAGCCCCTTTAGTCATCCATCAGTAATAGAGAACTCAATTCTGACTCCTGATATCTCAATTCTGTTTTGATCATTCTGGAAGAACTGCTTGACATTTCTCTTGGAGTTTAAGCGATGATGCAAGCGGCGATCGCACTCTTCATTTGTCACAATAAGAGGACAGTGACATCACTTCCAGAAAAATGTCGGTGAGCAAATCGGTGTTAGCTGCCTAGCTGTAAAACTAAACAGTTGGCGGCTATTACGACCTACTGCCGTAAAAAGTATCTGGAATAAGTGAACAATGATAGATGAAAATAAACAGGTAAACAATACAAGCCAACAAGCGGGTGAACCAACAGAGGTATAGCAAGCAATGACAAGCGATTCCCCAGCTCAAATTAATCTTAATGAAGAAGTGACTGAACAAGTGGTAGCCCCAACCAATCAACAGGGAGATACTACATTGACAGAGGAAAGCGGCAGTACTGCGACTCAGACCACCGAAGTAGATGTGGCAGCAATTTCCGCATTAACTCAACAAGTAGAGTCCCTAAAAGCCCAATTAGAGGAACGTAGCAGTCAATACATGCGGATTGCGGCAGATTTTGAGAACTACCGCAAACGCACACAAAAAGAAAAAGAAGAGTTAGAGACACAGGTGAAACGCAACACAATTACCGAGTTGTTACCTGTAGTTGATAACTTCGAGCGCGCAAGGGCCCATCTCAAGCCACAAAGTGATGGAGAGATGACAATTCACAAGAGTTATCAAGGCGTTTACAAGCAATTAGTGGATTGCCTCAAACGTCTTGGTGTGTCTCCTATGCGTCCAGAAGGTCAAGAATTTGACCCCAATTTGCATGAGGCAGTAATGCGTGAACCGACCAACGAACACCCAGAAGGCACAGTATTAGAAGAACTGGTGCGTGGGTATTATTTAGGCGATCGCGTCCTCCGTCATGCTATGGTCAAGGTCGCATCTCCAAAGGAAGAGGATTCTCCCCTGGGAGAAGAAAATCAGTCTAGTCAGGAAGAGAGTTAGAAGGGAGACATGGGAAAAAGACACGGGGACACGGGGACGCTCTGACGCGGAAGAGACACGGGGACACGGGGACGCTCTGACGCGGGGACACAAAAGATTATTATTTCTCCCCTCCCCGTGTCTCTCCTCTATTATTTCTCCCCTCTCCCCTCCCCGTGTCTCCCCTCCCTCCTCCTCACCCCTCTCTGTCGGAACAAAAACAGTAATAAATAATACATTTAATTTTCCATGCTCATTTATACGGAAACTAGGGAAAGATAAATACAGGATTGATATAAAATTTGCACTCAACTCGTTACTCTGGGTAAAAGTACGCTAAATATCAAGGTAGAAGCAATAGAAACACTGTACTATGGGAAAAGTTATTGGGATCGACTTAGGCACTACTAACAGTTGCGTTGCCGTTTTAGAAGGTGGTCAACCAATTGTGATTGCAAATTCTGAAGGTGGACGTACTACTCCTAGTATTGTCGGTTTTGGCAAGAGTGGCGATCGCTTAGTGGGACAATTAGCCAAACGGCAAGCCGTTACCAATGCAGAAAATACAATCTACAGCATCAAAAGATTTATTGGTCGTCGTTGGGAAGATACAGAGGTAGAACGTAGCAGCGTCCCCTATAGCTGTGTCAAAGGTCGAGATGATACCGTTGATGTGCAAATTCGCGGCCGTAACTACACAGGCCAAGAAATTTCCGCCATGATTCTGCAAAAGCTCAAACAAGATGCGGAAAATTTCTTAGGTGAAACTGTAACTCAAGCAGTAATTACCGTACCAGCTTATTTTACTGATGCCCAAAGACAAGCCACTAAAGACGCTGGGACAATTGCAGGTTTAGAAGTCTTAAGAATTATCAACGAACCCACCGCCGCAGCTTTAGCCTTTGGTTTGGACAAACAAGACCAAGAGCAATTAATTTTAGTCTTTGACTTAGGTGGTGGAACTTTTGATGTCTCCATTCTGCAATTAGGAGATGGAGTATTTGAAGTTAAAGCTACCTGTGGCAACAATCACTTAGGCGGCGACGACTTTGATAACTGTATTGTCCGGTGGATGATCGATAGATTCCAACAAGAAGAAGGAATTGATCTCGCTAAAGATAAAATGGCATTACAACGCCTACGGGAAGCAGCAGAAAAGGCCAAAATTGAACTTTCTAGCATGGTGAATACTTCAATTAACCTGCCTTTTATTACTGCCGATGCCACAGGCCCGAAACATTTAGAGATGGAACTCAGCCGCGCCAAATTTGAAGAACTGAGCAGCCATCTGATTGAGGCAACGATCGAACCAATGATCCAAGCCCTCAAAGACGCAGACCTCAAAGCCCAAAGTATCGATCGCATTATCCTAGTGGGTGGTTCTACTAGAATACCCGCCGTACAAAATGCCCTAATTAAATTTTTCAACGGCAAAACACCCGATCGTTCCGTTAACCCTGATGAGGCAGTAGCCTTGGGTGCAGCTATTCAAGCCGGTGTACTTGGTGGAGAAGTAGATAATCTTCTACTGTTAGATGTTACACCCCTATCTTTGGGTATTGAAACTCTAGGCGAAGTATTCACTAAAATTATTGAACGTAATACCACCATTCCAACCAGCAAATCTCAAATCTTTTCTACCGCCGTTGATGGACAAACCTCAGTAGAAATTCACGTCCTCCAAGGTGAGCGGGCAATGGCTAGAGATAATAAAAGCCTGGGTAAATTTCTGTTAACAGGTATTCCTCCAGCACCCCGTGGTGTCCCGCAGATTGAAGTATCTTTTGAAATTGATGTCAACGGGATTTTAAAAGTTTCTGCTCAAGATAAGGGTACAGGTAGAGAACAAAGTGTCCGGATTACGAATACTGGCGGTTTAAGTAATTCCGAAGTTGAACGGATGCGGCAAGAAGCAGAAATGTTTGCCGAAGAAGATAGAAGACGTAAAGAATTGGTAGAACTGAGAAATCAAGCCGATAACTTATTGTTTAGTTACACTTCCACCCTAAAAGATAACGGTGAACTAATTAGCCAACAAAATAAAGCTCTGGCAGATGAAAAAGTGGCACAACTGCAAGCAGCAATGAATGACCTAAACATCTCCACAGTAGACTTTAAACAACTATTAGAAGACTTCCAACAAACCCTGTTTGCGATCGGTGCAGACGTTTACAACCGAGCTAACAGCGCACCAGAAGAACCAGAAGAACCAGAGGAGGAAGCAGGTATCCCAGAACCAGATGCCTCAGCAAATGGCACATTAATTCCCCAATTTAATTTTGATTTTGACGAAGAAAGCACCGCACATGCTGACTATGAAGCGATAGATTAGATGGGCAGGAGGCAGGGGGCAGGGGGC
>DATGXQ010000437.1:0-15593 GCA_035298905.1 Nostocaceae cyanobacterium | reverse complement strand
TCGCTCACACTGGGGATAGAATCTAGGGGTCGGACAATCATTTGTAAAGTATAACTGTCCCATAAACTTCTTTCAATGGTACGCAAATCATCAATTGTTACTAATCCCCGATAACGTCCATCAGCAGCAGCAAAGTACAGTTGTGAGTGATTAGTTTCTAATAAATAAAGGTCAGCAAAAGCGCGGAGGGTTTGATCTGCTTCCACAACCCGAAAATCACGATTCATTGCGTCTGCGGCTACTAGCTTGAGTAAACTTTGTTGCAGTGTGGTGAAGTTATCGTAGGTGTTAGCGTTGCGGACACCAAACCAACCTAATAATATAATCCACAAACCCAAGACTAATTCTTTGGTCAAGAAATCGAGCGCAAATCCAAAGGCGATCGCACTATATCCTAAAACTTTACCAGCTGTTGCCGCCCAATGTACAGCCTGAAAGCGATCGCCTGTAATTTTCCATAATGCTGCTTTTAATACCTGTCCTCCATCTAAGGGTAAGCCAGGAATCAAATTAAATAAGGCTACAACTAGGTTAATTCTGGCTAAATCGCTGACCATGACTCGGAGTAAGCTAGTATCAGAAATAACGGAGCTTAATAAGCGCAACAGTAAAAATAAGGCTATACTTACAGCAGGCCCAGCGATCGCCACTTGAAAAGCTTTTCCCGGAGTTTTCGATTCTTCTTCGATCGCCGCAATTCCCCCAAACAAAAACAGAGTGATAGAATTTACCTTGATACCTTGGGATCGGGCTACTAAGCTGTGACCTAACTCATGCAATAACACAGAAGCAAATAACAATAGTGCCATCACAAACCCAGCACTAACAGCCGTAGTCATTCCCCATTCTTGGTAAGCTACACCAAAATTCAGTGTTACCAACCCGACAATTACAAACCACAAAGGGTCTAAAAATAGCGGAATACCGAATAAAGAGCCAATTTTCCAATTTGTTTGCATTACATTTTCCTAAAATTTGATATTGACAACAAATTATTTATTGATCTTTATGTTCTCTATTATACCTCTATCTCCTCTAGGACACACCAGTTTTCAGACTGGTGCAAAGTCTTCCTATTTCTAGAATAGACAATTTACCCAATTTCATCACTGGGGAAAAAAATAAAATCTCGTCAAGTAATAAGTTTTATTTCCTAATATTTTGTCAAAAGTGCTTGTAAGAATTCAGGAGTCAGGAGTCAGGAGTCAGGAGTCAGAAGTCAGAATATAGATAGTAGTAATATTTCTTGAGAATAATTCAGCTTTACTGTAAAAGTCTCTTTAATGCTGAATTCTGGATTCTGTATTCTGAATACGTACAAGTGCTGACTTTTGCAGATGTTATACAAACATTTACAACATATCTAAAAATTTGTAGTAATTAGTCAATTTTTCCATACTTTTTACCAGGAGATTATGATAATGTAAATTTTACAACGTACAAGTTCCTGCTTCATCTGTAGGTCAAACAGTATGATTTTACGCACTTTTTACATGAAAAGTATTGATGAAATCAATGCTGGAAATCCAACTCCTGGCGAAATTATGGTTCGGAAGATTGCTCAAAACGTTTCTGTACTGCCAACTTTTATAGTTTATGCTTTTTTATTGCCACTTTTGATGATTTTATATTACTGTCACGAAAGTATTGGGCGAAAAGCACATCTGATGATGTTCAACTGTCTAATCAAGCCTACCCGTTGGATTAGCTACATAATAGTATATTCATTATGTAGTTTGTTAAGAATAATTATTCCCACTACATGAAACTAACCATTTTACTTGGTTGGCTGTCTAGTAATAAAAGCACCTGACAAATGAAATCCAAACTCAACTTGCCAAGTGCTTTTACTACTATCTTTAATATTAGAGAATACCAAGATTTGTTAAGCCTAAAACAGTAGCCACACCAAGAATATGGCCAAAACTCATAGCGGCTAAAAATGTTCCAACGCTGGGATGATTAAATAGTGATGGAAAAGGTAAAGGCATTTTTCTCCCGACATGGGGATAACGAATAGTCCACCCAGCAATTAGTAAGGTTAATAAACAAAAACCGATAATTATCGGTGTTCCTGCCCAATTCCATGTTGTTCCTGTATTGGGAACAGTCGGTTGGAGAGTTAATAATATTAATGGCATGATGGTTATATCCCTCAATCACAAAGTTGGGTTTAATCCCATCTCTGAAAATGGCTATACCTATACTCTGTCTGTTTAACTAGCTGTATCCTCTGCCAAAAGGAAGGTTAGGGAAATTAAAAATTAGAAATTAAAAATTAAAAATTAAAAATTAAAAAATGTAAACTATAGGAATCCTAAATCATTTATGAACTCTAACTGTTCCCTGTTCCCTGTTAAGAGTTCCCTTCTCTCCACAAGTCAGTTCACAACTCAGATCGGATTGCTATAGTAAAAAAAACGATAGGAAAGTTAGTATTTTCCTACCGCTTAATTTTGATTTTAGTCTGATGTGAATTTGGCTGGTGCTTGACTATTTACGCCAAGCGTATCAATTCAAACTTACAAACGACCAATGTTTGTTAATCCTAAAACAATGCCAATACCGATAACATGACCAAAAGCCATTGCACCAATAAAGGTAGCAATGCTAACGGGTAGTAAAGGCACTTTTGGGCCAACTTGGGGAGATTTTATAGCAAAACTTAATAAAAGTACTACTAAGCTGCTGACGCTGATAATAATTGCTACTGTGGGACTCCAAACAGGTGTAGCGGGAACGGAGGCGGCTAATAAAAGAGATGAATTCAAGTTTTGTTCTCCTAAATGGCAAAACTAATGTCCACAAAAAGAAATTATATTACGTAGGAGAAACCAAATTATTTTTTGACTTTGTGGGATTGTATGCGAGTAAAAATTTGCGGTATTACTCAATCTCAGCAAGGAGAGGCGATCGCTACCTTGGGTGCAACAGCGTTAGGATTTATTTGTGTACCTACTTCGCCTCGCTACATCTCAACAGACCAAATTCAGTCTATAATTGCTCAATTACCTAATAACATTGACAAAATTGGCGTTTTTGCTAACAGCACCATAGACCAAATCAACCAAACAGTCATCGACTCTGGTTTAACAGGTGTACAGCTACATGGTGATGAGTCTCCAGAATTTTGCCAACAATTACGCCAAATTCTACCCCAAGTAGAGATTATCAAAGCTTTTCGGGTTCGCAGTCCAGAACATCTCCAGACAGCAACTAACTATACTCAATATGTAGATACTTTACTTTTAGATGCCTATCACCCGCAACAGTTAGGCGGTACAGGTCAAACTTTAGATTGGCAAATGTTACAAAAATTTAGCCCTGGTTGTCCTTGGTTCTTAGCCGGAGGACTAACACCAGAAAATATTACTGAAGCTTTAAGCCAAGTTCAACCTGATGGCATTGACTTATCTAGTGGTGTAGAAAACAAGCCAGGAGATAAAAATTTAGATCAAGTAGCCAAGTTATTTGCAAAACTCAAAACTCTATAACCAACGTAGAGACGTTGCATGTAACGTCTCTACATTCTACAACCCACACCCTAACTAGAAAAATGCTGGTTGGTGGCGAATTAAATTTAAAAATTCTTCACGAGTTTTTTGTTCATCTTGGAATACGCCAATCATAGAACTGGTAACTGTCCAAGAACCTGGTTTTTGTACGCCGCGCATGACCATACACATATGAGATGCTTCCATGACCACAGCCACACCTTTGGGTTCTAAAATGGTTTGGATTGCTTCAGCAACTTGTCGAGTCAATCTTTCTTGCACTTGTAAGCGACGGGAATACATTTCCACAATTCTGGCCAGCTTACTCAGTCCTACCACTTTTTGATTAGGAATGTAAGCAACGTGCGCTCTGCCCATAAATGGCAGCATGTGATGTTCGCACAAACTAAAGAAATTAATATCTCTGACTAGCACCATCTCGTTGTGTCCCTCATCAAAGATGGCGTTATTGAGGAGTTCTTCTAAGGACTGGTTGTAGCCACTGGTGAGGAATTTATAGGCTTCTGCTACACGCTTGGGTGTTTTTAATAGTCCTTCCCGTTCTGGATCTTCGCCCACACCAATTAATATATTCCTTACGGCTTCCATCATTTGCTCCATGCTTTCCTCTGTGGGTGGATGCAAATCTGGCTGTCGTCCATCATGAGTATTACGGTCAGGTCTGGTGTTTATGGCATCTACCAAGTCAGGAATCAGAGGAGATTGTGAGCGATTGGAACCGTTGGAACTAGCGATAGTCATGATATCAATCTTGGTTAAAGTTTGGTCGTTAGTCATTCAGTAAATAGACTGTGATTTGGTACTGGCCACTGGGTACTGGTGACTAGGAAATAACTCTTTCCCAATCACCACTCACCAATCACCAATCACCAATCCCTCTAAAGTGTGCCTGCGCTGGGCATCAGAGTTAATTCGGCGATCGCTGCTTGCTGTGGGAGTAAAGCAGTGTGGAGAATGGACTGGGCTACAATTTCTGGTGTGAGCATTTTGGAGCGGTCAAGGTTAACATGTACTGTTTCTGTGTCCCATAGCTCAGTGTTGACTGCACCAGGACAGATGCTAGTCACACGAATACCGTTAGCACTTTCTTCTTGTGCCAAGGCTTGAGACAGAGAAAGCAAAGCGGCTTTGCTGGCAGAATACGCACCCCAACCAGGAAAGGCTTGTTTAGCAGCAATAGAAGCAACGTTGATGATTGTGCCTTGACCACGTTGGCGCATTCCTGGTAAAACCCCTAGTATGCATTGGAAAACGCTAGTCAGATTCAGGTCTATTACTCTTTGCCAGTCTGCTAAAGGCGTTTCACCTAAGTTGCCTGTATAAGCCATACCCGCGTTGTTGACCAGAATGTCTATGTGTCCCATTTCTTGGGCGATCGCTTCTATCTTGGCTTTAACTTGGGAAACTTCTCCTAAATCCACAGGAAAAACTTTTGCTGTGGCGACTGTATCCTGAACTACAGTTGCTGCTACTGCTTCTAATTTATCCTGAGAACGGCTGACTAGAGCAAGATTAACTCCCGCTTGGGCAAATGCTAAAGCTGTTGCTTTGCCTATACCACTACTAGCCCCAGTAATTAGAGCTGTTCGTTTCTGCTCGAAATTCATGCTCTCTCCCACTTATTTGGCACTGCTACCGGCCACCAGCCACCCATAAGTTAAATAAAGTTAAAAATTGGTTGATTTTTTTGTGGCAAGTGATACATTTACTTACCATTAAGATCAATAAGCTATTTTGTCTTTAAATATCAAGACAAAAAACAGTTACCTGTAAATCAGGTCGTCAGTTTCTAGCTGATGATTTCCAAAAAAACACAAATCGTCCAATTTACTTGAATCGGCTTGTGTTCCAAATAAAGACAAATGCCTATAGCTGGATCAGATTGTTAAAAATCTTTAAGCAGCCGTAGGCAATTATAGCATTGCTATTGAGCTATTTAATCATTTCTTGTATTTTCAGCCAGCCTGTTCTGTGAATGCTCCAATTCGCCGAAATTTCTCATAGCGTAATTGGCGACGTTCGCTGGCACTTTTGCGGTTGAGGTCATCCAAATTATCTAAAAGAGCTTGTTTAAGGGTGGTGGCAGCTTGTAATGGGTCAGAATGAGCGCCGCCTGTGGGTTCAGGTAAGATTTGGTCGATAATACCCAGGTTTTTGAGGTCGTTGGAGGTAATCTTCAAAGCTTGGGCGGCTTGGGGTGCTTTAGCAGCGTCTTTCCAGAGAATGGCAGCACAACCTTCGGGGCTAATTACGGTGTAAATGGCATGTTCAAACATCAATAGCCGATCGCCTACACCAATTCCTAAAGCCCCGCCTGAACTGCCTTCACCAATAACTGTACAGATAATAGGCACATCTAGACAAAACATCTCGCGCAAATTATGGGCGATCGCTTCTCCTGCCCCTTGTTGTTCGGCGGCTACTGTGGGTAAAGCGCCAGGGGTATCAATAAAGGTCAAAATGGGCATATTAAATTTATTGGCATGTTCCATGAGTCGCAAGGCTTTGCGATAACCACTGGGGGCTGCCATGCCAAAGTTCCGAGCAATATTATCTTTTGTATCCCGTCCTTTCTGTTGACCCAACATCACCACGGGTTGACCACCCAGACGACCCACACCACCAATTAAAGCTGGATCATCAGCGCCGGTGCGATCGCCGTGTAACTCCATCCATTCATCACTAATCGCCTGAATATAATCTAAAGTGCTGGGGCGACGGGGATGACGTGCTACTTGTAATCTTTGGGCAGGTGTAAGACTACTAAAGATTTCCTCACGCAATTGTGTCGCCCTAGTTTCTAGCTGACGAATTTGCCCAGAAACATCCACACCATTTTCTTCTGCCAGTTGCCGAATCTGATCAATTCTGGTAGCCAGTTCTGCTAAAGGCTTTTCAAAATCTAACAGTAGCGGTTTGCGCTCAGTAGTTGCCATTGTTCGCAATTATGATGATTAACTTTTTGCAGTTGGAATATAGGGAGATGGGGAATGGGGAGGTAGGGAGGTGGAGAGATTGATATTTATTCCTGTTCCCTGTTCCCTGTTCCCTGTTCCCTAAATCAACAATGGTCTAAAACCATGTTTAATCGATACTTGACCAATCTGCTCCATTTTGTCTACGGTAATCTGATTGCGCCCCCAAGAAAAGTTTGTGTATAACTTCTCGAATTCCAGCAGCATAGATTCGGCAAAGCAAGCAAATAGCTGGCGGGCAGGTACTTCCATATTCACGATTTCCATGATTTTCCACTCAATGTCTAGGGAATGTTCCACAATTCCCCCATTGAGGACATAAATATCAGGGTGCTGAATCTTGGTTCCTAAGTTCTTGGGATAGCCCCCATCAATTAATAAACAGGGTTTTTTCAAAACTGTGGGGTCAATTTCTACCCCTTTGGGCATACTTGCTACCCAAACTATAATATCTGCTTGAGGCAGTGCTTCATCTAGACTCATGATTTTGCCCCGCCCCAATTCGGCTTGTAAGGATTGGAGGCGCTCTTGATTCCGTGCTATCAGCAGCAACTCTTGGACATCCGTCTTCTTGTCTAGCCAACGTGTGACTGCGCTGCCAATATCACCCGTCGCTCCACATACAGCCACAGTTGCTTTCGACAATTCCATTCCCAACTGCTTGGATGCTGCTTCTACCTGGCGAGAAATGACATAGGCAGTATGGGTATTGCCTGTGGTAAAGCGTTCAAATTCCAGTTGGATATTACGGACTTGGGGAAACTGCTCTAAATTAAAGTTCTCAAAAATAATTGAGGAGAATCCGCCCAATGCTGTAATGTTGATGCCATGCTTTTGAGCATGGGCCATGGCATTGAGAATTTTTCTGGTGGCGGCTTTAATGCGGCGAGTTGCTAACATCTCTGGCAAAAAGCAGGATTCTACATACTTGCCTTCAATGGTTTGTCCAGTAATACTGGTAACTTTAATGTGATCAACGATTTGCGGGGGGGCGCTACACCAAAAATCTAGCCCTTGATCGGCATATTCTGGGTATCCCAAGTCTTTGGCTACCGCTTGAGCGTGTTCTAAACTAGTCAGATGTCCAATGAGACCAAACATGTAGTGATGTATTAGGCGTGTGCTGTCGAAGGCGTGAAATTAGAAGCAGGGGGGAGGGGAGTAGGGAGAGGGGGCAGGGTGCAGGGAGCAGAAGGGAAGTAATTTTCTATTCCCAATACCCAATTACCAAAACCCAATCACCAATACTCGCACTTTTCTGAAGCTATGTAGTAGTTTTTATACGGTGGCGAGTCCGTAAGCCGAGAGACGCATGATGTCGCGGGTAGTGAAGCCAATATTACTTAAGGCTTCACCGTATTGAATCATAAAGTCTTCTACTAAAGCATCTTTTTCCATTGCTAGAACACGGGCATCCTCAGCGACTTGGTTGAGCATTTGCCAGACTATAGGCAGGTTTTGGCGATTTGCTTCTTCTAGCTCGGTTTTGGATTCGGCAAAATTTTCTTTTAACCAAACTTCGCCAAAGTTCAAATGACTGTATTCATCTTTAACAACGCCTTCAGTGATTTTCCGGGCAAAATCATCAGCAACAGGGATGTAGATGTTATAAGCAGCGATCGCAAAACATTCGATAATCAAAGATTGAATCAACAAGCAAGTGACGACTTTACCTTCACTGGCTGCCTTTTGGAAGTTGCCGTGTAGCCCAGCAAAGAACTCTTTAGCAAATTGTAAGTCGGGTGTGACCTGCAAATTGCGGCCACAAGCTTCAAATCCTTTTTTATGGCGGCTTTCCATCTTCGAGAGGCGAATCAACTCTTCTTGATGGTCTGGTAGTAACTCAGCCAGCTTAATGTAATTTTCATGGGCTTCCTGTTCGCCTTCAATCACAATGGCATTAATCCGGCTATAGGCATCTTTGTATGTTTCACTTTGGAAATCAATTTTCTCTATTTGGTCTACAAGCTGCTGCATAGTTTATGTTTACTCCAGTAACCCTGAATCATTTGATACCAAAATTTAATTTACCCCATCAAATTAGGGTAATGAACACTGTGATTTAATTTTACTTAACAAAATACAAACTATTGTTATAAAACAGCGAATGTCTCCGATACTGCCTTTGATCCAAAACAGTCAACCGATGAGAGCTATTAGCTAAAGAGAATTTAATTAGCATGGGGAAAGAAGCTAGAATACTTGCTGTAACAGGGTTTCATCATTGGGAATTAGGAATTTTGAATTGTTTATGTTTAAACTCAAATGGAATCTGAGAAATGCTGATTTTTGGAGCTTAGTAGTGCTGCTACTAGGTGCTGTAATTGTGTTACTGCCTCTAGTGGTAGTGTTGCTTACCTCCTTTGCGCCGTCGGGGTCAACGCCAGGAATCTGGCCGCAAAACTGGTCTTTAGTCAATTACCTTGCTGCTTGGGAGCGAGGTAAGTTTTTGCTGGCATTTGCTAATTCTACCTTGGTAGCGATCGCTGTGACGGCTTTTCAGATTATCACGTCTGCTTTGGCTGGGTACGCTCTCGCTAGACTGAAATTTTGGGGTAGACAAGCCCTACTGCTGGTTGTCATCGCTACTTTAGTCATCCCCTTTCAGTTATTGGTCATCCCCATCTTCCTAGTTTTGAAGTGGGGAAGTATGATTAATACTTATTGGGCGCTGATTCTCCCCACTGCGGTCAACGGCTTTGGAATTTTTTTGTTACGTCAATATTTCCAGACAATTCCAGTAGAGTTAGAGGAAGCAGCAGCCATCGATGGGGCAAACAGGTTACAAATTCTCTGGCGGGTGATGTTACCTCTAGCCCGTCCAGCCTTAGTAACTTTGTTTTTATTCACCTTCATCGGCGAATGGAATGATTTATTTAAGCCTTTAGTATTTACCACTAGACCAGAATTAAGAACGGTGCAGTTAGCCTTGGCAGAGTTTCAAGAGCAATTTACCAATAATTGGCCGTTAATGATGGCGGCGGTAACAATTGCCACTGTTCCAGTTATGGTATTATTTTTCTTTGGTCAAAAGCAATTTCTTCGCGGTATTGCTGCAACGGGAATTAAGAATTAGATGTTGGTGATTATGAGAAAAATTGCTCGTAATCGTCATGACTTCCAATCCAGAACCATGTTACAGTATCACCCTGTAAAATCCCAATAGCTCGGTAACTGCGGGTGATTCTGACAGACCAAATATTTTCTTCTCTGTTAATACATTTAAAGTGTAAAGATGGGTGAAAAGGATTTTTTCTCCACAAATGGTAAGCTTTTCTGGCAAGTTTTTTAATTTGTGGATCAAGACCCTGGTATGTATCCCAAAAAGAAGGAAGGGTGGCAGACTTCATAACTGGTCATAGTCCATTGGTTGGGCTAGTCCTTCAGCAATTTCTCGTTTCGCTTTTTGGGCTGTTGCTATCAATTGGGATTGAGTTTTTTTAAATGAATTGTTCCACTTAAGTTCGTCTTGTAAATCCGCAAGATATTCTTGGAGATGTTCCACAACTCTTTCTTGTAAGTCTTCAGGTAAAGACTCCATCATTTTGATTACCGTGGTAATTGCTGAAGATGACATAACAGAACTTTCCTTCTTTGATAGTCTGAAAGGCTGAGGTTTTTGTCGGCTTTATACCAATTCTATCCCAGGAATGTAATTAGAGTATTAAGGGTGATTTTAAAGTAAAAATTAATAGTTTTGTAGCAACGGTCGCTATAAACGGTGTGTTACACTACGTTAACTCACCCGCCAAATTGATTAAAATCAGATTCCCTTACCTTAAAAGAATATGCAAAAGTTGGGACTGATTTTAATTGGTGCTTCCTTTTTACCTTGGCTGGGTATAGTTTTGATTTTGTCTTTTCTGTCACTTCCTGCTGGTCAAAAAGCTTTAGTTGTGCCGATTCTCTTTGTATGTTCTGAGGGTTTATTTTGGTTAGGGTTATATTTTGCTGGTAAAGAATTGGCACAGAAGTATAAACGTTATTTCAGTTTACAGTATCTTTGGCAACAATTCAATAAGTTATTTTTAAAAAAGACACAGGAGGAGGAAGGTTAATTAAAAATTAAAAATTAAAAATTAAAAATGAGGAAATTGAGATTTTAGAGGAGTCCTCAATTAAACCAAAAATTATCCTCCTGCCTCCTGCCTTCTGCCTCCTAATTTGTTTCTTGAATTTGCAATCTGACGGTGTGTTCTGTTGCACCGCTTAATTGTAATTCCATGACTTCGCTGCCAAGGGGTTCTAAACTGGTAAGGAGCGATCGCAAATTGGGTGTACTAGCGCCAGTATCTACATACAGCCTATCTGCTAGGTTACTAATTCTCTTCCAGGTGACGTACAATTTAGCGATCGTCTGTTCCATTTGAGAAGCTTGATTTACTAAGTCAGCCGCCACACTCAAACAACCCACCCTCTGGGCTTCTTCTAAAGCAGTTTCTATATCCACATCTTCCTGATTTAAAGCTTGGACTTGGGCAGCTGATTTTAAATATTTTGCCAGTTGACGAGCTTCTGAGGTAGCCTGTTTGACTGTATCAACATCAGGATTGGCTGCTATTTCGCGCTGTAAGCTCCTTTGGTGGGATTCGGGCAGTTTTTCCATTTCCTTTACCAAAGGGGCAATGTAGCGCGGCGGTAGGCTATTGTCTGCGGCTTTTTGCCTCACTGGTTCTGGTAATAAATCTGAGGACATGGCTGTCCATTCGTCGGTGAGTTGACGGACTTCGCGGCGGGTGATGCGATCGCCTTTTTGGGCAGCTTGGCTGACCATCTGTTGCACTTCTGGCGCAGCTTTGGCGGTTTCCACAAATGCCCGTTTACTGAAGTTATTTACCGCTTTGGGGTCAAGATTGCCTTCTTCTAAAAGTGTATCGGCACTATTGGCTAACTGAATCCAGGCGTAAGCTTGACTTTTGCTAATTTCCCGTTCCTTCAACCATTTGAGAAAACCTGTACCCCGGCCATCACCACCTTTTTTCTCCCTGTCCCGCACAGCCCTTAAAATTCTTCCCCGCCAAATTTCCGTTTGCAAATCGAAGCGATCGCATATTTGCCAAGCGACATCCAATTTCTGTAAAAAGTCAGAGTCAGGAATCTGTTCATCTTCGGGATCTGGCAGTTCAAAATCCAGGTCGGCTGGCTGTTGCAGTGCAGCAGCAAGTTCATTGAGAGAGTCGGTATCTTGCACGGCGGATGCTGAAATTAGGGTACGCAACCGGCATATTATGCCACATTCTGCGGAGAATGGCATCACCAGAGGGCGGAATTAGGAATTAAAAATTAAAAATTAAAAATTAAAAAATGCAGATGTCGGCTATTTTTCTTTATATATCTCAACCGAATTTCACTTTTAATGAAGTATGAAGTTTATCTTTAATTCTCATTTACAGCACTAGCTAAAATTCCTAAAATCTTATTAATGTCTTTCAGATAATAGTCACTTAAATCAATCTGATACCAAATCCTGTTTTATTACCCCCCTTATAAATTAGTCCGCACAGGCGGACTTTGTTCTGGTAGCTGCGACTTCCAGTCGTTAGGGCAAAAGTGGGGTTTGAAATGAGGATTTAGTATGAACTTCTTCTTTTTACAAACGTAGAAATAGTTTGAATTGAAAAACTTTGCTTAACTTTTTCTAAAGTAAAATCACTGTAAGCCATGTTATTGAGTATTTGTAGTTATCTGACTATTCTAAATAAATTGCCGTATAGCGATCGCGTCCTGATTGTTTGGCTTTGTAGAGTGCTTCATCTGCGGCTTTAATTACTACCGTGGGTAATAAATCAGAGGTAGGAATAATAGTAGCAATTCCTAAGCTAAGAGTAACACATTGATTTACTTGAGAGCCTACATGGGGAATAGCTAAAGCAAGAATTTGAGCGCGGACATTCTCTGCTACCTGTTCTGCTCCTTTTATATTAGTATCAGGTAAAATGAGCGCAAATTCTTCTCCACCGTATCTAGCAGCTAAATCAGTTGGTCTTTTAACAGCTTGACTTAAGGCTTGAGCAACTTTTTGTAAACAAACATCTCCCGCTTGATGTCCATAAGTATCATTATATTTCTTAAAAAAATCTACATCACACAAAATTAAAGAAAGAGGAGATTTTTTTCGGGCTAGATGTTGCCATTCTTGTTGTAAATATTGATCAAAATAGCGACGGTTGGGAATTTGGGTGAGTCCATCATAAATCGCAAGTTGCTGGAGATGAGAATTTTCGGATTTGAGTTGATAGCGATCGCGTAATAGGATTAAGCCAGTTGTTAACCCCAACAAAATTAACGGTGCAGCCACAGGAAGCCAATAATTTACATTAAACATTACCAAACTGCAAACTAACCAAGCAAGACATAGAACCACACATATCACTATTTGTCTTGTCGCAGGATAATGAGCAATCGACCAACTAAAGATTGGCCCTGCTATGATTAGTAATAATACCCAACCACCAACAGGAAACAGATTTAGTAAGTTTTTGTGTAACAAATTGTTGATTAAAGTACTGTGAATAATTACACCACCTGCGGGTGGTTCAGAATCAAAAGGAGTATAGGCACTATCTATACCAAAAGCTGTCACTCCTACCAAGATAATTTTATTTTCTAATTTCTGTTTGGATATCCGTCCCTTAACTACATCTACTAAAGAGAATCGCGGCATCTGTTCAATTTTACTCATCCAGTTAATCCATAAAGGATGTTCTAAATTAGGTAATAAAGGAACATCGGCAAAAGTACCATATCCTTCTAAGGCAGCTACTGCTAATGAAGGAAAAACTTCTATTTGCGAGTTTTTTGAATTTTCTAGAGTATCAGTATTGCATTTTTGTGGTAAATTTAAAGAAATAACATCTTCTCCATTTTTTTCGACTAATTTACTACCTTGACCACAAATTTGAGGATAAATTTTACGAATAATTCCATCTGGATCATTTTGTTTAATTATGTGGGCAGTAATCAAAGCATTTTCTGTAAATTCATCTAAGGGCAATAGCTTTTTCTTGTCATAACCCCAAGCTCTAGCCAGCACAACTCTACCATGTTTTCCAATAGCTTGTGCTAGTAATTGATCATCTTGCTCATGACTATATTCAGAAAAAATCATATCAAATACAACTACATTTGGCTGGGCTTGATCTAATACTTCTAATAATTGAGCATAAATTCTTCTCTGCCAAGGAAATTGCCCTAATTCCTTCAAGCTATTGTCATCAATTGCTACTACTACTACTCTCTCATCCCAGTTTCTAGACCCCCGCAGATTAAATAAGTGATTGTATGCCATAAATTCTAATGGTTGAAACATACCTAACCATTGGCAACAAATTACTATTAGCATAGCCAGCCAACCGGGACGCGATCGCCATTGCCAAAAAAATTTGCGGATTTGGTTGAATATTTGTAAAATACCCATACCTCCTAATTTAGCTTTTTAAGGAACTGCTAACCGATAATTTTTCTGTTTACCTAAAGGCGTAGTCACACTAACTGATATCAGGCGATCGCTAGGTATGGGTACTTTTAGATCAAAATTACCATTCCGATCAGTATTTAGCGGTCGATTTGTTAAAATTACCAAATTTACTGGATCAACTTTTCCGACAATTTGCGCTTCTCCATTACCTATATCTTTTATCCCCAGCAAATCCAATTTTGTATCATCTCGTAAGGGAACAGGAGGTGTAGGTGCTTCCCCAGGAATGACCAAACTCTGAAAACCTTTATTAACATTTACACTTTGACCTTGAGCGGTTGTTGCTACACTTCCAGTTAGGGTAGCTATTCCTGTTTTACCGCTTGGTTGTACACTCACACCAAATTCTGTCCCTCTAACTCCAGTAATTCCTGCTGGTGTTTCAATACGTAAATGAGAACTTTGATTAGTAAACCGACGCAGTTTTAACTTTACTTGTCCTGTCAACACTTGTAAATCAGTGATAGAACCTCCACTGCTAGTCTTTTTTAACTGTTGAATTCGGAGTTGAGTATTTTCTGCAACGTTGATAAAACCAATTCCTGTATCTAAAGCCAGAACTGTGCGCGAATTTTTACCTGTACTAATACTCTCTCCTACATTTTTTAGTCTAGTGCCTACACGAGCAGGTTGACTAGTTTGAGCATTAGCATAACTCACATTTCCAGAAATACTGCGGACTTCTAACCAACGGTTAATTCTTAGTTGTAAGTTATCTTTAGCGAAGGCTTGACTAATGATGAAGAGAATAACGGTATTAATAAATAATGGCCAAAGTTTTTTCATTTCTTCCTGGCAAATATGGGATAACAAAGCCAGCCAAAAAGCTGAGTTTTTTCCTCAACTGTGCCAGTAAGATTCCCATAATTGCATCCTGGGAAGGAAATCATCTCAACAGGCTTGCTGAGGTAATTACTTAGAGTTTTCTACCCCGGAAGTAGACGACTCTAGCATCTAGTTTTTGCGATCGCAAAATTATTTCTAACCGTTTAGCTGTGGCATAATCCCGAAATGAACCAGCATGAATATATGCACCTAACCGATGGCTGGAAACAAAAGCATCTGACACACATTTTCTAACAGTTTGGAGTTGTGTTTGTTTATCTCCTGGTACAACCACAACGTAAGGATAACCAGTTGCTTGTCCCAGTATAGTTACATTCCCCTGCTGAAATGTGTTAAAACGTTGTGAGGAATTAGAAATTGAGTTACATTCATTTGCATGGGCTGGTGCTGCCATTAACCCCCAACTAAGGGCAACTCCTATACCCACGACTACAGAGCATTTCATTAGGATTGTATGTTGTCAAGGTATAATATTTAGATATCTCAGATACTATCACAATATTTTTAGTCAGTACTCCGTAGGGAAAGAGATAAAGTGATTAAACTGCTCTAAATATAAATTCTTATTTAACTGTTATAAAAGCTACATTAAATACAAGTAGAAGGATGAGCGATCGCCCACTTCCACAGTTTCATTGTTATTATAGATTAATAATTATCTCAGAGGATGTTTGAAAAGTTGTTAATGTATAAATCAACCCCTCTCCAAACCTCTCCCCTGCAAGGGGAGAGGCTTTAAAACCCTCATTCCCTTGTAGGGAAGGGGGGCTAGGGGTCCCC
>DATGXQ010000436.1:0-28680 GCA_035298905.1 Nostocaceae cyanobacterium | reverse complement strand
CAGAGGTACTGGTCTTAACTCTTCATCCAGAATATAAACTTGAGTATTAGCCAGAGGACGACCTAAAGGAACTGGATCTGAAATTAAATCATCTGCTTGACTTTCTACTGCATAAGTTAACACACCGATAGTAGTTTCTGTTGGTCCATAATGATTGAAAATTTGACAATTGGGTGCTTGTTTTTGAATCTGAGAAATTAATTTCCAACTAACAGCTTCACCACCCAAAATTAAACATTGACGAGGAAGAATAGATACTGCTGATGGAGTTGCAGTGAGTAATGCAGATAAGTGTGAAGGTACAATTTTTAGACAGTCGATAGGATATTGATGACAATATTCAGCCAATTCTAATGCATTCATTACCCGTGCTGAGGAAATGATGTGTAAACAGCCTCCACGACACAAAGCAGGGAAAATCATTGTGTTTCCCAAGTCTGCACTTAAGCTGGAAACAGTAGCGTAATTTGCAGATGTGGGTAGATGTAATTGATGAGATATAGCCTCAACATAATTTAATAACTGACGGTGTTCTGTAGCGACTCCCTTGGGTTTACCTGTAGAACCAGAAGTAAAAATCACATAAACTAAATTGTTAGGTTTTACTTCAGTATGGGGATTTTCATCACTTTCACCTGCAATATTTTCCCAGTTAGAATCAATAGTAATTACTGTTTCTTCTCCAAACTGGTTAACTAATAACTGCTGAGTAATAACTAATGATACTTGCCCCTCTTTTAATCGTAAGCTGATAGCATCAGTTGGTAAATTAGGGTCAAGTGGTAAATAAGCTCCACCTGCTTTGAGGATACCCAATAAACCAATAATTATCTCTAAAGAACGTTCTAAACATAAGCCTACAACAATGTCAGGCTTCACACCTTGCTTTTGTAAATAATGTGCTAGTTGGTTGGCTTTACGATTTAATTCGCGGTATGTGATTTGCTGATTCTCATAAACCACAGCAATATGATCAGGATTTTTGATTGCCTGTTCAGCAAATAATTCATGGATACACTTAGTTGGGGAATAATCAACTTGAGTTTGATTAAAGTCAAATACTAATTTTTGATAATCTTCCTGATGCAATATTTCTAACTGACTAATTGCCAATTCTGATTTAGCAACTGCATTAGTTAATAAAGTTTGAAACTGTCTAGCTAAACGGTGAACATTTTCGAGCGAGAAGTAATTGACGTTATAATCGAAATTTAAAATTAAGCAATTATTTTTTTGCCAACAGGTTAATTTAACCTTAAATGGTTCAATATAACTAAAAATTTCTTTTAAGGCAAAGGATGCATCTTCGGTGAATATTTTTTCAAAAATTGGGATAAATTCAAACCCGATAGGAAATACCACAAAATCTTCCGTTTCGGAAACAAAATAATCTTGCCACTCGGCGGCATTTTCTAGAGTTTTTTCTACCAATTTTAATACTTCACTAAAGCACAAATTAGGCGTAAACTGATTTTTAATTGGTAAGTAAGTGGCTAACAACCCAAGGGTATCATTAAGTTCTTCATACTCACGACGACTAGCTGCTGTACCAATAACTATTTCCGATTCTCCTGTAATTCTCCAAATCAGAATTTGCCAACAAGCCAGCAAGATAATATCAATAGATGTATGATATTTTTGCGCTAAATTACTAATTTGCTCAACTAATTCCTGACTAAGAACTAACTGGTAATTATCAGTAACAAATTGTGAATTTTTTCCTCGCTGTTCACCAGGTAGTTTTAATGCGGCTAATGAATTAATTTTTTGTTGCTGCCAATATTCTTTAGCTTCCTTTGCGTCTTCATCTTCAAGTAATTGATTCTGCCATTCAGAAAACTGAGTATATTGTATATATTCTCTGCTCAATTCTTGATTTTGACAGCATTGAGAGTAAGCCTGACTAATTTGATTAACTAAGTTTTTCAGGCTTTGGGTATCAGCACATAATGCAGGTAAGGAAATAACTAGAATATACTCTGTTGTGGAGAGTTTAATTAAAAATAACCTCAGTAGTGAATCTTGGTTAAGATTTTCTTGTCTAGCAATCGAAAATAGTTCTTGAATTTTTGTTGAAATATCCTGTTTATCTCCATAATCTAGATATTCCCACATAGGTGTATTTCTATCACTAATCACCATCACTGGTGTTTTGACACCAGGTAAGCGATAGAAATTTGTTCTCAAAATCTCATGTTGATTGATAATTTTACCAATGGCATTTTGTAAAATCTCTGGTTGGAGATTTCCTTCAATACAAACAGCACATTGAGCATAGAAAGCAGAGCTATTTTGCTGTAACTGCCACAGCCGCTTTTGTTGAGGAGCTAGTTGAAATCCGCTAATAGTTGGAGTTTGCATATTTTTAAGTAATACTTATTTCTGAATATCGCTACCGTTGATCATTTCTGCCATTGCTACAACGATTTTACGCTGTCCAATATAGGGATTTCTCCCATGAGCAGCCAGCATATTATCTAGCATGATAATGTCGCCTTTTTGCCAGGTAAAGCTAGTTTGGGACTGCTGGTAAATATCATTAATTTCGGTAATTTCTTGCTCTGTAATTGGTGTACCATCACCAAAGTAAACGTTACGAGGTAACTTTGATTCTCCAAATATTGATAGTAATGATTCCCTTACTTCTGGGTCTAAATAGGAAATATGGTGTAATTGAATTTGATTAAAAAATACAGATTCGCCAGTTTTGGGATGTACGGCTAAAGCCGGGCGAATTTGACGAGTCACTAAGCCATTATCACTATACCATTCAAATTCCATTCCTGCTTGAATACAGTAATTTTCTACTTCTTTTTTATCTGTGGTTTGGAAGAAGTTTTGCCAACTCACATCTAAACCCTCAGCATAATTTCTCACATACATTAACTGTTTAGTGGCTAATTTTTCTCGCAGTTCGGGACTGAGTAATTTATAAGCCTTGCGACAGTCAACGATAGGGGTTTCTCCTCCCTCAGCCGCAGGTTGAACACAGTAAAACCAAATCTTGAGGGGGAAGCAATGTAAATGGGAGCTTTCATTATGGAAGAGAATGGCTTTATCTGCTGGGTAAGGTGTGGAACCATAAACTTTACCGCCTTCACCAGTACGAGGTAAGTCACCATACTCAGCAAATAAATGGGGACAAATTGTTTGTGCAACACTTTCAAACTCTGAAACTGATTTTACATTAAATCCTCTCAATAAAATCGCTCCATGTTTTAATAATTCTATTTCGAGATATTCTCGATTATTTTCTACCCAAGATATTAAATCAACTTCCACAGTATTTGGCTGAATGATGAGAGGAAATTTTTGCCCCTCTTGCAGATAATCAGTTTTAATTAATTGCTCTACTGAAAGATTAACTACTTTGGGAGCAATATTCATAAATTTTTGTTTCTTTGCGGCTTTGCGCTCCTGTTGTTGCATGGTTTGTTGTGCTTTTTCGGCTGCTGTGAGTATTTCTAATGTATTGATCCGGTTTTGGGGTTGTTGAACAATATTGTTAATTAGTGTTTGCCAATTATTTGTCATGCGAGTGATGGTATCCTCAGCAAATAAATCAGCGTTATATTGCCATTTACCTACAATTCCCTGCTTTGTTTCAGTCAGGAATAAAGCTAAATCAAATCTAGCTGTCTTGGTTTCTAGCTCTAATAAATTTAGGGTGAGTCCTGGCAATTCTAAATCTGAAGTAGGTGTATTTTGCAGAACAAATAACACCTGGAATAATGGAACTGCGTTGTTTAAATGGCGTTCAGGTTGTAGTTCTCTAACTAATTCGTCAAAAGGTAAATCTTGATGAGCGTAAGCTGATAATATTTGAGTGCGAACCCGTTGTAATAACTCTTGAAAAGTAGGATTGCCACTTAAGTCGGTACGTAAAACTAATAAGTTAACAAAAAAGCCAATTAATGGTTCTAATTCCGACTGATTACGGTTAGCAACATCAGTACCAACAATAATATCATCTTGGTTGGTGTAGCGTTGCAATAAAATTTTGAAACTTGCCAGCAATGTCATAAATAAAGTGACATTTTCTTGCTGGGAAAGCTGTTTTAATTCTTGTGCTACAGTTCCAGAAATTACAAAGCTATAACTAGCCCCTCGATTAGTTTTGACTTGTTCACGAGGTTGTTTTGTTGGTAGTTTTAGTACAGGTAAGTTGGTTAATTGTTGTTTCCAGTAGGTTAATAAGTTTTCTAAGTTTTCATCTTGTAAATACTGGCGTTGCCAAGCTGCAAAGTCGGCATACTGGATAGGTAAATCTGGCAAAAGAGAAAGTTGTCCAGCGATAAAAGCTGTGTAGAGTATTGATAATTCCTGAATTAATATACCTATTGACCAACCATCAAACACAATATGATGAATGGTAAATAATAAGATATATTCCTCTGCACTTAAATGTAAAAGAGTGCATCTTAATAAGGGTGATTTGGTCAAATCAAAGGGTTTTTGATATTCCTCAATACTTAAACGTTGAATTTCTGTATCCCTTGCAAATTTGGGGAATTTTTGCAAGTCGATTATAGGTATTTTTAATTGGAGTTGAGGAACAACGACCTGTAATAGTTGCCCATTTTCTAACAGGAAACTTGTGCGTAAAACTTCATGTCGGCGGATAATTTCATTAATACTTTTTTCTAGTGCTTCTACATTCAATTTACCCACTAACCGAACTGCTGCGGGCATATTGTAAATACCGCTACTAGGATTTAATTGCTCTAGTAACCATAACCTAGACTGGGCAAAAGATAAGGGTAAATGACGATCACGATTAACAGAACTAATTACAGTAATCCTTTTGTTATTTCTTTGGTGAATAGTTGGTGCTAATTCAGCTATGGTTGGTAATTCAAATAGTCGCTGGAGTGGAATTTCTATGCCAAAGATTTTACGAATGCGCGAAATAACTTGAGTAGCTAATAAAGAATGCCCACCCAAAGCGAAGAAATTATCATCAATTCCAATTTGAGAAACGCCTAAAATTTGAGTCCAAATTCCTACTAAAACTTCTTCTACTGGGTTACGAGGTGCAGCCCAATTATTTTTAAATTCCTGGTTATCATCCGGTACAGGTAAAGCGCGGCGGTTTACTTTGCCATTTGGTGTTAATGGCATTGTTTTTAGGGTAACAAAAGCGGAAGGTATCATGTATTCAGGTAGTTTTTGCCGTAAATACTGAGGTAGTTCTTTAATTACGCTATCTTCAGCCACCAAATAAGCAACTAAATGCTGATTTCCTGGTACATCTTCCCGCACTATCACCACACTTTGACGTACGGCGGGATGTTGTTCTAACACTGCTTCAATTTCACCCAATTCTATACGGAAACCCCGGAGTTTTATTTGATAATCAATTCTGCCTAAACACTCAATTTCTCCATTGTGTAAATAACGGGCTAAATCACCTGTTTTATAAATTAATGTATCTGGGTTAAAAGGGTTAGAAATAAACTTTTGTTTTGTTAATTCAGATTGTTGGAAATAGCCACGCGCTAACCCTACGCCACCAATATATAACTCTCCAGGAACACCTACAGGTACAGGTTGTAAGTTTTGATCTAGAATATAAATTTGTGTATTAGCAATAGGACGGCCGATAGGAACTATTGTTTTTTGGTCATTAACTGGGTGAATTGTAGACCAAATAGTTGTTTCTGTAGGGCCATATACATTCCAAATATTAGCAACTTTTTGGTGTAATTGTGCAGCTAAATTAGGTGATAATGCTTCACCACCACACAGTATTTTTAGTTGTTTATTTCCTTCCCATTCTGCATCTAATAACATTCGCCAAGTTGCTGGGGTTGCTTGCATGAAAGTTACATTATGGTTATCTAGTTGTTGTAATAACTTAAGGCCATCAGTAGCAGTTTCTCGACTTACTAAAATTACTTTAGCTCCTACTGTAAGAGGGAGAAAAAGTTCTAAAACCGCAATATCAAAAGATAGGGTAGTGACAGACAACAGACTATCTTGAGGTGTTAACTGTAGCTGCTGCTGCATAGCGGTGAGAAAATTTACTACGCTGCGATGGGTAATTTGCACACCTTTAGGTTTACCTGTAGAACCAGATGTATAAATTGTATAGATTAAATTATCTGGTAAATTATCTGGTTGGGTGATATTCTCAATTGGGGTTTGTTTACTGATGTGTTTCCAGTCCTGATCTATGCAAATAACTTGAGCATTGCTAGGAGGAAGAACAGTTAAAAACTTTTGCTGGGTTAATAAAATTGATAATTGGGAGTCTTCCAGCATATAAGCCAAGCGTTCTTGGGGATATGTGGGATCTAGGGGAATGTAGGCTCCACCAGCCTTGAGAATTGCCAGGAGAGCTATGATCATGGATGGAGAGCGATCGCTACAAACCCCCACAAGTACCTCTTTACCTACGCCCAAGCTGTTTAGATAGTTGGCTAATTGATTCGCTTGCTCATTTAGTTGCTGATAAGTTAAGCTTTCTTCCCCTGCAACTACTGCTATTGCATCCGGTGTCTTAGCAACTTGAGCCGCAAATAATTCCTGAACGCAAACATCAGGATAGTCAGCTTCAGTATGATTCCAATCTTTTAATATTTGTTGCTGTTCTGCTGGGGTCAGAATAGCTAAATCAGATAAAGGTTTTTCTGGATTTTCCACAATATCTGCTAATAAAATGCTGAAGTGTCCTAGCATTCTCTCGATACTGTCAGCATCCAATAAATAAGTATTATATTCTAATTCTCCAATTAATCCGTTAATATCATCAGTGAAAGCTAAACTTAAATCAAATCGAGCAGTATCATTCTCTATAGGCAAATATTCCCCCTTTAACTCTGACAGTTTTAACTCTTCCCTTGGTGCATTTTGTAATGCAAACATGACTTGGAATAAAGGCGTATAATTAAGATTGCGCTGGGGTTGCAGTTCTTCAACTAACAATTCAAAAGGTAAATCTTGGTGAGTATATGCGCCTAAAGTTACTTCTCGCACTCGTTTTAATAATTCGCTAAAACTGGGGTTTTCAGCCAATGATGTCCGCAACACCAGAGTATTGACAAAAAAGCCAATTAATCCCTCAATTTCACTCCTGTTACGGTTAGCAATCGGTGAACCAATTAAAATATCTTCTTGTCCAGTGTAGCGATATAGCAGAGTTTTAAATGCTGCTAATAAAGTCATGAACAGCGTTACACCTTGGGTTTGACTTAAAGTTTTTAATTCATTGGTCAAACTGGGAGAAAGTATAAAATTGTGCTTTTTACCTTTAACAGTTTGATGTTTAGGACGTGGTTTAGCAATGGGTAATTCTAATACTGGTAAATCACCACTTAATTGTTGTTTCCAGTATTGCATCTGGTCAGCTAAAACCTCTGTTTGTAACCATTGTCTTTGCCAAACTGTAAAATCTGCATATTGAATTGGTAAACTTGGTAATTCAACAGGTTTATTGATACAAAAAGACTCATAAAGTACTGCTAATTCTCGAATAATTACCCCTGCTGACCAACCATCAGCAATTATGTGGTGTATTGTGAACAGTAGAATATATTCTTGTTCTGCTAATTGCAAGAGTGAAATATTTAATAGTGGTGCTTGAGTTAAATCAAAGGAATGTTGTGCTTGAATTTTGAACCAATTTTGAGTTTCTATTTGACGCTCTTCTGGTGATAAATTACGTAAATCAACCACAGGTAATTTAATATTTACTTCCGGGATAATTACCTGTACAGGTTCTCCATCTAAACTATGAAAAGCAGTGCGTAGAGCTTCATGACGCTGGATAATGACATTAAAGCTTTTCTCCAAGGCATTAATGTTTAATTCTCCTTGCAATTTTACCGCTCTGGAAAGGTTGTAAACTGGACTTCCGGGTTGTAATTGGTCAAGAAACCACAATCTTTGTTGAGCAAAAGATAATGGTAAATTCTCCTTTTGTGTAATTTTAGCAATTTGTAAGGCAGTTAATTTTTCTCCATTGCTAAGTGAGTTTTCAATACGTTCCGCTAGTTCAGCTACGGTTGGTGACTCAAACAAACTACGCAAGGGTAATTCAACTTTAAAAGCTGCACGTATTTGGGACATTACTTGTGTAGCTAGTAGAGAATGTCCACCAAGTTCAAAAAAGTTTTCTTCAATTCCTACTCGCTTAACACCAAGAATTTTCACCCAAATTCCTGCTAATACTTCTTCTACGGGTGTTCGTGGTGGGGTAATAGTGCCTTTTTTCTGCTGAATTATTTCCTCTGGTGTTGGTAAAGCCTGACGGTTGATTTTACCATTGGATGTTAGTGGGAGATTTTCTAAAATAGCCCAAGCAGAAGGCAACATATAATCAGGTAAATTTTGCTTGAGGAAGTTATTTAACTCACTTAAATCAATATTTTCTGAGTTGACAGTAACAATATAACCTACCAAACGTTTATCCCCAGATTCAGTTTCTCTTGCTACTACTACTGCTTCTCTTACTTGGGAATGTTGAGTTAATATTGCTTCTATTTCTGCTAATTCGATCCGAAAACCACGAATTTTAACTTGATCATCTTTACGTCCAATAAACTCTAATTTACCATCAGGTAAGTAACGAGCTAAATCACCTGTTTTATAAAGTCTTGCTCCTGGTTTGTTGCTAAAAGGATCAGGAATAAATCTTTCAGCAGTTAGCTCAGGATTAGGCATATAGCATCTTGCTAAACCTGCACCTCCAATATATATTTCACCTATAATTCCTATAGGAGCTAATTGTAATTTATGATCTAAAATATAGACTTGTGTATTAGCAATTGGTTGACCAAGAGGCACTGTTTTAGTGTGTAAATCTACCTCTTCAACTTCTGTAATTAAATAGGTGAGTATGCCAACCGTGCTTTCTGTGGGTCCATAATGATTAAATATCAGACAATCTGGCGCGTATTGGCGAATTTTTTCAATTAATTGCCAATTAGTAGCTTCACCACCTAAGATTAATCTTTGTCGAGGTAGGATAGATTGAGGTGAAGAAGAAAGTAGTAAGGAGCTAAGATGAGAAGGAACAATTTTTAAGCAATCAATAGGATATTTCTGACAATATTCTGTAAATAAAATTGGATCAGTTGCACAGTCGTAGGAAATAATATGTAGACATCCTCCTGTGCAAAGGGCAGGATAAATAACTGTATTACCTAAGTCTGCGGCTAGTGTAGAAACTAATGCAAAGTTGTAACCGGAGTTAATAGGCAAGTTTAACCTATAAATAATGCCATAAACATAATTAATAAGTTGTTGATGTTCAATTGCTACACCTTTAGGTTGACCTGTAGAACCAGATGTAAATAGTACATAAGCTAAATTATTTTTGTTGACTTGACTACTAGGATTAGTATTACTTTCTTCAGCAATTTTTTCCCAGTCTGTATCTAAACAAATGACTAATATTTGTTCTTGATTGGTTACATCTGCTAATTTATTGGCTACGCAAGAATTACTAATCAAAAATGAGGCTTGGACATCTTTTAAGCGCGATGCTAAAGCTTTAGTTGGTATTGCTGAATCAAAGGGTACGTATGCTGCACCGGCTTTGAGAATGCCTAAAATACTGACAATCATGTCAATAGAACGCTCTAGGCAAAGTCCCACTAAAATTTCTGGTTTGACTCCTTGCTTTTGCAAGTAATGAGCTAATTGATTTGCCTTTTGATTCAGTTGTTGATATGTCAGTTGTTCATCTTCAAAAACTATAGCAATTTGGTGAGGCGTTTTTTCAACTTGTATCTCAAATAGTTGATGAATTAATAAATGATTGGGGTAAGCTTGCTGGTTATTGTTATTTTTTAATAACTGGGTTAATTCTGTATCGCTAATAATCTCTAGTTCACTAATCTCCGTTTCTGGATGATTAACAGCACTAGATATTAAGGTTTGCAATTGTCTAGTTATAGCTTGAATATATTCAAAATCAAATAAGATAGAGTCGTAATAAAGCTCTACTTTTAACTCGTGATTATACAAAGTGCATACAAGTTTAATTTTAAATTTTTCTGTACAAGAGTAATAGTGATATATTGAAAAGTAAATTTCACTATTTGTACGGTAATGTGATTGTTCTAAAAACTCAAAGCTGAAGGGAAGAAACTGTGAGGTATTAGTATTTAATGTGGAAATTTTATCCCAGCTAAAATAGTCATAGAATTTAGTAGCTTCCTGAATATTTGGATGATTGTTAATTAATAAATCAGAAAATTTACTTTCTGGCTTTGCTGCAAGAGAAATTGGTAAGTATCTAGTAAATAAACCTATAGCTTCTGTTAATTCTTCATATTTACGTCCGTCACAAGCTGTTCCGATTACCAAGTTTTGTTCTTGGGTAATACGCCATAGTAAAACTTCCCAGCAAGTTAATAGAAAATCAGATACAGAAATATTGTATTGCTGAACCAGTGTTTCTAGCTGTGTGAGGATTTCAGGAGCAATATTGATAGATTGTACTTGTGGTTTAAATGTTGATTTTGAGGTGGTTTGTTTTTCCCAAGGTAGCTTTAAGTCTGAAAGAGTAGCAATATTTTGTTTACGCCAATAATCTCTTCCTGCTTCTGTATCTTCACTTTCTAATAATTCATTTTGCCATTCAGCTAAATCTGCATATTGTAATGGTTCATTGTCTAGTTCTGTATTTTGAAGACAAGCTAGATAAGATTGACTGATCTCTCGTACTAGAATTTTTAGGGTTGTAGCATCTGCACAAAGAGCAGGTAAAGCAATAAGTAAAATATTCTTTTCTATAGATAGATTAACCAGAGATACCCGCAACATACAACCTTGCTGCAAGTCAAATGGCTGCTGACGAAATTGATTAAATAAGTTTGATAATAGTTCTGCTTGTTCTTGGTGGTTATAACTACTAAAATCGTAGTTTTCACCCCAAACAATGTTATTATTTGTAATTACTTGTAACGGGATTGACATCCCTGATAGACACTGAAAATTAGTGCGGAGTATTTCGTGGCGATCGACTAGTTTTTCTAATGCTTGTTTCAGGGTGTTAATCTTTAACTCACCCTCAATTAAAATTGCACATTGTGAACAATAGGAACTCTGATCAACTTCTTGCCATGTCCATAGATTTCTTTGTTGAGGTGAAAGACGAAAACCTTGCATTTCTTCTAGCATGAATCATTCTCCCTACTTTCGTCACAACTTAAAAGTTAAAATATATCAGATAAAAAAATTGCTAAAAAATCCGTATTTTTTTACTTTTCTATGGGCTTTATGAGTCTAGTCTGAATTTTTCAGACATACCAACTACTACTTTTCTTGACCCTATAAATGGCATTCTTCCGTGCGCTGTGAGCATATTATCTAACATTAAGATATCTCCAGATTGCCAAGGAAAAATGACAGTTTCTTGTTGATAAACAGCGCGAATTGTATCTAAAGTTTCGGGTTCAATTGGTGAACCATCACCGTAATAGGTATTATGTGGTAAATCTTCTGCTGAAAATTCTGCTAATAATGCAGTGCGAATCTTAGCATCTAAAGTTGAGACATGGAAAAAGGCAGCGTGATTAAACCAAACTGTTTCACCGGTTTTCGGATGTGTGGCAACTGCTTGTCTGCGGGAACGGGTTCGCAAGCGGTTTCCCTGTTTCCACTCAAATTCAATGCTATTTTCACGGCAAAATTCTTCAACTTCGGCGGGGTTTGTAGTTTGAAATACTGTCTGCCAAGGTAAACCAAAACCATCACCAAAGTTACGAATATACATTACACCTTTTTCGATGAAGCGATCGCAAATTTTTGGATCAAGATTTGTGAATAATCTGCGCGTATCAGCAATAGGTGTTTCTCCCCCTTCCTGTGCTGGTGTGACACAGTGAAAGAATATTTTTAAAGGCCAACTAGCTGCATAGGAGTTCTCGCTATGAAGAAAGATAGTTTGGTCAGCAGGATAATCTGTGGATGTATAGATTTTACCTTGAATTGCACTGCGAGGAGAAGAGCGATCTTTATATTCCAACAAATTTCCTGAAACAGTTTGAATAAATTTTTCAAACTCGGCTATTTCTTTAATTTGAAAGTTACGAAATAGTATACCTCCATACTGGAATAAATTTTTATTAATTAAGTCTTGATGATTAGCCGCCCATGTTAATAAATTAACTCCTTCTACAGTAGGTTGGCATAGGGCAGGTAAAGCACTATCAGATAATAAAGGCGTTATTTTGACTAATTCTGAAGATGAAAGATTAATTCCTTGCCTTCTTTTAGACTGTAAAAAAGATGCCTTCAATGGTATTTGGTCTGTTATTTCCATTAGTAATCAAAATTTTGGTTTTGGTAATTTAATGCTTAATCAGAAATTATGGTACAGCAGGGAACAGGGAACAGGGGTGACAGTCTTTTAGCATAAAGCTTTGTTCCAAAAATTTGTACCTCATTTACCTGAAATTTGCTGTAATTTATTTCTTTCATTTTTTAGTCATTGATAAAGAGGCTAAATCAACATATAGGAATCCGGTTTGATTTTTGAAAAAAACTCAGTACAACTTGTCCCCTCTTTCCTGTTCCCTGTTCCCTGTTCCCTGTTCCCTTGTCTACAATATTAATTTCACAACTCAAATCGGAGTGCTATATTTACAATCATTTCGATTAATAGCATATAGTACGGCTTCTTGATTATTCTTGTCATAAATTACTTTCGTCTGGAGTGTTAACCCTGCTTTTTCCATCACCCGAATTGAAGCTGAGTTGGCAGCAAAAGCAACAGCAACGATACGTTGTACTCCTTCCGAAAAACCTTTTTTAATCAGTGCTTTTGCCCCTTCAGTTGCGTAACCTTGACCCCAGGCACTTTTTCCCAAGCGATATCCTAATTCAATATCACTAGCACTAACAAATTGAGGATGAAAGTAAGAAGCGTGAATGATTGGTCTCAAGAGAAACCAACCAATAAATGATTGACTTGACTTCTCTATGGCTGCCCAATATCCATAATTAGCATATTTCTGATAATATTCAAAAAAACTCGGTAAGGTTTCTGTTGTAATGCTTGCATAGGAAGTTGGCTGTCCTAAGTTTGTTGTCCATTTCACAACTTCTGGATCACTGTCTAATTCAAATAAATTATCAGCATCAGCTTCTGTAAATTGGCGCAAAATCAAGCGTTCTGTTTCTAAAAAAACTTGCATACTAGCCTCTGACTAAGACTAAATTTATTTAGGGCTGACTATCTTTTTCGGTTACGCTTTATAAATTACCTTGCGCTTTATTAATTTCAACTTTTGAGCAGAAGTTTTTTCTAGTTCCTGTTCTTGAATTAACTGTTTTTCCTTTTCAGCTTTGACAATAATTTGACTAATTTCATCTAATTTCGTGTCTGGTTTTTCTATAACATGACGGAGAATGATTTCAAAATGATTGTTCATTTTAGCGATAGTTGCAGCATTGAACAAATCTGTTTTGTACTCCATCGAACCTTGAAAACCTTGTGCATTTTCCCAGATACTAAATTTTAAGTCAAACTTAGAAGTGCCAATGTCAACTTCTTGAGGATGCATACTTAAGTCGGGAAGTTCTATGGCTGGAATAGGGGCATTTTGCAAAATAAACATTACCTGAAATAAGGGGTTATAACTCAAGTTTCGTTCTGGTTGTAACTCCTCTACTAACTTCTCAAAAGGCAAATCTTGATGTGCATAAGCATCTAAAGCACAATTTCGTAACCGTTTGAGTAATTCTCGAAAACTGGGGTTTCCACTAAAGTCTGTACGCAAGACTAATGTATTAATGAAAAAGCCAATTAAATTTTCTGTCCCCCGGTAATTTCTACCAACGACAGGTGAACCAACTAATATATCTTCTTGTTTAGTATAGCAGTAAAGTAATGTTTTAAATACTGCTAAAAGTATCATAAATAAAGTTACACCTTCTCGTTGGTTTAAATCTTTAACTGCTGATTTTATGTCTCCTTGAATTGTGAAAAATTCTTTTCTGCCTGTAAAAGTTTGTATGGCTGGTCTAGGTTTATCTGTGGGAAGTTGAAGTAATGGTGCGCTATTACTAAGTTGTTGCTGCCAATAATTGATTTGGGTAGCCAAAACCTCTGCTTGTAAACATTTTCTTTGCCAATAAGCATAATCTGCATATTGAATACTCAGTTCAGGTAAAAGTGCAGGTTTATTAACAGCAAATGCTTGATAAAATGTAGCTAATTCCTGAATTAGTAAGCCAATTGACCAACCATCAGAAATGATATGATGCAGGGTAATTACTAATAAATGCTCATCCGCTTGTAGACGCAGTAACTTACCTCTTAATAAGGGAAGTTGGGATAGGTCAAAAGCTATTTGAGTCTCTTGTAAAATTAAAGTTTGAATATCAGCATCGCTATTTTCCTGAGTAGTCAAATCCAGATGTGATAATTTTAATTCTAAACTCTCATGAATAACCTTGACTGGTTTCCCGTCTACAGCCACAAATGTAGTACGGAGACTTTCATGACGTTTGATAATTTCATTGAGACTTTTTTCTAGAATTATAGCATCAACTTTACCACTTAATTTAATGGCTATACCAACATTATAAAAAGGATTTCCTGATTCTAATTGTTCCAGAAACCATAATCTTTCTTGTGCTAAACCTAAAGGTAAATTCTCGTCACGAGAGATAGGCTGTAATTGGGAAATATTTTCTTTATCTGCTTTCTGTATTTGTTCGACAAGTTGAACAATATTCGCTGTGAATAAATCTACGGCAGGTAATGATACTCCCAAATCTTGCTGAAGACGATTTTTTAAATCAAATGCTTGGAGGGAATCAATGCCTAAGCTACTTAGAGGTTGATCAATGTTGACCTGTTTTAATGGGACAGATAACACTTGAGCTACTAATTTTTGTAAATAACTGGTAATATCTTCTGGTTGTGGTTCTCCCAAATTTACATGACCAAAAATACTGCTATAAATTACATTGAGTGTTCCTGATAAAAATTGTGCTTTGGTGGTTCGACGCTGTACTTTTCCACTAGAGGTTTTAGGCAGACTGCCGGGTTTAATTAACACAACTGCGTAAACTTGGACTGCAAATTCTTGGGAAACTGCTTGCCGAATAGCAGCGACAACTTCCTCAAAATCTGGTTTAGCGCGAAATTCTAACTCTTGAATAATTACTAATTTTTCCTCATTCTCTACTTCCGTGGCAAATGCAGCACAGCCACTTAAACGTAAAGCAGGATGAGAATTTTCTGCTGTTATTTCAATATCTTGGGGGTAGAGATTGCGTCCTCTAATAATAATTAAATCTTTAGCTCTCCCAGTAATAAATAGTTGACCATTGTGCAGAAAACCTAAATCACCAGTTCGTAAAAAAGTACCTGCTTTTTTATCTTTGAGGTAAGCCTGAAAGGTTACTTGTGTTTCTTCCTGTCGATGCCAATAACCATGACCAACACTAGGACTAGATACCCAAATTTCCCCAACTTCATCTTCCTGACAAAGAGTTAAATTATCAGGATGAGTAATCACGATTTGCTGTTCTGGTAATGGTAAATCACAACCGACTAAAGTTATAGAATTATCATCAATAGTTTCAATTACTTGATTTTGTTCTAGTCCCGTTTTTTCGACTTTGATTGTAGTAGCTAAAGCAGATTTTGTAGTTCCAGCTATCATTAAAGTGGCTTCAGCCATGCCATAGCAAGGGTAAAATGCTTGGGGACGAAAACCGCACTCCGCGAAAGTTTCACTAAAGCGTTCTAAGGTTTTTTGACGGACTGGTTCTGCACCGTTAAAGGCTACATCCCAACTACTTAAATCTAGCTGTGCGCGTTGTTCAGCAGTGATTTTTTCTACACACAAATCATAAGCAAAGTTAGGAGCGCCGCTTGTAGTTCCTCGATAATCAGAAATAGCTTGTAACCAGCGAAAAGGTTGTTGTAAAAATGCTACCGGGGACATCATTTTGCAGGGAAATCCACCATACAAAGGTTGCAATACTCCTCCTATCAATCCCATGTCATGATAGACAGGTAGCCAAGTAATAAATTTGCTGTTGGGGG
The DNA here is from genome assembly GCA_035298905.1 of Nostocaceae cyanobacterium. GTDB lineage: Bacteria > Cyanobacteriota > Cyanobacteriia > Cyanobacteriales > Nostocaceae > DATGXB01. Next base: position 12,665 of record DATGXQ010000436.1, on the reverse strand, counting down.
AATGTTCCATACAAATGTATGTCATGGCTGCATTGTGTAACAAATTGCCATGAGTGAGCATTACACCTTTTGGTATTCCTGTAGAACCAGAAGTATATTGTAAAAATGCTAATGTATCAGGAGTAATCACTGGTTTTTGCCAGTCATTAGCTTGAATAAAATTAATATTATCAGTTGTTAACCACTGTAAATTTTGTATATCTGCGCTTGCTGTTAATAAAGATTGGATTTGGGGTAAAACTGCGCTTGTAGTTAAGATAATTGCTGCTGCGGCATCTTTAAGAATAGCTTGGATTCTAGGAGTATTGCGATGATTGCGGGGAGGATACGCGGGAACTGCAACCACTCCTGCATACAAACAGCCAAAAAAAGCTACTAGATAATCTAATCCTGGTGGGTAGAGGAGTAATGCACGTTCACCAGTTAATTGTAATGCTTGCAATTGAGAGGCGATCGCTCTACTTTGCCAATCTAACTCCTGATAAGTCAGGGTGGCAACTGCTTTCTCTCCATCTTCCAAAAAGGTAAAAGCTTCAGCTTCAGCTTGCACTAAAGACCTATAGCGCAGCAGTTCTACAACCGTAGCAAATTTTTCACTAGATTTCTCTAAGCCATTCACAGAGTTAGTCATTAGCGTTTTACAACCCTGATGGAAACAACAAATTATTAGTCAAAATCTTCTCTTAAGCGCAACACAGACTTTATTAACGTGTCCTTTATGTCTGTGTCTGTCAGTAAGACATCGGCACTTATTGATAGTTATTTTCAACTACAAACTTAGCTTAGGACAAGTAGCTAGAGATGACAACTAGCAATTAATTAGTAACTGTTATCAATATTGAACTTAACAATAAGTTTTTATTGATACTGTTAAAATCTGCCTTTTAATAGATGATATTTTAATTAAATGTAAAATCTATAACATTTATTTCACCTGAAAGCCATAAAACACAAGGGTTTCAGGCTTTTATTTAGCTCTAAGTGGCAAACGTGACTAGTCAGCAAGTTCTGATAAATACTTGCTCATCCAGAAAGTTTGTGATAAAAGTTCTTAATAGTCATAGAAATAAATGCAAATTATTTTCAGTTAGTTTTGCAAATATTTTGCAGATAGGATTCATACACTATCAATAATTCCTCGCGTCAATGAAAAAGACGTGCTGGATTTTATTAAGTGTGCAAATTAGCAGTGAAAAGCTTGGCAGAAAAAGGGTGCAGAGGAAGGAGCAAACCAGATGAAGTCCGAATTTATCCAAGAGATGCGATCGCTAGGGTTGGCACTAGCCGTTATTAGTAGCTTAGTTCAGCCTGTTTATGCACAGCAACAAACAGAAGAAAAACCGCGCTCTAACCCCGATCAATTACTAGCACAGGGTAATACAGCAGCTATTAAAGTTACAGGCGTTAAAGTAAATTCCACAGATAAAGGTATTGAAGTTATTTTAGAAAGTGTCAAAGCTGATGCTCTCAAACCAGTGAATGTCAGCCAAGGTAATAATTTTATAGTCAATATTCCTAATACAGTTTTATCCTTACCCCAAGGTAAAGCTTTTAACCAAAATAATCCAGTAGCAGGAATTGCATCTGTTAGTGTCACTCAGGTTAATAACAACACAATTAGACTAACTGTTGTTGGTGAGAAAGCTTTACCCACAGTTGAAGTATTTGATGGTGATGAAGGTTTAATTTTTGAATTTATCCCAACGGGATCTAGTACAGCACAAACGCAAGAACTGATCCAAATTACAGAAGTCAAACTCCAGCCTAGCAACAACGGAACAGAACTGATTTTAGCCACCACCGCAGCCGAAAAGTTGCAAGTATTACCCAAAAAAGATGGTAATACTTTTCTGATTGACATTCCCGCAGCACAACTAAAACTACCTGGTAACAATACCTTCAGTCAAAAACAACCCATTGCGGGAGTTAGCGAAATCACTGCTACTAACCTAAATGCTAATACGATTAGACTCGCTATTACTGGAGTAGCAAGTATCCCAACAGTAGAACTGTTTGAGGATGATCAAGGTTTAGTATTTAATATTGCTGCATCTGCACCCACATCAGAAAATCAGACTCCATCTGAACAACCTACACCAGAAAATCAGACTCCATCTGAACAACCCACATCAGAAAATCAGACTCCATCTGAACAATCTACAACTTCTGAAGAACCGATAGAATTAGTAGTTACAGCCACAGGAGATATTGAGTATTTAGTTCCAGAAAGTACAACCGCTACAAAAATAGAAGTACCATTGCGCGATATTCCCGCATCAGTACAAGTTATACCTAAAGAAGTAATACGCGATCGCCAAGTTGTCAGACTCAACGAACTAGCAGATAATGTGAGCGGTGTGCGTCGTCAGGAAACTTTTGGCGGAATCGCATCTCAAGGTTACTTCATTCGCGGTTTTGGTACAGGTTATGAAAGCCTACGTAATGGCTTTAGAGACTTTGGTTTTCTCAGTCCTCGTGATGTCGCCAATGTCGAGCGAGTAGAATTTCTTAAAGGTCCCGCCTCGGTTTTATATGGAAGTGCTAGTAGTCCGGGTGGTGTAGTTAACACAATCACCAAACAACCATTATCAGATCCCTTCTATCAAATTAATGGCTTTGTGGGTAGCAATGATTATTACCGCACAAGCGTTGATTTTACAGGGCCACTTACAGAAAATCGTGCTGTTCTTTATCGTTTGAATGCTGCCTATGAAAATGCTAACAGTTTCCGAGACTTTGTAGAAAATGAAAGTTTATTTATCAATCCTGTCATCAGTCTCAAAGTAGGAGAAAGAACAAATCTTACCCTAGCTTATGAATACCAGAAATACGACTACACCTTCGACCGGGGTTTTCCTAGTAACAGCAGAGTTGTCTTTGACCTTCCTGTCGATCGCTTCTTGGGTGAACCTAGTCTAAATGATGCTGAATTTACATCAAACAACTTCACCTACAATCTAGAAAGCCAATTTGGAAATAACAATAACTGGAAATTTCGCCAAGGTTTTAATATCCTCAATGTGAGAGGAATAGCCAAAGGTGTACAACCTGGTGCTATTAGTGCAGATGGTCGAACAGTCAGCCGGGGATATCGCGTTACAGATGATGAACAGCAAAATATTTCTTTCCAAAATGAAATTAGTGGCAAGTTTAATACAGGCTCAATTCGCCATAATATATTAGTAGGATTAGAAATAGGTAGTTACCGACTTCAAGATGATTTTTATCGGGGAAATATTGCTGCATTAGATATTTTTAACCCAACCTATGGCGCACAAGTACAATCAGTGAGACGTAGCGAATTTACAGAATATGGTGGAGAAAATGTAGCAGTTTATCTACAAAATTTAATTGACCTCACACCCAATCTGAAACTCTTAGCAGGTGGTCGCTTTGATTGGGTTGATTCCTATAACAGAGACTTAGAAAATGGTACGACTTTGAATGAAACTTCCAATTCGGAATTTTCTCCCCGTTTAGGTATAGTTTATCAACCTACTAACTCCACATCAATTTATGCCAGTTGGACAAATTCTTTCAACCCGCAAATCTTTGGCAGAAACCGAAATAACGAAGCATTTAAACCAGAAACAGCAGAACAATTTGAAATTGGCATTAAACAAGAATTGATTAAGGAGCGGCTCTCAGCAACTTTAGCTTATTTTGATCTCACCAAAAATAATGTCTTAACCACTGACCCAGTTGATGCTGATTTTAGTGTCCAAACAGGTGAACAAAAAAGTCGAGGAGTTGAACTAGACATAGTTGGAGAAATTTCACCAGGTTGGAAAATCATTGGTACTTACACTTACACAGATGCTTATATCAGCAAAGATAATAATATAGCATTATTAAATGATAGGTTAGCTGGTGTACCCTATCACAGTGCTAGTTTATGGAGTACCTATGAATTTCAAAAAGGTAACTTGCAAGGTTTAGGATTAGGATTAGGTTTAGTTTATGCAGGTGAGCGTGAAGCTACTGTACCTAACAATATCCAAATTCCTTCCTATCTCAGAACTGATGCCAGTATTTTCTATAAACAGGATAATTGGCGAGCTGCTATCAATATCAAGAACCTATTTGATACTAAATACTACGAGTCTCAAGGTTTTTATATTGTTCCTGCCGCTCCTTTAACTGTAATTGGCACTTTCTCTTTTGACTTTTAAATTTAGCATTTAGTTACAAGGGTGGAGAAATTCCACCCCTACCCTAAATCGTAATACTGATTAATCTTGATTGTTCATCCATAACTAAACTATCCTCACGGGTAAAATAATATGAGAAAGATTCGCATTACATCTAATTAAAAATTTGTAGGTTGGGTTGAGGGACGTAGACGCAAAGCGGCTTGCCGAAGGCTAACCCAACATTTTCGGGCATTTGTTGGGTTTCACTTCCCTACGGGACGCTACGCGAACGTTCAACCCAACCTACTAAATGCCATTTTGCATAAAAGGAACGGTAAGGCCATCAATCTTGATTGTTCATCCATAACTAAACTATACTCACGGGTAAAATGATATGAGCAAGATTCGCATTACATCTAATTAAAAAAATGAGTATGAATAACTTCTTTTGCGCTCAAAATTCTCGCCAGTTAGGAGAAGACCCAATAGGCAACGGTGAAAATATTCCCATCTATGTATTGATAGAATGTCCTACACCTTGGACAAGACAAGCTTATGAATCTAAAGCAATTCCTGAAAATTTACGAGATTTAAAAAAAGCATGGGAATTAAAAAATGAACCAATAGAATTTTTATTAATGTATGATCAGGAGAATTACCAATCTCAGACTATTCGCGTCTTAATCTTTAGACAGGTAACGGGATTTTCTCAGGGCTATCATAAATATGAGTTTTCTGTGGCGCAAATTAACGAAGTAGCTCCCCTTGTCAACAAATATTTACTTGATAAATCTCTAGATATTTATAACAGTCAATCTTCTACTAGGGATATTTTTATCTGTACACATGGTAGTAATGATAAATGTTGTGCTAAATATGGTAATCCCTTCTACCGCCAAGTAAAAAATATAGTTAAAAATTTATCACTTTCTCATGTTCGAGTTTGGCAAGCCAGCCATTTTGGTGGTCATCGATTTGCACCGACAGCAATTGATTTTCCTGAAGGCAGATTTTATGGCAGATTAGATGAAATTGCAATGACATCTATACTCACACGGACAGGTAATCTTGATATATTTAATTATGTTTATCGTGGTTGGGCTATATTACCGCCAGTTGTACAGGTTTTAGAGAGAGAAATGATTTTTATCTATGGCTGGGACTGGTTTAATTATCAAGTTGCTTATCGAGTAATTGAAGAAAGTAATAACCAAGAATTTCATCGGGTCGAACTCAGTTTTATTCAGCCAAATGGCGGAATAGGTAGTGTAGAAGCAGACATAGTATTAGATCAGAGTAAAGAAATTTCTCTTATTGGTTCTTGTAATGGGACTGTAGCAGAAGTAATTCCCCAGTTTCGAGTAGAAAACTTGTCAACCTATGTTAAGCGTAATTAATCAATAAATCAATTAATTTCATTGAACGAATCAATGCACAAAAGCTATTTTTACTATCTGAAATTATTGATTGTGGCGGCTATATCACTAATCCTGGTAACGGCTTGTCATAGTCATCTTTACCAAAAGCCAAATTTGCTCAAGGCCAGTTTACGCAATCCAGAATGTCAGTTAGTTAAACATGAATTGGGAGAAACTTGTGTCCCAATCAAGCCTCAGCGTATTTTAGTTACGGATCAGGTAAGTTTAGAAATAGTTTTAGCATTAGGATTAAAACCAATTGCATCACCAGATCCAGGTTTTATTGGTAGCAAAGCTAACTTTTTAGGCCAGCAAATGGAGGGTGTAAATTACATAGGTAAAGAAAATCAATTAAATATAGAAAAAATAGTCTATTTGTATCCAGATTTGATTATTGGTTTATATAATTTAAGTTCAGAAAGCTACAATTTATTTTCCCAAATCGCTCCAGTAATCAAGTTAAAGTACAATCAAATTTATTGGAAAGATGCCCTAAGAGAGACTGGGAGGATATTAGGAAGAAGCGAACAAGCAGAAAAGCTTATCACTCAATATCAAAAACGAATAGAAGATTTAAAAATAGCATTAGGAGAGAAATTAAATCAAATCAAAGTTTCTATTGGTCGTTTTCATGGACAAGTTCAAAGTGCAGAGTTTCGTTCTCAATTTTCTTTTCCTGGTAGTATTTTGTCAGAGATAGGTCTTTCTCTACCAGAAGAACAACGGAAATTAATTAAGCAACCTAGTGATAATTTCATTATAGTTAGTTTTGAACGCATTGATTTACTAGATGCAGATTTTTTCTTTGTCGCTGTAGACCCTGGTGCAAAGGAATTATTTAAAAAATATCAAAAACATGAGTTATGGCAACAGCTAAAAGCATCAAAAAATAAACGAATTTACCTTGTAGATTCTAGTTATTGGATATTTGGTAATATTCTTTCAGCTAATGCCATTTTAGATGACTTGTCTAAATATTTGCTCAGTGAAATACAGCAGGGAACAGGGAACAGGGAACAGGGAACAGAGTTGAAAGTTTATTAGGATAAAGCTTTGTGACTAAAATTTGTACCTCATTTACCAGAAATATGCTGTATAAAGATAATTTTATCAGGATATAAATCCGAGATAGCCTACATGAAAATAAAATCTGAACTTGGTTATTTAAGTAGTTTTTTAATTATTTGGTTTGGTCAACTGATATCAACTATTGGCAGCAGTATGACCAGCTTTGCTATTAATATCTGGATTTGGGAATTTACAGGCCAAGCGACTTCTCTCACCCTGATGGGCTTTTTTTCCCTACTTCCTAGTATAGCGATCGCTCTCATTAGTGGGGTAATTGTAGACCGTTATCACCGCAAGTTACTAATGTTAGTGGGTGATACGGTAGCTGTAGGGACAACAATTATTATCTTGCTGCTGTACTGGACTAATAATTTACAAATTTGGCATCTTTATCTTACCAGTTCTCTTACAGGAATTTTTAGCGGCTTACAGTCCTTAGCTTACTCTGCTTCTGTGAGTTTAATGGTTACAGAAAAGCATTATACTCGTGCTAGTAGTTTGGAATTTTTAGCAAATTATGGTTCTAAAATTATCGCTCCGGCTTTATCAGGATATCTCTATCATATAATTGGTTTAATCGGCATTGGTTTCCTTGATATCTTGACTTTTAGTTATGCAATTAGCAGTGTAATTTTAGTTCATATTCCCCAACCTCCAAAAGAAAAAAATCCTGAAAATCAGTCTCCAGAATTAGCAAATATTTGGCAAGAATTAAGTTATGGTTGGCGTTATATTAAATCCCAGAAAAGTCTGTTAGCTTTATTAATTACAGGTTTATTATTTTGGTTTTTTCATGATTTGGGTGGTTCTTTATATACACCGATGATTTTGGCGCGATCGCAAAATAATACGGTGCTTTTGGGTAGTTTAGCCTCTGCTGCGGGTTTAGGTGGCGTGATTGGTGCATTAATTATTAGTACCTGGGGTGGGACAAAACAACCAATTCAAGGCTTTTTCTGGGGAATGATGGGTGCTGGTTTAAGCAAAACCGTATTTGGATTAACGAATCACAATTTAGTTTGGATTGGTTCTCAGTTTTGTTCTTCTTTGAATTTTCCTTTAAATGGCAGTTGCGAAAATGTCATTTGGTTAAAACAAGTACCTCCCCAAGTACAGGGAAGAGTTTTTGCAGCGCGATCGCTCTTTTTGCAACTATCCTCAGCCCTAGCTTATCTGATTTCTGGACTCCTTGCCGATCAGGTGTTTGAACCAGGAATGAAAGCGAATGGTAGTCTTGCCTGGCTGTTTGGTGGCATATTTGGAACTAATCAAGGTGCTGGGATGGCTTTAATCTACGTTGTTTGTGCTTTATGTATGTTCTTGGTTGGTTTATTTGGTTATCGCTTCCTTTCCACCTCTGGCGATCGCCTCTAATTTGTTAACCTAGAAGTTCAGCCTCTCTCTTGCTTTCTAGCAAAAAAATGAACCAGGTAGACTACCTCCGCATTAGTTTAATCGATCGCTGTAATTTTCGCTGTCTGTACTGTATGCCAGAGGGGGCAGAACTAGACTATATCCTCAAGCAGCAACTATTAACTGATGAGGAACTTCTCACCCTCATTCAAGAAGTCTTTATCCCTGTAGGTTTTACCCGGTTTCGTCTCACAGGAGGAGAACCGCTACTGCGTCCCCGTGTGGTGGAGATAGTGCAAAAAATCGCTTCTCTACCGGCAACTCAAGACTTATCCATGACTACCAACGGGTTCTTACTTGCAGCGATCGCTCAAGACCTGTACAATGCTGGTTTAAAACGGATTAATATTAGTCTCGATTCCCTTGACCCAGACACCTTTGAGCAAATTATCGGTTATCAAGGTCAAAAACGCTGGCAACAAGTTTGGAACGGTATTCAAGCCGCCTATAGGGTGGGATTTAACCCTTTAAAATTAAATGTGGTAGTAATTCCCGGTGTCAATGACCACGAAATTTTAGATTTAGCCGCCTTAACAATTGACAAAAACTGGCACGTCCGATTTATTGAATTTATGCCTATTGGTAACGGAGATTTATTTGGCGATCGCGGTTGGATTTCCTCTCATGATTTACGTCAACAAATCCGCCAAAAATGGGGTTTGACAGAAGCTCAAATTTGTGGTAACGGTCCTGCTGATGTGTTCCAAATTCCTGGAGCGAAGGGAACATTAGGATTTATCAGTCAAATGTCCGAATGTTTTTGCGATCGTTGTAACCGGATGCGTCTTTCTGCCGATGGTTGGTTACGGCCTTGTTTATTAAATGAAACTGGACAACTCGATTTAAAATCTTCTTTACGAGCCGGCATTAGCACCAAAGAACTCCAAGCCCAAGTTCAGCAAATATTAGCAATCAAACCAGAAATTAACTTTAAACAGCGCGACACTGGTACTACTGGTACATATAGCCGTACTATGTCCCAAATTGGGGGTTAGTCATTGGTCACTAGTCATTAGTCATGAGGTTTTCCTAAACCACCAATGACAAATGACTAAGGACAAATGACTATTACGCTTGACGTGAGTAGTATTCTACCACTAGTAGCTCATTAACTTGCAGAGCTACCCATTCTCTTTCAATTACCCCGTTGACCTTACCCACTAACTTGTTTTTATCAAACTCTAAGTGACTGGGGAGGTTTGCTAAACCAGGGTATTGTAAATTAGCTTCCACTAACTTCCGAGATGCTTCTCTATTTCTGACGGCAATTTCTTCACCGGGACGGACTTGGTAGCTGGCGATATTCACTACCTTACCATTGATAGTCACATGACCGTGGTTGACCAATTGACGAGCAGCAGGGATGGTGGGAGCCATACCCATACGGAAAATGGTGTTATCCAAACGCATTTCTAACAGTTGTAGTAACACCTGTCCGGTAGAACCAGTTACACGTCTAGCTTTACGGACATAACGTAGCAGTTGCTTCTCGGTCAAACCATAGTTTAAGCGGAGTTTTTGCTTTTCCTCTAGACGGATAGCGTACTCAGAACGCTTTTTGCGGTTTTGACCATGTTGGCCGGGGGGATAAGCGCGTCTAGCGCTTTTACGAGTTAATCCTGGCAATTCGCCTAAGCGACGTGTGATTCTCAGGCGTGGCCCTCTGTATCGGGACATGAGTTTCCTTAATCTATTCCTGTTTAAACTTTACCCAGAACTACCATTATTACACATCACTCTCAAAACGCTAACATCTGTCCTGATCAGGTTTTTTCCGAACAGCGATAGTCTTGATCAGTGCCTGTAGAGTAGATGCTATTTCTTAATATCTGTGGGAGATGATAACTTGAGAAATCATCCCATATTTGATCATTAGGCTGGTATTCTGGGCGATTTACGGCAGATTCTACGTTAGCATAACTGAGGGTGTTTGGAGGTACAAAATATGTTTTCCACCAAAAAAGACATTAATAGTTTTCACAAGCAGCTAAATAATTCTTTCTATAGCAAGATGACAGCATCAGGTTTAGCTATAGCTGGGTTGTTGCTCTCCAGTTTACCAAGTGTGGCTGTGAGTGATGCTTATTACAACAATGAGTATCGATATTGTGTAGCTAAACTGCTGGGTACAGGCTTGACAGCACAACCGGCTGCTCAAGGTTGTGCCGGTGCTTTGCGTCCAGTGGAGTTGTCTGCTTGTGTCACCACAATTAAAGCACAGACCAAAATTACTCCTACAGATGCCCTTTCTGCTTGTCGGAATGCTCGTCGTCCCGAAGATTTAGCTACTTGTGTTGTTGGTGTCAGCAAAAGCACTCAAGAAGCTATTAATCCTGAGAGTTTAAGATATTGTGGCCGTAGTTTGCTACCTGTGAATTTTGCTAAGTGCGTGGTTGGGTTACGGCGAGAAATTAATCTAACTCCGATTCAGGCGTTGGATGTTTGTATCGATGCTAGTGATAAAACTAGCGGAATTTGAGCTTGGTTAACCACGCCAGGATTTAGAGCAAATTTCTACAACATTTACTCACCACAATAGGGTTGTAGGGTTTACAACCCTACAATTTTAGCCATCATTTACTTCTAACCCCAGATGATCCTTTTCTCAAGCTAGTCCAGCTAAAAATTAGCGACTTGTACCAACTCAGACCCCGAAATCTAGATTAAATTTAGCTTTCTTAATTTTGAATTTGGAATTTTGAATTGGTATTAGCGGACTTTAATGATTCTGTCTACTCGTCTTTTCTGCCAAAGACCATTTGTAAAATTACTGGCACACCCTCCTCTTGGTGGTATCTATCTGCCCAAGCACGGATGATTTCGTCTAATTCTTCCATGGCCTGTTTCATTTTCTCGGCAGGAATATCCAATTCTTCTACAGCGCGCATCGTATAGGGTTGGCGGTCTGCCCAATCTTTCATCATCCGAAAATACCTGGCGGTATCTTCTACCATGGTGTAAGTACGCTCTTGTTCGTCAGCTGGCGCATAAAAGGGACGGGTGAGAGCGTAAAAGGGCATTCCCCAAGGAGAATCTATGCGGGTGACTGTCCCGGAGTACAGCAGACGGCGCTTGATATGTTCTGCTAAAGCTTCGCTCAAAGGCATCTGGTGAGGAAGTGGGAGTTCTTCTTGCGATCGCTTGTGCAAAAACTCTATCAGTTCTAAAAATTCAAAGGAAGTTACTAACTGAGCATCAGGTAAGTTTTTGGGTAACTTTTGCTCAATTTGTCGCTTTTCTTCACTGGTCAAACTTGTCCCCGGTACACGGGATCTTCCCGGTTGCCAAGGAAACTTCTCCATCCACACATAGGGTAATTGCATTAAATAGCGGGGTTCTTGGGAACCCAACATTTTTAACAATTTTCCCTCAGTCAAAGCTTGTCTGACTTCTTCGACAATGATTTTGACTCGTTTTGGCTCTAGATGGTGCAAATGCCCTGTCATCCGCAGGTTTTGCCCCTGCTCTAGATAGGTCATGTAAATTGCACACTTGGCAGCTGTGGCAGCTGCATCTAAAAAAGCCCCGTGCCGATGGCCACTTGTCCGCATGGCACTAAAAGCCAGATAAAGCATGATCTGATCCATCGCACTGGGGCCAAGACGCTTGATCAGATCGATGTCGTTACTCATATTGACAGAGAGACTAAAATCACGTTTACAACAATGAGAGAAATTAAATTCATCAGTATACACCAAATGGCAAAATATGTCTTTTCCTCAAACTGCAAATCAGTCTAAATTCTGATTTTTGAGAGAAAAATTTTAGTTTTTTCGTAGACATGTCACACCAGTTTTGCTGCTAGGGGTGAAAAATGCTTTTGTATTTTGAACAAAGATCGCCAGAATTTGCAATCTTCACTCTACTTAGCTTTTAACTCCCTGTATTTATCTCCTCTCTTTACCTATTTGCTCACCAGCTGCACCTGATTTTTAACCTATCGTCGGTTATTGTGCTAAACCCAGTTAAAAACTCTCTGGTGTATTTTAGCGGTGTTTACTTGCAAACAGGTAGCATCGAGGCTTAGTTCACAAAGCACAATGCCTGAAAGCTTTGTGAATTAAGATTGCACTCAAAACTGGATCTGCCGTTTTGCTATTTGAGTGAAACTGTTAGGTAATTTGCTAGGTAAATTACCTGGTCATCTTTATCTCGTTATTCATGAGATTTTAGCAGTTATTTGGCAAAGTTACCATAAAAGTTTCATGTTTTTCCTGGCAAATAGTTGAGTTCGTTTTCGGTTTTTGCGGGAAATTAATTATTTATTAATAATTACTCCTAAACGCTGCTCCATCAGTGATTTCTCTAGTCAATTTTCGGGGAAAAGTTTTGATGGGACTTGAGTGCCAAGCCTGAATCCGAAAACGGTATAAGCTAATACAAAAAGTTCAAAAATCCTTTGTTACGATTTACTGCCTTCTTGAATTTGCCAGCTAACTTATCAGGATAGAGAAGGGGGAATTCCGGGCAGAGAATATACAGCACGTTTGGGGTAAATGAAGTACAGAAGTTAATAACAAAGCCCGATGCTAAAGGAGTTTCAACCCTGTTCCCTGTTCCCTGCTGTAGCAATCTTAAATGAAACGTGAACAAACCCAATGGCACAAGCCTAACCTGATCGGGGTGGGGACAC